>CAZBTD010000166.1:0-5403 GCA_964494815.1 uncultured Ferruginibacter sp. | reverse complement strand
CAGTTCAATGCCAATATGGTTATTTGTGATAAGTACCGCAAGCGAGCGAACGAAGTGGCCGAGATGACCTTGATTGGGGATGTGAAAGGGCAGAACGTTATTCTGGTAGACGATATGATTGATACGGGAGGTACGCTTTGCAATGCTGCCAGCTTGCTCATGGAAAAGGGTGCTAATAGTGTCAGAGCTTTTTGCACACATGCTGTTCTTTCGGGCAAAGCAATAGAAAACATTGAAAAAAGTAAGTTGAGCGAACTGGTAGTAACAAACTCACTGCCACTTCGTCAAAAATCTAAAAAAATTAAAGTGTTAAGTGTAGCCAAGCTGTTTGCTCAAGCCATACGAAACACCCATGAACACAAAAGTATTAACTCACTCTTCTTAACCCCATCGGTTTAAGAAAGGTAAAATCAAAACAGTAATCAAAGATTTTTTATAAACCAAAATCCAATTTAAAAATGGAAACAGTAGTAATCAACGCCACGCCAAGAACCGAACTTGGAAAGAAGGCTACGCGGGCACTGCGCAAGGCAGGAAATGTTCCTTGCAATCTGTACGGAGGAAAAGAGACGCTTAACTTTTTCGCCCCGGTTGCAGAATTTCGTAAACTGATTTTTACCCCAGACTTCCGTTTGGCAGAAATCAACTTGAACGGAAAAACTTACAAAGCAATTGTTAAAGACTCTCAGTTTGCTCCGGTGAACGATGAGTTACTTCACCTCGACTTTCAAGAGTTGGTAGATGATGTAAAAGTGAAGGTATATGTGCCTATCCGTTTAAATGGAACTCCTAAAGGACTTATCCTGGGAGGTAAGTTAGAGCAGGCATTCAGAAAGCTTCATGTATTGGCTTTGCCAAAAGATCTGCCAACATCTATAGAAGTTGATGTAACTGATATGGATCTGGGTTCTGTGAAAAGAATAAAGGATATCGTAATTCCCGGAGTTACGTTCCTTCACTCACCGGCTAATCCATTTGCTAAGGTGAATGTACCACGTGCTGCTAAAGAGGAAGTTAAGGCTGCCGCTGCTCCTACCGCTGCTCCTGCCGCTGCTGCCGCTCCTGCTGCTAAGGCCGAAGAGAAGAAGAAGTAATTTGGCCTTCAATAACAATAGTTGAACTTAAAGCGTCAGGATATAAATTCTGACGCTTTTTTTGTTTTATGCGGGTTTGGCTTTAGACATTAACTGTTAACTTGCACCCATGAGTTTTTTAATTGCCGGATTAGGAAATATTGGGGCAGAGTACGAAAATACAAGACACAATATTGGTTTTAAAGTTGCAGACCGATTAGCGGCTAATGCTAAAACGGCATTCAGTTTGGAGCGTCTTGCTTTTTTTACAGAATACAGAAGTCGGGGAAAAAATATCTATATAATTAAGCCTACTACCTACATGAATTTGTCTGGAAAGGCTGTGAGATACTGGCTTAACGAGCTTAAAATTCCGCAACAAAATTTATTGGTGGTACTAGATGATTTGGCTATACCTTTTGGATCAATACGTATACGTCAAAAAGGAAGTGACGGTGGACATAATGGGTTAAAAGACATTGATACTACATTCGGAAATAATAATTATGCCCGATTACGCTTTGGAGTGGGTAATGAATTTGCTAAAGGAAGACAAGTAGACTATGTACTGGGAAATTGGAGCGTGGACGAAATGAAATTGCTGGAAGATAGGATTAATATAGCCTGTGATGGGGTTAATAGTTTTATGTTTGAAGGTATTGAAAGAGCTATGAGTAAATATAATAAGGCATGATAAATCGTTTGAGCCTGCTTTTTACAATTGTTCTCATGTTTGTCTATGGGTGTAAAAAGGAATCAGTTCATTCAAACTGCGAAAGCTGTAAATGGATAGGCTCCTATTCTGGTATTTTTCATGATGTAGCCGGATGTTACGGATGCACTACCTATCTTGATACGATTTACAACGGCAGTTTTTTTCTGGATACTCTGTCTAATGACAGTATACAAATTATTCGCAGTTATGATAACTATGAATGGCGGTTTCAATACAATGATAGTAGCCGGTATAGTCGCTGGGGATGCTGCACGGTTGGGGAGTCATTTGAATTGATTTTACCCGACACTATGAATTACTACTATAATAATGGCGGCAGCGGAGGTTACTACCGTCAAGAGTTTATAGGAAATAAAAACTAACACCTTACCAATGAAAATAATTTGTATTGGCAGAAACTACTCAGAACACGCAAAGGAATTGAAGAATGAAATTCCAGACAAACCTGTTGTGTTTTTGAAACCTCAAACTGCCTTACTAAAAGATGATAAACCCTTTTACTTTCCTGAATGGACTGGTGACCTGCATTACGAAACTGAATTAGTCATTAAGGTTTGTAAACAGGGAAAGTATATTGATGAGAAGTTTGCCCATAAGTACTTTGAGGATGTTACGGTTGGTATCGACTTTACTGCACGCGATTTGCAAAGCCAGCAAAAAGCGAAAGGCCTCCCGTGGGAAATTGCTAAAGCTTTTGATAATAGCGCAGTTATTGGTGAATTCAGGAAAGGGGCTTCTATTCCTGCTGCCAAAAGCAGCGGGTTCAATTTTTCTATGAACCTGAATGGAGCTCAAGTGCAGGTTGGAAACACAAAAGATATGATGTTCTCATTTGAAAAAATTATTGCGTACGCATCACAGTTTTTCACGCTGCAAACCGGAGATTTAATTTTCACCGGCACTCCGGCTGGTGTCGGGCCTGTAAAAATTGGTGACAGACTTGAAGGCTTTCTGGAAAATGAAAAGGTTTTTGACTTTGAGGTTAAGTAGCCTCAATCAGTTATCTTAGCATGCAAATGCGTCCGCAGCCGTTAATCTACAATTTTGGGGTTGTATCCAAAAACACATCAATCTCCTGACATATTACCCGAACAAAGTACCCAGTGCTTTTACAGAGGTAACCCGCATTAAAAATTACCTTCACCGCCATAACCATGATACGGAAAATACTCAGCCATTTAAAAATAGCGGCACTAAATCCCATGCAGTTAGCTGTTCTGGAGGCCATGGAAAGCAGAAAAGAACATGACCTGGTGTTGCTTTCACCAACTGGCTCGGGCAAAACGTTGGCTTTTCTGCTGCCTCTGCTCAGCTTACTGAAACCACAGATAAATGGTGTGCAGGCATTGATATTAGTTCCCAGTCGCGAACTGGCTATGCAAATTGAGCAGGTGTTTAAAACTATGAGCACAGGTTTTAAAATAAACTGCTGTTATGGCGGGCACGATACCAAGGTAGAACGAAATAATTTTCAGCATCCGCCAGCGGTGCTGGTAGGCACCCCTGGAAGAATTGTTTATCACATAGAAAGAGAAAGCTTTGACACCTCAATGGTAAAAACCTTAGTACTCGATGAATTTGATAAAAGTCTGGAGTTTGGCTTTCAACGTGAAATGGAATTTATCATCAGTCATTTACCCAAGCTGAATAAGCGCATACTTACCTCAGCTACCATGGGCATCGAAATTCCCTCCTTTACAGGTTTAGTTCAGCCTGAACACATAAACTTCTTAAAGGAACATATAAGTCCTCAACTTAGCCTTCAAACGGTACGTGCTCAGGGGCATGATAAACTGCCTGCTTTGGTGGCATTACTGGCCCAAACCGGAAACGAAACAACCCTGGTATTTTGCAATCATCGCGATGCAGTAGACCGCATCAGTACATTACTTCAAAAAAGCGGAGTAATTCACGATGTGTATCACGGAAAACTGGAGCAGGACGAAAGGCAACTGGCATTAGTAAAATTTCGAAATGGAACCAACCGTATTCTCATTACCACCGATTTGGCCTCTCGCGGGATTGATATACCGGCTATCAAACACGTCATACATTATCAGTTACCACACACTCTCGAAAGCTTTACACACCGTAACGGCCGTACCGCTCGAATGCATACTGAAGGTACTGCCTACATGGTTTTAGGAGAGGAAGAAACCATTCCTGAATTTGTAAAAGAAAAGATTACAGAAATTGAACTCTCTGCTAGTTACACCCTTCCGCAATCAGGCGAATGGGGCACTGTTTACATATCTGCCGGAAAAAAAGACAAGATCAATAAAATTGATATCGTAGGCTTCCTCCTTCAAAAGGGTGGACTGCATAAAGAAGAACTTGGTTTGATTGAGGTGCAGGATTTCACCTCCTATGCAGCGGTTAAGCGCTGTAAAATATCATCTATGCTGCATAAAGTTCAAGGGCAGAAAATTAAGAACAAAGCGGTACGGATTTTACTGCAAAAGTAACTTCTAAATTTTACACAGAGCCGCATTAACCTGTATAGCTGCTTCAATCCATTCAAAAGAGGTAAGCAATTCTGCATGCTGAGCTTTCACTAATACAGTATGTTCAAAATGAGCCGATGGTGCTCCGTCCTGAGTAGCAATGGTCCAATTATCCTTTTTAGTATAAACATCTTTCTTACCCATGTTAACCATAGGTTCAATAGCAATTACACAGTTCTCGGGCAAACGTGCACCATCGCCTTTACGGCCATAGTTAGGCACCTGAGGGTCTTCATGTAACGTACGGCCTATCCCATGACCCACCAGTTCGCGTACGCACTTATAGGGGTTCTGGCGTTCGCAATAATCTTGTACTGCAAAACCTATATCTCCGGTTCTTTTTCCGGTAGTAGCCTGTTCAATACCCAAATACAACGACTGCTTGGTTACCTTCAATAACCGCTCAATTTCAGGTTTCAACTCACCTACACCAAAAGTATAGGCCATATCGCCATGAAAGCCGTTCATAAATACGCCACAATCAACAGAAATAATATCTCCTTCTTGATAAGCAATTGCATGAGGAATTCCGTGTACCACATCATCATTCACTGAAATACACAAAGAATTCGGAAAACCATGATAGCCCTTAAAAGAAGGCTTACCGCCATGATCTCGTATAAAATCCTCCGCTATTTTATCCAATACCAAACCGTTAGTACCTGCCTGAATTGCTTTAGCCACCTCGGCCAATGCTTTCGACAATACCTCCGAGCTCTTTCTTATCAGCTCAATCTCTTCGTTTGTTTTAATTTTTATGGCCATCTCTTACCCGATAGTATATTGTAATCAACTATTTTAAATTAAAAAACCCCTCTCGTTTCGGAGAGGGGTCACTTTATATTTTACATGCTGGCGGCAGCAATTCCCTGTCTTCCTTTAATTCTTCCCGAAGAAGTTAATCCATCATAGTGACGATTCAACAGATACGTTTCAATAGTTGCCAGTGTATCTAATACCACACCCACCATAATCAGTATGGAACTCCCTCCAAAGAATAGGGCAAAAGCACGGTTTACATCAAACATCATCACAATAGCCGGCATAATAGCTACAACCCCTAAAAATATGGCGCCAGGAAGAGTAATTC
>CAZBTD010000165.1:3076-5499 GCA_964494815.1 uncultured Ferruginibacter sp. | reverse complement strand
CGAACCTAGACAGACAGAATCAAAATCTGTAGTGCTACCGTTACACCATAACCCAATCCTGTTTCCCAATTTTTATTTGGGATTGCAAAAGTAGGGGTTAACACTAAAAATGCAAAATCATTTTGCCTCTTAATTTTTATCCTCCCTTGCCTTCAATTCTTTAATCTTATCCAGCGCCCCGGCTACCACATCACACATAATGGTATATAAAGCACCTTGCACCGGATTGGCATAAATATATTCCAGCGCTTCATTTTCATTGGCAATTACTTTTACTGGAACAGAGGCATTGATTTTATTTATTCCCTGTTGCAGCAACCCGATTATTTCATCTGCCGAGCGCCCACGTAAATTTTTATCGCAACGGATGATGATCTCATCAAAGTATCCGGCAGATATTTCACCGAGTTCCATAATGTCTTCATCCCTTCTATCGCCGGTGCCACTGATAACACCTATTCTTGTTTTATAATCCAGTTTGCTTACAAAATCACATAGCAGTTTTAAGCCGTGTGGGTTGTGTGCAAAGTCTGCCAGGAAAGTGAAATTTTTAAAATGAAAGAAATTTAATCTTCCTGGTGTAAGGCTTTCACCGGGTATAAATGTCAGCAATCCCTGTCTTATATCTTCAATTGAAATATCACGGTATAAATACGTCGCCATTACTGCAGGAAGACAGTTGGCAATATTGTGCAACGCTTTTCCTTCATAAGTAAGCGGAATATCTTTTGCAGCCATTACACGTATTTTCCAGTTGCCTTTCATGATAGTTACATAGCCGTTTTCATAAACTGTTGCAAGCCCACCATCTGCACAATGCTTTTTAATTCTTGAATTGTTTTCATCCATGCTGAAAAGAGCGATGTTGCATTTTAATCCTTCCCTCATTGCATACACCAAATCATCTTCTGCATTTAAAATAGCAAAGCCATGATTGAATACTGTTTCAGGAACCACCGCTTTTACTTTAGCCATTTGCTCCACTGTATTAATGCCTCCCAAACCAATGTGATCTGCAGCGACATTGGTAACAACAGCCACATCACAATTTTGAAAAGCAAGGCCGCTTTTTAATATGCCACCTCTTGCACATTCAAGTACTGCAAAATCAACAGTAGGGTCTTTTAAAACGAATGACGATGATATTGGCCCGGTACAATCACCATTCATCATCAACTGGTTTTGTATATACACGCCATCGCTTGTGGTGTAACCCACTTTTTTGCCGGCGCTTTTTGCAATATGTGCAGTTAGCCTTGTTGTAGTTGTTTTGCCATTTGTTCCAGTTACGGCAATGATTGGTATGCGGCCAATACTTCCTTTTGGAAACAACATATCAATTACAGGCTCTGCAACATTTCTTGGCAAACCTTCAGCAGGTTCAATGTGCATACGGAAACCGGGAGCTGCGTTTACTTCTAATATTGCACCACCGTTTTCACTCACGGGAGTTCTTAAATCAGTTGCCATCACATCAATACCACAAATATCAAGGCCGATGATTTTTGCGATGCGTTCAAACATGAAAACATTCGCAGGATGCACTTCATCTGTAACATCTGTTGATGTACCACCAGTAGAAAGATTGGCTGTTGGTTTTAATAAAACTCTTTCTCCTTTTTTAGGAACTGTATCTAAATTAAACCCACCATCATCCATCATTTTTTGAGTGAACTGGTCAATGGTTATTTGCGTCAATACTTTTTCGTGACCATAACCACGGCGTGGGTCTTTGTTTGTTTCGTCAATCAGCCATTTGATATTGTGCTCGCCATCGCCTACCACACTTGCAGGCGTACGCAATGCTGCACAAATAAATTTGTTATTGATAACAAGGCAACGGAAATCAAAACCGGTAATAAATTTTTCTACAATCACATTGCGGCCATATTGTTTGGCAGCTTCCAATGCTTTTATTGCCTGTTCCCATGTGGTGATGTTGGTTGTGTTGCCTTTGCCATGGTTGCCATCAATTGGTTTTATTACTAATGGATATTTGAATTTTTCCACTGCATCTTTTAATCCTTCTTCTGTTCTTATTACTGTTCCTCTTGGTACAGGAATTTCAGCAGCCTCCAGTAATAATTTTGTTTCTTCTTTATCGCAGGCAATGTCAACTGCGATGTTACTTGTTGTAGATGCAATTGTAGCCCTTATTCTTTTTTGATGAACACCATAGCCAAGCTGCACCAAACTTTGTTTGTTCAATCTTATGTATGGGATATTTCTTTTAGCAGCTTCCTCCACAATACAACCGGTAGAAGGCCCAAGTCTTGTATCCTCTCTTATCTCTCTTAATTTTTGTATGTCTTCCTCCAAATTATATTCAGCAGCATCAGTTAATGCTTGTGCAATCCGTACAGCAGCTTTTGCAGCATATACACCTGCATCTTCTTCCATATAGCTGAATACAACATAGTATT
>CAZBTD010000165.1:0-3066 GCA_964494815.1 uncultured Ferruginibacter sp. | reverse complement strand
GTATTCGCCTTCCACACCGGTCCCTCTTGTGCGACCAAAGCCTGTGTCCATTCCAGCCAATGTTTGTATTTCCAAAGCAATATGCTCAATTACATGGCCCATCCAGGTACCTTCTTCAATGCGTTGAAAAAATCCTCCACGTTCGCCAACACTGCAGCGGTGCTCAATCATACTGGGAAACATTTTCTCAAGGCGCTCCCTGAAACCCGGGATTGTATTGGTTGGCTTTTGCTCCATCTCTTCCAAATCAAGCTTCATCTGTATCAGTTTAGGCCTGCGAACGCTCCAGTAGTTAGGGCCTTTCAATACTTTGATTTCTGCAATTTTCATATTGTTAGTTTGGTTTTGTATTTTTTAAAAGAGAGAAAATGAAAATTAGGGGAAAGAGTTTGGTTTTCAAAAAAACAGTTTTTGAGGAACGCTGATTATTATGATTGTTAAGAATTACAGAGAAAATCATAACATATCACCCAATCATAAGAATCTGCGTTCAAAACTAATTGGAACAGAAAATTCACAAACACGATTTCCCCTATTTTTGCGTTAATCAGTAAACAGTCAGCATGAGCTTACCCAAAGGGAAATTAATTGCTATCGGGGGTGCAGAAGACAAAGGCACCGACCTTGAGAAAGGTGAAATCAACCGCAACAACCTCAACTTTTTTGAACTTGGCATCCTCAATCGTATTGTAAAAGAAAGTGGCGGCACTGCTGCTAAAATAGAAGTAATTACCACTGCCTCGATGATTCCTTATGAAGTGGGGGAAAATTATATTGATGCTTTTGGAAAAATTGGCTGTATCAATATTAATGTAATGCACATCCGCAACCGTGCCGATGCACTGAATGAGGATTACATTGAAAGGATAAAAAAATGTGATACAGTAATGTTCAGCGGCGGCAACCAGTTGCGTTTGTCATCCACCTTCGGCGGCACAAAATTTTTAAATATTTTGCTGGAGCGTTACCAAAACGAAGAAGCTTTTACTATTGCAGGTACCAGCGCCGGCGCCATGGCAATGAGCAATACTATGATATATGAAGGCAATGCTTCAAAGGCGCATTTAAAAGGGGAAGTAAAAATGACAACCGGGCTTGGCCTTATGGATGCTGTAATTATTGACAGCCATTTTGAAAAGCGTGGGCGTTTTACAAGGCTGGCGCAGGCAGTTGCCACTAATCCGTCTTGCATTGGCATTGGCTTGGGCGAAGACACTGGTATGTTGATTACCGAAGGCAATAAAATGGAGGCTATTGGCAGCGGTTGTGTAATTATTGTTGATGGGCATGATATACGTTACTCAAATATCGCAGATATACCTGATGGCAACCCATACAGCATTGATAATTTAAGGGTGCATATGTGTGAAAAAGGCAATGGTTATTTGGTAAAAGAAAGAAAGTTTTTACCGGAAGCAAGTGAAGGTTCAGTTATAAAGAAACAGGTGCATGTGGAGTAATTATTTCTTCAACTCCTGCATCCTGTTTACATATTTCCCAATCATATCAAATTCAATATTCACTCTGTCGCCTTGTTTTAAAAACCGCATGTTGGTGTGGTTATAAGTGTAGGGAATAATAGCAACACTAAAACCATTTTCTTTCACATTAAAAATAGTAAGGCTGATGCCGTTGAGGCTGATGGAACCTTTTTCAATAACCAGGTTTGCAAACTGTTTATCAATCTCAAAACTATATTCCCAGCTTCCGTTTTTCTCAATTACCGCAATACAAGTGGCAGTTGTGTCCACATGGCCTTGTACAAGGTGCCCATCAAGCCGCCCGTTCATTTGCAGGCAACGCTCAATATTTACCATGACGCCTTCTTTCCAATCGCCTAGGTTTGTTTTGAGCAAAGTTTCCTCAATAGCGGTCAATTGGTGTACATCGTCATTAACAGCTTCTACCGTAAGGCACACGCCATTATGAGAAACGCTTTGGTCAACCTTTAGTTCTGTGGAAATCAGGGATTTTATCCAATAGGTTTTATTAGTGCCGGAACTGGTTATTTTTTCAATTGTACCCGTTGTTTCTATTATGCCTGTAAACATTTGTCAAATATCCTTTACCCTGCCCCAAATTCCAAATGAGTTGGGCTGTCAAAAAGATTTAAATAAAAATTGCTCCGTAAATATTATCCCCCTATCTTTGCGCCTCTTAAAAATCTACCAAAGGAGGTATATAAATTATGTTAATTATTGATTCTAAAGACTGCGAAAACATCGACAAGGCACTTAAAAAGTACAAGAAGAAGTTTGAAAAAAGCAAGGTATTGCTACAGTTGAGGGCAAGACAATCTTATACCAAACCATCTGTACAGCGTCGTACCGAGGTGTTGAAAGCTGTGTATAAGCAGAGTATTGCTAGTGGTAAAATAGACGTTTAAGCAAAAGAATCTTTTAATAATATTGAAACTGATAACCGGATGATGTAATTTCGGTTATCAGTTTTTTTATGCCTGTAGCTTATCCCCATGTAATTCAGCCCTTTTTAGATTACCTCAAATTTCAAAAGAGATATTCTAAGCATACCATTATATCGTATCAGAACGACCTTACATCTTTTTTTGATTTTCTTTTTAACCAATTTGATGAAATACAATTAAATGAAATTACCGCATCTTTTATTCGAAGTTGGCTGGCTGCTTTGAAAGAAGGCAACATGGAATCAAGAAGCATCAACAGGAAAATATCTGCATTAAAGTCTTTTTTTAAATTCCAGTTAAAAGAAGGGAAACTGACGGTAAGCCCGATGGCGGCTATTATTTCTCCAAAGAATAAAAAAAGGCTTCCTCAATATATTGATGAAAAGGGTACAGAAACACTATTTAAATATGTTGAATTTGAAAATAACTGGAAGGGGAGAACAGAGGAGCTTATAATGCAGCTTTTTTACAATACAGGTATGCGGCAGGCAGAACTGGTAACGCTAAAGGAACTGCAGGTTGATAAAAGCTATAATCAAATAAAGGTGCTGGGAAAAGGAAATAAGGAAAGAGTAATTCCTGTATGCATGGAATTGATAAACCGCATTGTAAGTTATATGCAGGATAAAAGAAAGGACTTT
>CAZBTD010000164.1:0-5661 GCA_964494815.1 uncultured Ferruginibacter sp. | reverse complement strand
TATTGCAGCTTTAGCATTTACTGCTGGCGCACAAGACAAAAAAGGAAGTGACAAAGCATTTAAAGTTAGCGTAGGTGCTACAGTAGGTTTGCCAATTGGCGACGCTAAGATTTACTCTAGTCTCGCTGTTGCAGGTGACCTTCAGGGTGAATATGCAGCTGCTGAAACAGTTGGCCTTACTTTAAGCGCCGGTTATTTAAAGTTTATTGGCAAATCTGGTGTTACCACAGGTAGTGTTATACCAGTATTAGTTGGCGGTAAGTTTTATTTCGCTGAAAAATTTTATGGCCATGCACAAGCTGGCGTAGCATTCATCAGTGATGGCGGTGGAACTGGGTTTGCTTATGCACCTGGTTTTGGTTACAACGTGTCTGAAAATTTTGACCTGTCTGTTAAATATCAGGCGGTTTCTAAAAACGGTACTTCAGCTTTCATTGGTTTGAGGGCTGCAGTTAGCTTCTAATCAAATTTTACAGTACATAATAAAAATGCCGCTTTTTAGCGGCATTTTTATTATATAATCCTATCCCAGTTTTTGTATTCAAAAGCTTATTAGAGGAAAGAATAGTAATAAAAAATTAAGCTCCTTTAATCTTTTTAATTGCCTCCGTAATTTTTGGCACTACTTCAAATGCATCACCAACAATGCCGTAATCAGCTGCTTTAAAGAATGGTGCTTCAGGGTCTTTGTTGATTACCACAATTGTTTTGCTACGATTAACACCTGCCAAATGCTGTATAGCGCCCGAGATACCAATAGCAATGTATAAGTTAGGTGCAATGGCAATACCGGTTTGTCCCACATGCTCGTGGTGAGGACGCCAGTGTACATCAGCAACAGGGCGGCTGCAGGCAGTGGCTGCACCCAATACTTTTGCAAGGTCGGTAACCAGGCTCCAATTTTCAGGGCCCTTCAATCCACGGCCACCGCTTACTACAATTTCTGCCTCTGTTAATGGTACATCGCCTTCAACTTTGCTGGTAGCAGTTACCTGCACTTTTGGTGCATCAACAGCTGCATTGAATGTAACAACTTCAGCAACACCATCACCAGTGGCAATAGAGTAGGAGTTAGGATTTAGGGCAACAATTTTTTTAGCCGTATTAATTGCAACATTGGCAAATGCTTTACCACTGAATACATTTTTCTTTACGACAAAACCATTGCTTGTATCAGGCAATGCAACAGCACCTGTAACCAAACCGGCTTTCAACCTTGCACTCAATCTTGGTGCAATCGCTTTGCCTGCAACATTGTTTGAGAACACAATTACATCAGCACTGGCTGCAGCTTCTGCAATTACTTTGGTGTATACCTGTGCATCAAAACTGTTGAGTTGATCATTAGCAACTGTATGAACTTTAGATAAGCCATATTTTCCTAATGAAGAAAGGTCTTCGGTTGTTTTGCCGAGGATAATCCCTTCTGCTGTTGCGCCGAGTTGTTTTGCAATGGCAGCAGCATAGCTTGCGGCTTCTAAAGAAGCTTTACGAACATGTCCTTCTGCATTATCTAAAAAAACTAAAACCATAATTATATAGATTGAAAATTGTTATTAGAATATTATTAAAACACTTTTGCTTCCTCATGAAGTAAACGTACCAGCTCTTCTGGGTTGTCTGCTGAAACTAATTTTACACCAGCTTTTGCAGGTGGCAAATCAAATGAAGTAATAGAAGTCAGTGCATCAACAGCAGCAGGCTCAACAACTTTTAGTGGTTTTGTTCTTGCCCCCATAATGCCTTTCATATTTGGAATACGTTGCTCTGCCATTCCTTTCTGACAGCTAACTACTACGGGGAGCCCAACTTTATTGGTCTCTTCACCGCCATCCACTTCTCTTTCAATTACTGCATTGCCAGCTTCCAAAGTAAATTTTGTTGCAAGGGAGATATAAGGCATGTCCAGCAATTCAGCCGCCATGCCGCCTATGGATGAACCATTGTAGTCAATGGTTTCTTTCCCAGTAAATATTAAATCATAACCACCGGCTTTTGCCACTTCGGCAATTTGAGATGCGATATAAAAACTATCGTGGCTGTCAGCATTAATACGGATGGCTTCATCGCCACCAAGTGCCAAAGCTTTACGGATGATGGGTTCTGCATCTGCACCACCTACAGTTACTAAATGAATAACTGTTGCAGCATCTGCTTCTTTTAATTCGATAGCTCTTACCAAGGCATACCATTCATCGTATGGATTTATTATCCACTGCACACCATCACCAGCAAACTTTGTGTTATTATCGGCGAAAGCTATTTTTGCCGTGGTATCAGGTGTTTTACTAATGCAAACTAAAATCTTCATGTGTATCTGTTTAAATAGTATTTGTTGGCATGGAAATCAGGCAACCGTTATTTAGTTGTTTATGCAACTAAAGCAAAGGTAATGGTTGCAAAGATATTTTGAACAGCATACTAAAAAAATATTTGTGAAGGTTGTACACAGATAAAAGAACAGAGATAGTTTTGCTACAGATTGCACGGATTAACACAGATAATTATGAACAGGATTGACAAGTTGAACGAATTTTTACAGGCTTCACCAAATGATAGCTTTTTACAACATGCATTGGCGCTTGAATACATAAAGATTTCAAACGATGAGGAAGCCAGGAAATTATTTGAGACAATATTGGAAAGGGAGCCTGGTTATGTAGGCTCTTATTATCATCTTGGTAAGTTATTAGAAAGAAATGGCGATAGCGATAAAGCGATAGAGGTTTATAAAAAAGGAATGGAGGAAACTAAAAAGACAAATGATAAACATGCTTACAGCGAATTGCAGGGAGCGCTGGAAGAACTGGAAGATTGATGCTATAAAAAATATTCAATAATTAAGATACTGGAGCTTTCGTTATTCCTTTGGCAGTTCTTTTTTCAAGAATATTTTCAAAAAAGCAAACCCAATAAGCCCTGCCACTAAAGACGATAACAGTATCACCAGCTTTGCATTGTTTATCACTTCTGCATTATCAAATGCAAGCAATGTGATAAAAATAGACATAGTAAACCCAATACCACCTAGAAAGCCAACACCTGCAATTTCTTTCCAGCTTAAATCCGATGGCAATTTGCAAAGCCCGGTTTTTACAGCAATAAAACATAGCAGCAATATGCCAAGTGGTTTACCTGCAATAAGGCCAGTTGCAATGCCTGTGCTGTAATGATGATTAAGTATTTGGTTCCAGTCACTTCCAATAACAATGGCTGTATTGGCCAAAGCAAATACTGGCAAAATGATAAACGCAACAGGTTTGTGTAAATAATGCTGTAACCTATAGGAAACGGTTTTTTCGCCACCATCACCAAAAGGGATTACAAAAGCAAGCAACACACCGGTAATGGTGGCATGTATCCCTGAGTGCAACATACAATACCACATGATAGCACCGCCAACCAGGTAGGGCAGAAGGCTATGTACTTTCATTCTGTTTAAAATAAAAAGTAAACCCCAAACAGCCAATGCGCCACATAAATACCACCACGATAAACCTGTACTGTAAAAAATAGCAATAATGAGGATGGCGCCGAGGTCATCAATAACTGCCAATGCAGTTAAAAATATTTGTAATGATGATGGCACTTTGTTGCCCAGCAATGATAAAATACCTAATGCAAAAGCAATATCTGTTGCCATTGGTATGCCTGCACCCGGCTGCGTGGGTGTACCATAATTGAAGAATAAATAAATAGCTGCCGGAACTAACATTCCACCTAATGCACCTGCCACCGGGAGCATGGCATCTTTTATATTTGATAATTCACCTTTATAAATTTCTCGTTCCAGTTCAAGGCCAATCAATAAAAAGAAAATTGCCATCAACCCGTCGTTTATCCAATGTGCCAAACTATTGCCTGCAATATTTGTGTGCCAAAAATGATTGTATGTTTCTCCAAAAGAAGAATTGGCCAGCAACAATGAAATAGCAGTGCAGATAATCAGCACTACGCCGCCAGCTTTTTCGCTGTCGAAAAAATCGGTGAATAGTTTGGAGAGTTTCATTTTTAATTCAAGGGTAAAGATAAATAGGGAAAGCAATTATTCCTTAACCCAATGCCCTACCTCTGCATCAAAACTCAAACGTTGTGATAATAATTTTTCAAACTGCTTTCTTTCTTCCATTGTTTTAAAAACTCTTTTTGGAAAAATCAAAGCCTGCACAGAACTGATGAACAGGAAGTAGTATTCATTAGTTTCTTCTTTTCGTATAAAAGCACTCCATTTAAAACTGGCTTCAATATTTTCATCTTTTCTTGTAATGCCGGCATCGCTGATATCGTAAGTGGTTTCTAAGAAAAAAGAACGGTTGTCTTTGTTGGCAGTAATTTTCTCTGCCTGTTTTTTTGCGCTAATACGGCCGCTTACCAGTTGGAGTACCGTTATTGCTGCCAGTATTACTGCATAAATAACTAAAGTATATGAACTGCTGCGAAAGAATTGTGTGTACAGCAAAATGGCAATAATTCCTGCGTTTATTAATACCTGGCGTGCATAATATTTCAACCGGGCCTTTTTGCGTTCGGGTGCATCCCACATCATGAACAGGTAGTAGTTCATGTAATCATCTGGTGTAATGGAAAATTTTATCGACTGCATATTTACTATTCCGCATAATAACAACCGCAGGTACGAAACAATAAAAATAGGAGTTTCATACCTGCGGTAAAGTATTAAATTTTATAACACTATTTTTTCTTTGCCGCTTTCTTTTTTACGGCCGCTTTTTTTGCAGGTGCTTTCTTTGTAAAAGCAGTCGGGTCTTGTTCTGTTATCATCTTCTTCACTGCTTCCACATCTATTGCTGCTAATTCTTCTGGTGTATATTTTCCGCCTTTGCCTTCTTTTGGCAACAGCTTCATCATCTTTTTACCAAAACGTATAAATGGACCCCAGCGGCCATTTTCAATAGCAATTTTTTCAGATGGCCATTGCTGTATAAAACGATTGGCTTCTTTTTCAATTTTTTTTGCAATCAGTTCGTTGCAGTCTTTTTGTGTAAGGGTATCAAAGTTGTAAGCCCTTGGCACATTAATAAACATATCATTCCACTTAATAAACGGACCAAATCTTCCTTTTCCTTTTGTGATTGGTTTCTCATCATAAAAACCAATGGGGGCATCTTCAATTTGTTTGGCATTAATAATTTCAATTGCTCTTTCTAAATCCACATCAAACACATCTTCACCTCTTGGGATAGAAATAAACTGTTCGCCAAACTTTACATACGGCCCAAAGCGGCCAACGTTCACCGATACTTCCTGCCCTTCATGTTCACCCAGTGTTAATGGAAGTTTGAATAATTCCATTGCTTCATCAAGCGTTATGGTTTCAATGCTCTGCCCAACTTTCAGCTTCGCAAATTTTGGTTTTTCCTCGTCTTCGGAAGAGCCTAACTGCACCATCGGGCCATAGCGCCCCATCCTTGCAATTACAGGTGTTCCGTTTTCATCAGCGCCCAGCGACCTTTCTCCAACAGATCTTTCTGCATTTTCTAATGTATGCTCCACACCTTCATGAAATGGTTTGTAAAAATCACTTACCATTGCATGCCACTCCATTTTGCCATCAGCAATTTCATCAAACTCTTTTTCTATCTCAGCAGTAAAAGAGTAATCCATCACTTTATCAAAATGCTGGTTCAAAAAATCAGTAAC
>CAZBTD010000163.1:0-5662 GCA_964494815.1 uncultured Ferruginibacter sp. | reverse complement strand
TATTTATGGCAATGGTTCCACCACCTCTACAGCAATTGGCAATAGCGGCATTACCGTTAACAACAACGAGATATTTAATTACTTCGGTGCTGCTGTTACAAGCGCTGGCTTGTATATTGCCAACGGTTGCAACAACTGGTCAATTACAAATAACAAATTTTATCAGACAGCCACCCGTACCTGGACAACTGGTGCACAGCACTCTGCTATCTGGATATTATCAAGCACATCACCTCAAGGTGCACAGGGCATGACGATTACTGGAAACACAATTGGGTATGCCACCAATACACAAACCGGTGTTTACACACTTACGGGTTCTACTGGTAAGTTCATTGGCATACACCTTACCGCAATTACTGGTGGTACCGCAAACAGCATTTCAAATAATACCATTGCTGCCGTAAGCATGACAGGTGTTACTTCCACTGGTACAAGTACAAGCACGCCATTTACTGCTATCCTTGCTAATACTGGTTTAACTGCAACTAATAATAATACAATTGGCAGCCAGTCTGCTACTGGCTCTTTAGTTTATTCAACTACTGCCGCTTCCACATCAGATGTACATGCTATTTATAATTTTGGAAGCGATGCATGGACATGTAATAATAATAATATAGGTGGTATTTCTGTTACACAGGCCGGTGCCTCAGGTATCAGCATTTACGGTATCAGGGCTAATACAGGTACTGGTGTTACCTGGACTGCTACTGGCAATAACGTTGGTGGCACAGTTGCTAACTCAATATCTGTTGCTTCTTCAGCTACTTCTACAATTGTGGCAGGCATGTTTTCAGCCAATGCCCCAATGGCATTTACATCTAATGTTGTAAGGAATATTACTACGAATAATGGCACAGGTACCACCACAAGTGCATCGCTTATGGGTATTTGCCATACAAGCACCACCCCTGTTAACACTATTGCTCAATGTATTATTCATACCTTGTCAAACACAAATGCAACAGCAGCAAGTGTTGTAACTGGTATTCAGTTTACAGGCAGCACAGGCGCTAATGTTGTAGAAAGAAATTTAATTTACAACTTGAATGTTTCCACCACCAGTGCTTCTGCTGAAGTAAACGGTATAAGAGTAGGCGGTGGTACTACCAATTACCGTAATAACATGATTGCTTTGGGAGCAAACATTGCCAACGCAATTGGTGCTGCAGCTACTAACTCTAGCACTGTTGGTATTAATGGTATAAATGGCGCATTGGGTACTGATAATTTTTATCATAACAGTATATATATTGGTGGTACTGCTACTGCAGGTACTGGTGCTTCTTATGCATTTAACGGTACACAAACAACTAACACAAGAAGTTTCAGGGATAACATATTTGTAAATGCAAGAACGAATGGCGCTGCTACAGGTAAACACTATGCAGTAAAAATAAATGGTACTGCACCCAACCCAACAGGGCTTACAATAAATAACAACGTTTATTATACAAGTGGCACAGGTGGCGTATTTGGTTTCTTCAACAGCCTTGATGTAGCTAACCTTACTGCTTGGAAAGCTGCCGTAGGCCAGGATGCCAACAGCTTTGAAGGCAATCCACAATACCTGGACCCAACTAATGCAACACCCGATTTGCATATCAGTGCAGTTATCATTACACCTGCAGAAGGCAATGGTGCCGACCTTGGCGTAGTGCTTGACTATGATGGGCAAACCCGTTCTGGTTTAACACCAGTTGATATAGGCGCTGATGCAGGTAACTTTATTGGTGCAGATTTATCAGGTCCAATTATTACATATACTCCGTTAAGTAATACCTGTACTTTAACGGGGGTTACATTAACGGCTACTATTTCAGATGCCGGTAGCGGAGTGCCTACTTCAGGTGCAGGTTTGCCGGTGCTATACTGGAAAGTAGGTGCAGGCGCTTATTCGGCTGTAACAGGTTCATTTGTTAGCGGCAGCACTTATTCGTTCGGGCCATTTGGCAATGGTTCGGCAGGTAATACTATTTCTTATTATATAGTGGCGCAGGATCTTGCAGCTACGCCAAATGTTAGCGCAAGTCCATCAGTAGGTGCAGGTGGTTTCAGCATCAATCCTCCAGCAGCTGCTACACCGCCTACCACGCCATCATCATTTAATTTGCAAAGTTCTATAGGAGGCACTTATGGAGTGGGCGTGGGTCAATCTGGTTCTGGTGGATATGAGACTATCACTGCGGCAGTTGCGGCTTATAACTCTTCTTGTTTAACAAGTGCAGTTACATTTAATTTAACTGATGCTTCTTATACAGGTGAAACATTCCCCATTACCATTAATGCAAACAGCTTTGCAAGTGCAACAAATACACTTACTATAAAAACAACGCAGGTTGTTACCAGCATTTCCGGTTCAAGTGCTTCTGCTTTGTTTGTGTTAAATGGCGCTGACTATGTAACCATTGATGGTTCAATAAGCGCTACTGCCAATACAGTATGTCCTGCATCTTCAGCAGTTCGTAATTTGACATTGACTAATACCAGCACAGGAACATCCAGTGCTGTTATCTGGCTGCAGACAGCTACAGCGGATGGTGCCACTAACAACACGATTAAAAACTGTAACCTTGTTGGTAACAGCAACACTACTACTTTGTTTGGTGTAGGTTCTGGTTCATCTACCATTAGTACAACAAGCACTGGTACTGGTAATAACAACAACTCGTTTGTGAATAACAATATCAGCAAAACACAGTATGGTATTTTCTCACAAGGAGCAAGTGCAGCTAATAAGAACAGCGGAACTGTTATCAATCAAAACGCAATCAATACAGCTTCTACAAACAACGTTCAGATTGGTGGTATTTATGTTGGTTTTGATAATGGTGCAACAATCTCTGGCAATAGTATTGCAGGCATGGTTTCCAGCACTGATGCATTTGGTATTTCTACAGGTGTTACCAGTTGGGTTGCAACAACCACTACCGGTAATGAAGTAAGCAATGCCGTTATCAGCAAAAATGTGATTGGCCTGGTACAAAACACAGGTACAAACAGTGCTGCCGGTATTCTTGTGGGTCCATCAGCAACTGGTACCAACCAGGTTAGCAATAACATGGTGTATGGGGTTATTGGTAATTCTACACCAGGTGACCTTACTGCTGGTATTTTCACAATCTGCGGTGTGGGTGCAACACAGGTATATTATAATACTGTTTCAATGACAGGAGACAGGGGAGCAGGAACATCAGCTTCAAGCCTAGCTCTTGCTGTAATGGGAACCGACCCAACCATTGATATCAGGAACAATATTCTTGTTAATAAGCAAACAACTGCTTCTACAGGAAAATCTTATGCCATAGGTTTAGGTTATACAACATTTGTAAACCTTACATCTAATAACAACGACTTCTTTACTTCAGGTGCCAATGCAGCCTTTGCCGTTACCGCTACATTAAACGCAGGAACAGACAGGACAAGTTTATCTGCATGGCAAACTGCAACTGCCAAGGATGGGGCTTCATTAAATATTGACCCGGTATTTGCTGGTGCTGCTGACCTTCATTTACCACCGGCTTCCAATACTTCCTTGAATGGTTTTGGAATCCCGGTATCTGTTACAAACGATATTGATTGTGATACCAGGGATGCTTCAACACCAGACATGGGGGCAGATGAATTTACAGCACCAAATTGTACAGGAGCTACAGGTGGCATCGCTTCCGGTTCTGCAACTTTCTGCGGCTCTGGTACGCCAACTATTACTGCTTCTGGGTATTCAAGTGGTAACACTACAGTTTATCAATGGTATTCATCAACTAATATTGGCGACTATCCAAATGCAGGTACAGCAGTTGGCGGCCAAACAAACCCTGCTTCCTTAACTACAGGTGTTGTAAGTACAACAACTTATTACTGGTTAAGGGTAACTTGTACTGCTGCATCAGCAACAGACAATTCAACAATGGTAACTGTTACTGTTAACCCATTACCGGGTGCAGTTACAGGAGGCGGTGCAGGCACATTCTGTACAAGCGCTGTTATTACAGCTTCTGGCGGTAGTGGTGGAACTATCTACTTCCAGGGTACAACTTCTAACGGTACTAATACTGGTACAGCATCTGTATCAGAAACAGTTACTAATTCCGGTACTTATTACTTCAGGGCGCAAACAGCGCTTGGTTGCTGGGGCACTGAAGGTTCTGTAACCGTAGTAATACAAACCGACCCTGTTATTACAGGCACACCAGCAAGTATTTGTGCAGGCGCAAGCGGTACAATCGCTGCCAGCGCTGCTAATAGCTGTGCCGGTTTTGCAAATGCAGGTACCACATTGAATGGAACTTTTACTGCAGCAACCGATCCTACTGCATCCCGCTACGGAGATGACGTAGCTTCAGTTTTAAATTCTACAACTTGTAGTTTTAATACTTTCGAAAGAAATTATGTTGCACAGCAATTCCAGGTATCTGTTACCGGCAACTATGTATTTGATATGACAGCCGCTACCGGTTCTACGGATAACATGGCATATATAGTAAAAGGAACCTTTACACCTGGTACATGCCCTGCACCGGCTGATTTTATAAGAGGTGATGATGACGATGGTACTGGTAACTTGCCACGCTTAGGTTTTACAGGTGTGGGTAACGGTACTATGACTTTAACTGCAGGTGTAACTTATACACTGGTTTCGCTTACTTATGGCACTTCAGCAGGTGCTGCAAACGGTACATATACCTGGACAATTACTCCTCCGGTTGGCGGCCAGTTAATGCTGCCAGCTAATGGCAACATTGAATGGTACACTAACCCATCCGGCGGTACAGCTGTTGGCTCAGGTTCTCCATTTAATCCAGTACCAAGCGTGCTGGCTAATACCAATACACCTGGCACTACCACTTTGTATGCAGCATGTTCAAATGCGTCTGCATGCCGCACAGCAGTAAATTTTGTTATCAATGCTAACTACGACATCGTAGCTTCTTCAGGTGCTAATGGTACTGTTACGCCTGCAGGTACTACTACATTATCTTGCAACGGTACTGGCAGTCAAACTTACACTATCACCCCTGCATCATGCTATAGCATACAGGATGTATTGGTAGATAATGTATCGGTAGGAGCAGTAGGTTCTTATACGTTTAGTAATGTAACATCGAACCACACAATAAGTGCAACATTTGTATTGAATACTTATACCATCACTGCATCAAGCGGAGCAAATGGTACAGTAACACCAACCGGTGCAACAGTAGTAAACTGTAATGGCAGCCAAACTTATACTATTACTCCAGATGCATGTTACAGCATTGCAGATGTATTGGTAGATAATGTATCGGTAGGAGCAGTAGGTTCTTACACCTTTAGTAATGTAACAGGTAACCATACCATCAGTGCTACCTTTGTGCAGAATACTTATACCATTACAGCATCAAGCGGCGCAAATGGTACGGTAACGCCAACGGGTGCAACGGTAGTAAATTGTGATGGCAGCCAAACTTATACAATATCCCCTGCTACCTGCTACATCATAGCAGATGTGTTGGTTGATAATGTATCGGTAGGAGCTGTTAGTTCTTACACGTTTAATAACGTAACAGGTAATCACACTATTAGTGCAACATTCTCCGCATCAGTAAACACGTTCAGTGGTACTGGTAACTGGACAGACGGCACGAAGTGGAGTTGCGGCGCCCCACCATCTACCGGC
>CAZBTD010000162.1:0-5668 GCA_964494815.1 uncultured Ferruginibacter sp. | reverse complement strand
AGGCTGGGCTCGATGGCCTGGCCGACGCGCTGGGGGTCAACGATCGCCGATTCGTGCTTTCGTCCGAGCTGCTCACCAACGGCGAGATCGGCGGCGTGGTGCGTGTATCCGTCGCGGGGGACGCCACATGACGCCGCGCCAGGCTCGATTCGTCGAGGAATACTTGGTCGACCTGAACGCGGCCGCCGCGGCGCGCCGGGCGGGGTACAGCCCGAAGCGAGCTGACCAGCAGGGCCTGGAGAACCTGAGAAAGCCTGAGATCGCCGCCGCCATCGCGGCGGCGAAGGCCGCGCGCAGCGAGCGCACTGGCATTGACGCCGACTGGCTGCTGCGCCGGCTGGCGGCGCAGGCTGACGCCGACCTGGCCGATCTGCACGGCCCTGACGGCACCTTGAAGCCCGTGGCCGAGTGGCCCGAGGTCTGGCGTCGTGGCCTGGTGGCCGGCATCAAGACCGTGACGGTTGGCAACGCCGACTTGGGCCTCGGGCAGGTGACCGAGGTCAAGCTGGCTGACCGGGTACGGGTGCTGGAGCTGATCGGCCGGCACGTCGACGTGCAGGCCTGGCGCGAGCGGGTCGAGCACACCGGCAAGGGCGGCGGGCCGATCGAACACAGGGACGTAACGGAGCTGACGGATGCCGAGCTTGCAGCCATCGCCGCCGCAGGCCGCAGCTGAACTGCTGCGGCGCCGGCGCGGCCGGGCGTCGCTGGGCGACTTCGCGAACGCGATCGAGGTGCCCGGCAAGCCCGTCGACGAGGATGACCCGGACGCTTGGCTCTTCCGGCCCGTCGAGACTGCGCTGGCCGCGCACCACTTGCTGCTGCTGCGGACCATCGAGCGTGCGGCGACGCGCCGCTATGGCCGCTTCATGGTGTTCATGCCGCCCGGCAGCGCGAAGAGCACCTACTGCAGCGTGGTGGCCCCCACGTACTTCATGGGCAAGCGTCCCGGCACGAAGATCCTGCTGGCCAGCTACGGCAGCGATCTCGCGCGCCGGCACGGCCGCAAGGCCCGGCAGGTGGTGAAGTCGCCGAACTTCCGGTCGCTCTTCGGCGCCGGCCTGTCCGCCAGCTCGTCCGCCGCTGACGAATGGGCGCTCGACAACGGCAGCGAGTACCTGGCCGCCGGCCTCACCGCGGGGCTGACCGGCAACCGTGCGCACGGCGGTCTGATCGACGACCCGATCAAGGGCCGCGCGGAAGCCAACAGTGAAGCGGTGCGCAAGTCCACCTGGGATGCTTACGTGGACGACTTTCAGACCCGCATCGCCCCCGGTGGCTGGATCGGGCTGGTCCAGACGCGCTGGCACGAGGATGACCTGGCCGGCCGCCTGCTGCCCGAGGACTACGACGGCCGCTCGGGCATGGTCCGCGGTACCGATGGGCGCGACTGGGAGGTGATCAACCTGCCGGCGAAGTGTGAGCGTGCCGACGATCCGCTGGGCCGTGAGGTGGGGGAATACCTATGGCCGGAGTGGTTCGACCGCGAGCACTGGAGCGCGTTCGAGAAGGTGCCACGGACCTGGGCTGCGCTGTTCCAGCAACGCCCATCGCCGGCCGAGGGCGACGTGTTCCGGCCCGGCATGATCGAGGTCGTCGACGCGCTGCCGGCCGGGCCCATCCAGTGGGTGCGCGGCTGGGACCTGGGCGCTTCGATGGATGGCGACTACACGGCCGGCGGCAAACTGGGCAAGCTGCCCGACGGCCGCTTCGTCATCGGCGGGATGGAGCACGAGCAGTACACCAGCGACAAGCGCGATGCACTGATGCGCAACACAGCGAGCCGCGACGGCCGCTCGGTGCGCATCAGCATCCCTCAGGATCCCGGGCAGGCCGGCAAGTCCCAGGTGCTCGCGCTGACGCGGATGCTCGCCGGCTACTCGGTGCACAGCTCGCCAGAGAGCGGCGACAAGGTCACCCGCGCGGAACTGCTGGCCAGCCAGGTCAACGTCGGCAACGTGCTGATGCTGCGCGGCGCGTGGAACGACGCCCTCGTCGAGGAACTGCGCCTGTTTCCGAACGGCTCCTACGACGACCAGGTCGACGCGCTGTCGCGCGCGTTCGAAGCGCTGATGGGCGGGCAGGGCGTCTACATCACGATGAACCCGAAAGGCCTCTGATGCGCCGACCCCGCCTCCCCATGTCCTCCGAGAGCCGCAGCCTGCTCGCCGAGATCGAGCGCGAGCTCACCGCCGCCGGGCATGGCGTGGCGCTGCCCGTCGTGCGCCGCGTGGCGCGCTCGTTCGTCGGCGAGCGCTGCCGGGTGCGCTACCGCGACGTGGTCTTCCCCGACGAGCTGGCCCTGGCGCTGCGCCTGCTCGACAATGGGATGTCGCGCCCCGAGGCCCGCGATGCGCTCATGGTGCGCCTGGAGGCCTCGCGGGCCAAGGCATACCGTCTGCTCCACGCCGCGCTCGATGCGCGCGGGCGGCGCGTATTGCCGCCCACCCACACAGACGCGGCCGGGCTGTCCGTGCTGGCGCAGGCACTGGTCGACGATGAGCAGCCGTAGCGACCGCCTGGCCTCCCTGCTGGCCGCCGCGCAGGAACGCGCGCAGCGGGCCAGCGCATACGCCCAGACGCTGGTCGACGTGCTGGCACAGGCCGCGTTCGATCGCGTCTGGGACTACCTGGTCGCGCACCCGGGCGCAGATGCGCGGCAGGTCATCCTGGATGCACAGGTGTCATTCGGTGGCGGCTTCGCGTCCCATCTCGCAACGGCTTTCAGCGAGCTATTGGGCCGCTCGATCTTCAGCGGCGATGTGGTGGCCATGCCGGTGGGGGATATCAGTCTGTCGCGCCGGATCTACCTGCACAATGTCGAGACTGCAGCCGAGGTGTCCGGCATCGTGCGTGAGCACGCCAAGGGGCTGACCCAAGCCCGCGCCCTCGCGCTGCGGCTGTATGACGGCTACGATCCGAAGGACGGAATCCAGCGCCCGCTCGAGGGGCGCGCGCGGGCTGATCTGCCCAAGGCGTTACGTGCACTGACGGCCGACGCCGATGCGCGACGGGAATTGGACGCGATCATGCTACAGGCGCAAAAGCAGGCGGCGCGGCTCAAAACACGAGCCCTGCGGGCGGCGTACCTGGACGCTTTCCAGGCCTGGGAGGCGGGCGCAGGCGCCGAAGCCCTAAAGCGCAAGCTGTGGGTCGCGCAGCGCGAGAAAAACAGGTTCTTCGCCGACAGGATCGCGCAGACCGAGCTGCACCGCGCGCACCAGGCCAAGGTCGTGCAGGAGTTGCGCGCCGACGAGATGACAACTGTGGTCCGGGTCAAAGTGAGCGCCACGCATCCGCGGCTGGACATCTGCGACCTGCACGCACGCGCCGACCTGTGGGGGCTAGGCCCTGGCATCTATCCGAAGGCAAAGGCCCCGGTGCCACCGTTTCATCCGTTCTGCCGCTGTTCGCTGGGGCCGCGCGCCTCGTTGGCTGCGTCAGATGCCGTGTATCAGCCGATGGGCGAGCACCGATTTTTGTCCGCGCTGACCGAACAGCAGGCCGGGCAGGTCATGGGCTCGCGTGAGCGTGCGCGGCGCATGTCAAACGGCGCGATGATCGACGATGTGGTCAATGCCGGCAAAGATCCGCTGTACAGGCTGCGGCGCATCGAAAACATGCCAGATCATCCGCTGGTGCCGCTATCCGTCGATCAGCAGCCGTAGTGCCATCAGCTTGTACCCTGGCACCCGGTCTTCGTCTGTGATCGTCTCCTGCCAGCGCGCGACCCAGTCGCCAGCGTCAGGCAGCGCAGCGATCAGGGCGATTTCCATCGCGTACAGCTCGGAGTAGAGATCTTCGAGCCCGCTGTCAGCCTCGGCGATAGGCTTGCCGAAGTAGACCAGTACCTCGTGCGCGCGCAGTCCGGCCAGGCCGAACTCGCTCGGCTTGCCGGCAGATGGCACCACCCGCACGATTGGGTAATCGTCTGGTGCCAGCCCTGCCTCAATGCCGATGCGCGCGGTCTGCACCCCACTGACTGCACCGAGCAGGTCGCGCAGCGCCTCTAGGACGACCATCGGCGATGGGTAGACGATGCCCATGGCGTCAGCCTCGCTGCAGGTCGATGGAGAACAGCGAGCCGCCGCCCGTTGGCCCAACATCAGCTGCCGCGTCGGCGATCTGCTGGGCTGCCCTGGCCTGGGCCAGCGCCTCGGCGTACTCTTTGCGGTAGGTGGTGGCCTTCGCGGCGAAAGTGTCTTCGCTCGAGGTCATGCACTCATTGCACACGATCACGTAGGCGCGCAGCACAGACAGCCGCTCGACCCAGTCGGCCGGCAGGGTGCCAAGATCCTCGACGTCCGCGATAGCCCGATCCTCGCGTTCCTCGGTCACGCGCGACGCGAGGAATGCATCGTGATAGGTGTAGGTCAGTGCCATGATTTGTCATCCTTGCTTGGTGGTCATCGCCTGCAGATGCTCGGCGAACAGGCGCGGCGCCATCGCCGCTGCGCGGGTCATCCACGGGTCGCCTCGATAGCCAGGGTGTTTGACGCCATTCGCCGAGAACCTGAAGCCGCCGCTGGGGACGGGCCAGCGTAGCATCGACTTGCTGCGCGGCTTGATCGCGTGCGGCTTCGTGCCCCAATGCACGAACCAAGTATGTGGCGCACGCTGCGGATCGTGTCCGATGATCCACGCTTCGCCGCCATCGCGCCGGATGGTGGCGCTGGCTTCCATGGAGCCGGTGACGTGGTGCGTAGCGGCCTGCGCGCGGACGTAGTCCTCGAGCGACTCCGCAGTCGCGGCCAGCGCCCGAAGAGGCACCTTTGCCATTCGCTCCATCTGCGCGCGTGCGGCGTCGGCCCCGGTGATTGTCGTTGTGATGCGCACGGCTGTACCTCAGTTGTCCAGGGCCAGGGCTGCGATGACCAGCAGCCGCGCACGCAGGTCAAAGGGTCGGCGTGGGGCCGTGATGCCTGACGGGCCAGCGTACATCGGCACGTAGGCGGGATTGGCGGGCGTGTGGGGCGGCACAGCATCCGGTGGTGGCCCAGGCCTTGCCGCGGCCTCGCCCGCACGCCGGGCGGCATCCTGCGCAGCCGTAGCGCCAAGGCTGCCAGCCAGCGAATCGTCGATCGGCCCAAACCAGCCACCAGCCCAGCGCCCCAGCCACCCACCCTGCCACGACACGACTAGCTCCCGTCGACGCTGCTGATGGTGCGCGTGCCGCCGTTGATCGTGCCAACAATCCGGTCGGTGTTTCCGTCCTGTGACTTGAATACCGCAGACCCATCCAGCCCGGTTGCGCTGCCGGCAGCGTGGGCCAGGAGGATACGCAGGATTTGCCCGACAGTGAGCGCGCCTTCAAGCGCGGGCGCCCCTGATGCGTCGGTCAGGATGTCATAGACAGTGGCCAGCGCAACACCAGCCCGCACGCCGTTGGGCAGCGCATAGGCCCACACTTCGGCGGCCTGGCCGATACCGTAGCTGCATTCGAGATCCGCCGTGACCCATTCGCGGATGGAATACGCGCATGTCAGATCGGCAGTGACCGACTCGCGTATCGCGTAGTTGCACGCAAGGTCCGCTGAAACCGTCGTGCGGATTGTGTACGTGCATGTCAGGTCGGCAGTGACGGGCGTTCGTTCCCACACCAGCTCCGTGCTAGCCGGCGGCGTGCCGAGCGGGTGAATGCCGTAGGTCACGGGGGATTACCGGGCCA
>CAZBTD010000161.1:0-5762 GCA_964494815.1 uncultured Ferruginibacter sp. | reverse complement strand
TTATTTCATTCGCTGTTGTGTTACCAATAGCAAACAAAATTGTCTTTTCATTCAGCTTATTCTTTTTAAAAAAACTTCTTACTGCACTCGGACTAAAAAACAATATGCCATGATAATTTTTATTAATTGCATGAGGCAGTTCTATTGTTTGATATACCACAATTTCATCTACCTCAATCCCAGCATCATTCAAAATCGCAGGCAATTCATCTCTCCGCTGGTCGCCGCAAAAAAATATCACTTCATCACTTATTCCTTCTTCAACAATCAACTCCGCTAACGCTGATGCATCATTTGCTGTACCGGCAATGGTATGCTCACCAAAATTTTCTGCCACTAATCTTCTTGTTGCGGTGCCAATAGAATAAATATTCCAGTCAGGTTGCTGGCCCTGCAGTTCTGCTGCCACGGCTTCCACTGCATTCATACTGGTAAAAACAACCACAGCACTTTGCAATAATGCATTCTCTATCTCCTGCTGCACTTCTATTGTTTGTATTGGCTCTGTTTCAATGAACGATTCTATTTCAATTTCAATACCTGACGCTGCAGCTTCATTCACCAGCCATTCAGGCAAAGGCCTTGTACATAATATTTTAATGTTGTTTTGCTGCATGAATTCCGTCTATGATTTTCTGTCCGCCATTTTGCAAAACATTTTTACCTGCAATTGTACCTAATTCAAAAGCTTCCAATACTTCTGCTCTCTCTTCCACTTCTATTTTCTCTTTTCCATCAATTGATAAAACGTTTCCTTTAAAAATCACTTCGCCACCTCTTATTTCTGCCAACGCACTAATTGGTGTTGAGCAACCTCCCAGCAATGTTCTCAAAAAATCTCTTTCAATCTTTGTGCACAAAGCCGTTTCAATATCATTGAAATTTTTGCATGCAGTAAAACAAAAATCATCCTCTTGCCTGCATACCACCATAATAGCACCTTGTGCTGGCGCTGGCAACATCCAATCAAGTTCAATTGAATTTTCAGGACGAAGATTTATTCTTTCCAAACCTGCGGCAGCGAAAATGGCGCCGTTCCAATTACTCTCCTCCACTTTTCTCAATCTTGTATTTACATTACCCCGAAGATTTTCAAGCGAATGATTTGGATAACGGTTTAACCATTGTGCTTTTCTTCTCGTACTGCTTGTTGCAATTATAGCAGCAGCATTAAAATCATCTAAAAAAGAAATATCATTTTTATAAACAAGCAAATCTTTATAAGAAGCTCTTTTCAACACTGCGGCCTGCACAATTCCTTTCGCCAATTGTGTTGGCACATCTTTCATTGAGTGAACAGCAATGTCAATTTTATTATTGAGCAAAGCAATATCAAGGCTTTTGGTAAATATTCCCTGCACACCCATTTCATACAATGGCGTTTGCAAGTCAATATCACCTTCGCTTTTGATGTAAACTAATTCAGAAGAAAAATTGTATTGCTGAAGTAATTGCTGCACCTGCGTTGCCTGCCATACAGCCAACTGGCTTTCCCTCGTGCCAATTCTTATAACCTTATTCATCTTAATGTGTGCCGGTGGCAATAAATTCGTTGATAGCTGCGATGTAGTTGCAGCCGGGTTTATTATCGGTACGCATTTTTACAGCCATGCCGGTAACTACTTTTTGTATATCAGTATCCGTTGTAGCAGGCGCTTTCACACGGCTGCTGTAAGCGATGTACATTTCGCAGGCATTCATAGCCTGTAATTTATTTTTTACAGCTTTTAACACGGGCGCATGTTTACGCATTGCATGCCAGTCTAAAAATTCGCTTATGTGTTCAGCAATAATGGCATTTGCTTTGGGAACTTCGGCACGGCGACTTTCAAGTGTAGCGTCTTTTATTTTTGATAGCTCATCTACATTCACCAAACGCACATTATTCAATTCGCCTGCGGTTATCTCAACATTATATGGAATGGATAAATCAATCACCAGTTTATCACCTGCATTTTCCAAATGCTTTTTCAACAACACAGGTTCAGCAGCATTCGTTGCCACTAAAATTATATCCGCTTCTTTCACTTCATTCATCAACTGGTCTGCATTTGCAGAATGCAACCCTAATTCGGCAGCAAGCCCTGCAGCTTTTTCTTCAGTGCGGTTAATGAGTGTTATCTTTTTTGTTTCCAAATAATCAACCAGGTTCTTGCAGGTGTTGCGGCCAATCTTTCCTGTACCAACCAACAATATTTTTTTATCGGCAACCTGCTGAATATTTTCTTTTATAAACTGTATCGCTGCAAACGAAACAGAGACAGTACCGCCACTTAAAGCAGTGTTTGTTTTAATTTCTTTTGAACATTGTAATACCGCATTTACCAAACGCTCCAAATAAGCCCCAATAAAATTTCTTTCTTTTGAAAACTTTACCGATTGCTTTATCTGTCCTAAAATTTCATAATCACCCAATATCTGCGAATCCAGACCAGCACCCACATCAAATAAATGCTGGATAGCTTTGCTGCCTTTTTTTATGTAAGCAAGACTTTCAAAAGTTACTGCATCACTTTTTGTTTGTGTGCACAACAATTGAATCAATGCTGAAGCACTTTCTGCAAAACCATAAATTTCAGTCCGGTTGCAGGTTGATAAAACAAAAAATTCTTTGATATTAAATTGCGGCGCAACAGTCAGCAGCTTTTCGTACTGCTCGTTGGTAATAGCAAACTGGCCACGGATTGCAGCATCGGTCTTTTTATAGTTGATACCAGCAATGAAAAAGTTGGTTATATCTCGTTTGTTTTCGGGCATATTATATTGGTTGAACATGCTATTGCAAAAATAAAACCGGGATTTCTTGAGAACTAATTTCTGTGTCATTAAACTGTCATATTAGTAACTGAGCTTTGTCAATCTAAATACTGACAGGGGTTAGTTCTTTCTTTTGCAAACGTTACCAAATAAAGAATACCTGATGTGCTATGCCGGCAGTTAAACCGGTTCTACAGAAAGTTTATAGCCTTTGCCATGTACATTCACAATCTTCAGATTGGGGTCGTTGATTAATTTCTTACGAAGTTTTGAAATAAACATATCAAGGCTACGGGTTACAATTACGCCTTCATTTTCCCATACTTCTTTTTGCAATGTGTCTCTTTCAATAATTGTATTAGGGGCGGCAGCCAAAATGCATAGCACTTTGCTTTCTTTCACTGTGAGTGCTGTTCTTTCACCATTTAGTTCAAGGTATTGCTGTGCATGGTTAAAAAAATATTTGCCCACCGGAATAATGCCCTCTTGTATGGCCTCTGCTTCAATTGCAGTTTCTGTTTCTTCCAAAGTTTCTTCAGCCATTGGTTTTCTTTTTTTCCAGAACCAAGCAAACCCAAATGTTGCTGCAGCCAGGCCTGCAGCCAGCAAATAAAAACCCCAATGGCTTTTCTTAGGCTCAAAAATAAAACTGATGTAATAATCATCTTCGGGCAAGTTGCGGCCAAGGCAGCTTACTTCGTTTTCGTTTTTAGCAAGCGAAGCCACAAAACTATGCACCATTTCATTGCCTTGCTTACGCACCACACTGGCTGTAAAATTATACGGCAGTTTGCCCGCCTGCACCGTTCTGTTTACAATATTTACAAATGAATCGGGGCTGATGGCCAAAGGTTTTTCCGGGATAAGACGGTATTCATTTTCACTAACCTGCTGTACAGGCAATACCCTCGATGTGCTGTCGCCGGCAGTGAGCATCAACTCATGCACTATCTTCCGCAGCACCACCATTTGTTTGGTTTCCTCATACTCGTTGCTGCTGCCTTCGCCGCCTTTGTACAAAGCCAATACGGTGAAAGACAGCAAAAGCAATAAAAAAATGTAACGAGGTTTCATCCCATAAAATTAGAGTTTTACAATTACCCACACTCCCTGCAATGGAAATTTACACTTGTTTAGTTTCTTTTTACAACAGTTTACATTTTTCTGCTGCTGCAAATGGTAATATTGTTTACTGCCAGGCCAGCAAGTGCCGCAACAACAATCACTAAAAAAAACAAAAATGAACAAAGCAACCTTAGTAAAGCAATTGACTTTGCTGGCAGTGTTTAGTTGTATGTTTTCCTGCAATGGGCCAGTTAAAAAAGATTTGCCGAAAGAAAAGGAACATCCAAAACTTATAAAAACCATCGGCGACCCCAGATATGGCAATGTCCGATGTATTCTGCAGGACAAAGCTGGTAACCTTTGGTTTGGCACCACAGATAATGGTCTTTATAAATATGACGGTAAATCGTTTAGCCGGTTTTTAGTGGCCGATGGGCTAAACAGTAATAATGTTTATTGTCTTTTGGAAGATAAGGATGGTAAAATTTGGATAGGTACTGGTACAGGACTTTGTCTATATGACCCTTCGGCTTCGTTCAGAACAGGTGGTAAAACATTTGCTGAAATCAAGCTTCCTTTACCACCAAATCCGGCACCCAATAAGGATGACCCCTATTACAGCTCGCAGTGGGTTTACAGTATCATGCAAGCAAAAAGCGGGAAACTATGGTTTGTAACAAGAGGCGGTGTTTATATATACGATGGCATCTCGGTTACTACGTTTTATAGCAATGAGGTAGCAAACGACATTTTGAACAGTGACTTTAAGCCTGAATGTATTTTAGAAGACAGAACAGGTAACATTTGGTTTGGTGGACGAAGTAACAAAGGTGTGTACCGCTACGATGGAAAATCTGTAACCAACCTCAAGCCAGAAGAATTATTTCAAGATGGGCCAAAGCCAAAAGCGCATAATTGGGGATGGCCTCAATTACAAGACAAAAACGGGAATATCTGGTTCAGCAATTGGGGTGGGGCCTACCGGTATGATGGCAAATCATTTACGAGTTTTACAAAAAAGGATGGCTTACAAGGTGGGGTTACCCGAATAATAGAAGACAAAAAGGGAAACCTTTGGTTTGGTGGTGATGCTAATGCCGGACTTAGCCGTTACGATGGCAGATCTTTCACTCGCTTTTCAACAAAAGACGGTCTACTCAACAATAGTATTTGGTCAATTTTGGAGGATAAAAGTGGAAATCTATGGATAGGCACAAGAGAAACAGGTCTCTGCCTTTATGATGGAAAAACATTTATTGTTTATTCAGAATATAAAAATAGCCTGTAACGGACTAACAAACAAAATTTCCAATACAGGCAAAAATGAACAAAAGCAACTAACCGCTAACATGAACTGTGCAAAAAACCAGGTAAAATCTGATCTTTTTTATGACTTTGCCAAACAATAGTTTGGCTGATACTAATTTCAGTTTTTTAAGATCGGCCTGGTTGCCGGGCAAACAGTTATAAAATACCGGCACAGCAGCAAGTGTTGAACATTAGCTTAAATGGCTGAACTACGTTACCGAAAAAAAGACCCTGATGAATGGGTGATACCAGCCAATATGGTTGGGAAAATAAGCTAATTGCCAAATGGCTGAATTGTTAAATTGTTTTTGTCTTTAAAGGATAGTTCTATTTGTTAATTCAGGTTACACAACAATTAAGCAATTAAACTTACTTACACTTATAGGAAAAACTAAGTTTTGATTTAACAGCAGGAATGCTGATCAGATCATCCTTTCCCATTTGTACGCTAAGTACATAGTTATCACGACTCATGATATAGTTACTGAATGTGGTTACGGTTGAGTCTCTTAAAATACCTCCCGGATCGTAGTTCCTTACAGTAATATCTTTTGGTGCGTTGCCGGGCCTTGTTCCGAAATTATAAAACTGGCTGAAATAAGGATAACCCTTTTCATCGGGGAAAATGTATA
>CAZBTD010000160.1:300-5775 GCA_964494815.1 uncultured Ferruginibacter sp. | reverse complement strand
TTTGTCACTTCCTTTTTTGTCTTGTGCGCCAGCAGTAAATGCTAAAGCTGCAATAGCTAATGTAAAAATCGCTTTTTTCATGTTTTAAAATTTAAGGTTTTTTAAAAATGTGGGCGCAAGATAGTGGATATTTCATTACCCTGCAAACGGTTGCGTTAATTTTTAGTAAACGGCAAAGATTTTAACAAAATCATCCAAATTGTTTTTATTGTAAAAAGTGCCGCATAAAAGCAGCACTTGAACTATTAATAAAGAATATTATAAACTTGTTTTAGAAAATATAAGCCAACCTGAAACCAAATGAAGATAAAGTACCGCTTTTTGAGTAGGCATCATACTTAACAGTTACATCCACAGACTTACCGCTGTTTGTTTTAAACTCATAGCCTATTTGCGGAGAATAAGAAAATGCAGTTCCACCACCTCTATTTAAAAAACCAACGCCAGCCTGTGCACAGCCATATACGCTTCCTGTTAAAAAGTATTTCACCCCTACCCTTACCGGTATAATAGTAAGACCTGAATATTTCTGTCCGCTAACGCCAGGTACACTTTTTCCATTATACAATATAAACCCACCATAAGCCACGCCATTCAACTTTTCCTGCAATGGTATTTCAACAAGTGCTGTGGCGCCAATGCCAATTGAATGTGTGTTGGATAAATTACCGGTTGCAAAAGCCAGCTCTGCACCTACGCTAAATTTAAAATCCTGCTTGTCCTGAGCAAAGGATATTGCTGATAAAAATAAAATACCGATTGCGGATAAAAATGCTTTCTTCATTGCTTATTGGTTTGTTTATGCAAATGTAAGGCGGATAAGTTTTTCCGCCATTTTATACTGTTAAATTATCAAACATATCCTTTGTCATTTTTTCCAAATTATAATCCTCCTGCCAGCCCCAGTCATTCCTGGCTACACTGTCATCAATACTCTGCGGCCAGCTGTCGGCTATTTGCTGGCGATAGTCTGGCTTGTAGCTTATTGTAAACCCGGGAATATGTTTCTTTATTTCTGCGGCTATTTCAGTTGGTGAAAAACTCATTCCCGAAATATTATATGAGTGCCGCACTGTAATTTTTGAAGCAGGTGCTTCCATTAAATCAATAGTTGCCTTAATAGCATCTGGCATATACATCATAGGCAGGTAAGTATCTTCACTTAAAAAACATTCATATTTTTTTTCTTCCAGCGCTTCATGAAAAATCTCCACTGCATAATCAGTGGTGCCGCCACCTGGTGCACTTTTATAACTAATCAATCCCGGGTAGCGTATGCTTCTTACATCAAGCCCAAAGCGGTGGTTGTAATAATTGCACCAAAATTCACCTGCATATTTACTGATGCCATATACCGTTATCGGTTCAATGATTGTTTGCTGCGGACAGTTTATCCTGGGAGATGTGGGGCCAAATACTGCTATGCTGCTTGGCCAAAATACTTTGAATAATTTTTCCTCTCTTGCTATGTCAAGTACATTCAAAAGGCTTTGCATATTCAGGCTCCATGCAAGGTTGGGGTTCTTTTCGCCGGTGGCAGAAAGAATGGCCGCCAATAAGTAAATCTGCGTAATATTTTGTCTTATCACCTGCACATGAAGCATTTCCTTATTCATCACATCAAGGCTTACATACGGGCCTGTGCCTTTCAACAATTCATTCTCTTCCCTTAAATCGCTTGCCACTACATTATTATTGCCATACATTTTTCGAAGGGCCAGTGTAAGCTCCACTCCTATCTGGCCACTGGCACCTATTACTAAAATTCTTTCCCTTATCATAAAAGCAATCGTTTTGTAAACAAAAGTAAGGGTTCAAAATAATTTAGAACATAGATTAACCAGATTATACATTTCGTTTTGCTTTTCAAAATCTGTATAGGAAATTTCGATTAATAAAAATAAGAGCTTGTTGTATATTGAGTCTTAAATAAAACAAAATGAAGATCCTGCAATTGCTTTTGCTGCTGTTTATATTAAATTCCTGTTCTACACAAAGGTTTTACATAGTGCGACATGCAGAAAAATTTGACAGCTCAAAAGACCCTGTATTATCAGGTGCCGGAATTGAAAGGGCTGCTGCACTGGAAAATTACCTGGCAGATAAAAAAATAGATACTGTGTTTACAACATCGTATAAAAGGAGTATTCAAACAGGCGGCCCAACAGCATTGAAGCTAAATATTCCATTGGTGCAGCTTAACCAGGGACCGCAAACAGAACTTGACAAGTTGACTACAAGATTAAAAAACATTAAGGGTAATAAAAACCTGCTTGTAGTAGGCCATACCAACACAGTGCCGGCTATAGTGTTTGCTTTGTCCGGGCAAACTGTTGCAGAGATCCCGGAAACGGCTTATAACAATATGTACATAGTAACTATCAAAGGGAAAAAGAAAGTGCTTTTACACACTACATATGGCAAGTAAAAATTGCGGCTGTTTTACAAGAGGAGATTACAACATTATTGCCGTTGCATCGTCTTTAATACTCTTTCAACATCTTCCGGTGTATCTATACAATGGCTTTCATATTTTGTAAGTACACACTTTATGGCAAATCCATTTTCTATCCAGCGAAGCTGTTCTAATGATTCTGCTTTTTCTAATGACGAAACAGGAAGTTTTGTGATCATTTCCAAAATATCTTTTCTATATGCATACATACCTACATGCCGGTAATATTGATGCTGTGTGTGCCATTCTTTTTCATCAACCCCTTTTATAAATGGAATAACCATCCGGCTGAAATACATTGCCTCATTGTTTGTATTCAAAACAATTTTTACTTCACCTTTGTCAAACAACATTTCGTAGCTATCAACAGCAATCATTTGTGTAGCCAGTTCGGTTGTGCCGTCTTGTAACACAGCAGCCAGTTCATCAATTTGTTCCGGTTCTATAAAAGGTTCATCTCCCTGGATATTGACAACGTAATTATACTCTTCCTTTAGTTGTATCAATGCATCCATGCAGCGGTCTGTTCCGCTTGGATGATGTACTGCTGTCATTACAACATTACCATTAAAATTTTTTACATGATTGTAAATACGTTCATCATCGGTAGCCACCACCACCTTTGCAAGTGATTTGCTTTTTGATGCTTGTGCATATACTCTCTCCAGCATTGTTTTTCCTTTAATATCAATTAAAGGCTTACCGGGAAACCTGGTGCTGGCATATCTGGCAGGTATTATTCCAACAATCATGGTGTTAACCGGGTATTATCCCATTGTCTTTGGTGGTAAAAAATTCGGTAGCAGTTTTATTTCGGAGTGTAAGGTAATCCCTGTAAGCTTCGGCATACCGCATACGCAATTCAATAGCTACATCAAAATTATTGGTCATGCTCATCACAATTTCAGACACCTCCCTCACGCCATTATCATTACCGCTATTTGCAGTAATATAATCAACCAGCCTTTTTTCTGCAGCAAATTCATGCAGCAAAGGATTAGCTTTGCGGCCAATCATAAAACGTACTCCAGCCAGTTTGGCTACAGAAAAATCAAGCACATCATCAAACACAAATAATACATCAGCGGGAGAAATCCTGTGCTGCTGGCATAAATGCATCAATGCTGTTTCTTTATTGGAAGCTTTATAATACACATGGTTAAGGCTCTCCCTTTTGGCAAATGAAAAAGCCAGTTGATTGTTTTCGCCTGTAATGAGGGCTGTAACCGGTAATTGTTTATGCTGCAAAAAATAACTGAACCGCATCATGTTAACACCCATCGAATCAGTTTCGCTAAAACTACTGTGTCCATCAATATTTTTTCTGCCATCATTAAACACACCATCCCAGTCAAATACAAAAGCTTTTATTTGCTTTATCTTTTGCTTGAGTGTGGTGGGGCTTGAAATAAATTCGCCTTTAAAATATTCTTCGGGGGCAATATTAGCCTTCATACAACTATTAATTATTCGTCAGGATGAAATTTTGAGATGGATAAAACTAAGCAATTTATTTTTATAAAAAAGGCCATCATTTTTTGATGGCCATAATCTTAATTCGCTTCCAGGTCCTGTATATCCAGCATGCCAACCGGCTTGCCGTTGTCTGTTACCATAATGGTATCCACATTTGTTTTCTTGAATATAGCAGCTGCATCGTTCAGCAACATACCACCTTCAATGCTCACCGGTGTTTTGTATTCTAATGAACCTAATTTTTTATCCAGGATTGCAGAGCCATCTGTTTGCAAATGCCTTCTTAAGTCACCATCGGTAAACACACCTTTTACCTGTGCATCTTTATCTGCAACAATGATGGCACCAAAACCAAACTCCGTCATTTTCACAATGGCATCTTTCACATTGGTATTTACATCCACAACAGGATTAACGCCATTGATAGCCTCACTTACTTTTACCGTCATCAGTTTTGTATCTCTCAAAAATTGTTCGGTACCTAATTGAGTGAAATGATTTTCTGTTAAGCCTTTCAATACTTTCAGTGGAACAGTAATGGTGTGCACACCAATATTCAACGCATTACGAACATGCTCTGCATTACGAACTGAACTGAACATAATTTTTGTATCATAGCCATAATGGTCAACTGCATCCACACATTGCTCAACCAAACCCAATGCATCATGTCCCTGGTCTTGCAAACGGCCAACAAGCGGACACACATAAGAAGCACCAGCATGCATTGCCATATATGCCTGTTGCAATGTATATACAAGGTGAACGTTTACTAACAAGCCGTCATTACGCAACATTTTACAAGCCCTCACACCTTCTAAAGAAACAGGTATCTTAAAAACTGTTTTCTTTGGATCCAATCCAAAATTCAATTGACGATGTGCTTCTTTTACCACATCTTCAGCCGTATTGCCCAATGCTTCAATTTGCAATACCGGCACCATCTTACTCAACTTCAAAATCATGCCGTCAATATCAGTAATACCTTCTCTCTGCATGAAAGTTGGTGTTGTGGTCAGTCCGTTTAAGAAACCCAGCTTAAAACCTTCTTCAATTTCTTTTAGGTTAGCTGAATCAAGATATAATTCCATTTGCTTCTTTTTTTGTGCGGCGAAAATAAGTAATAAATCGTTAATGGTTGATCGTTATTGGTTAATCGTGCCGGGGTGAAAGTTTCCCTATATGCTTGCAAAATCCAAAACCGTTTTTTATCTTGTTTGCACCATTTAATAAAACCAACAACTGCTTATGAAAAACCTTTTGTTCTTCATCACTTTCTTTTTTATTTCTGTTGTAGCTGCAGCACAAAATGTAGGCATTGGTACCAACAGCCCATTGGCAAAGCTGGATGTGCTTGGTGGCAACCTTGCTGTAAACGATAGTTTATTATTACTTCGTTCTGGTATCGACAGGTCTCATTACCTGCAGTTTTCCCAAGGTGCTGTTAATGGCCCAAGGCTTGCCGGCTGGAGCGGCGGTGTGCTTAGTTCATCTGCCAATGGATCGTTGAGGGATGTGTTGCGCTGGAACGATGCAGGCAATAT
>CAZBTD010000160.1:0-290 GCA_964494815.1 uncultured Ferruginibacter sp. | reverse complement strand
CTATCAGCCCTGTTGCAAGGCTTGATGTACGAGGCGGACATATTGCTATTAACGACAGCGCCTTGCGGTTACGTGGCGGCGAAGACAGTTTTCATTTTTTGAAATTTGACGCTGCAACCAACGGCCCAAGGCTGGCAGGCTATTGGGGCGGTGTATTAAGCGGTACTGGTGCTAATGGGATTACAGATGTATTAAGATGGACTGAAACAGGGAAGGTAGGAATTGGTACAATTAACCCACAGGCAAATCTTGATGTAAATGGCAGCTTAAGAATTACTAATGGAACAGAA
>CAZBTD010000159.1:0-5806 GCA_964494815.1 uncultured Ferruginibacter sp. | reverse complement strand
CAGTTTGTACACTGTGGCGCAAATCATCCATTGCCCTTAAATGTTCTTTCCATGCATCATCAATTAAAGCAAGTGTAATGCTTCTTTCCAAAGCGTTCATCAATTCTTTGCCACCACCATCAATTGTTTTGTCAATATTGGCCAATGCCTGTATGGCTTTTCTTCCATCACTGAATGGCACTGCCACATTAATAATATGATTGCCCTGTTCTTTACGGATGTTTTTAATTATAGGCAAAGTTTGCTCTGCAGTGGCAGCTACTTTTCTATTGTAATTACTTTTTGCTTCATGATACAACTTATCAGATAACTCGTTGATATTACTCCGCTCCAGTTCTTCTGCAGTAATAGTAGTATCAATTCCAAAATTCATAATAGCTGCCAGCTTAAAGCCTTCGTGATCATTTCCCTCTCTAAATGAGTTTATTAAACTTTCTGCTACAGAATAAAAAGCATTGTCCAAATCCAGTGCAAGCCTTTCACCAAATAACGCATGGTTGCGTTTGGTATATACAACATTACGCTGTTTGTTCATCACATCATCATACTCAAGCAAACGCTTACGGATACCAAAGTTGTTTTCTTCAACTTTTTTCTGTGCTCTTTCAATTGACTTGGATATCATGCTGTGCTGTATCACCTCGCCTTCTTTATAGCCCATCCTGTCCATGAGTGAAGCAATACGTTCGCTGCCAAACATACGCATCAGGTCATCCTCAAGGCTTACGAAAAATTGTGAGCTTCCCGGATCACCCTGGCGGCCGGCACGGCCACGAAGCTGCCTGTCCACTCGGCGACTTTCATGCCTTTCGGTACCAACAATCGCAAGTCCACCTGCATCCTTCACACCAGGGCCAAGTTTAATATCCGTACCACGACCAGCCATGTTGGTTGCAATGGTAACGGCACCGGCTAGCCCAGCTTCAGCAACCACCTGTGCTTCCTTGGCATGTTGCTTTGCGTTTAACACATTGTGAGGAATATTTTTTTGCTTTAGCATACGGCTCAGCAATTCGCTTATCTCTACCGAAGTGGTACCAACCAATGTTGGCCTGCCAGCATTGCGGAGCTTTTCTATTTCATCAATTACGGCTTTGTATTTTTCACGTTTGGTTTTGTACACCAAATCCTGTTCATCTTTTCTTATTGCTTTAAGGTTAGTGGGTATTGTTACCACATCCAGTTTGTATATATCCCACAATTCTGATGCTTCTGTTTCTGCAGTACCCGTCATACCACAAAGCTTGTGGTACATACGGAAATAATTCTGCAAAGTTACTGTGGCATAGGTTTGTGTACTGGCTTCAATCTTTACATCTTCTTTTGCTTCAATTGCCTGGTGCAGGCCATCGCTATAGCGGCGACCATCAAGAATACGGCCTGTTTGCTCATCCACTATTTTTACAGCGTCGTCAATCACCACATACTCCACATCTTTTTCAAACAATGTGTACGCTTTCAGCAATTGCTGTACTGTGTGTATGCGGTCTGCTTTTACCGAGTATTCATTAAGTAAAACTTCTTTTCCATGCAGTTTTTCTTCGTCATTCCATTTTTCCTTTTCAATATCAGCAAGCTTTGTAGCAATATCGGGGAGAATAAAAAAGTCAGGGTCTTCACCAGACCTTGTAATAAGATTGATACCTTTTTCAGTTAAATCAACCTGGTTATTTTTTTCATCAATATGGAAGTATAACTCTTCATCCACTTTCGGCATTTCTTTTTGCTGATCGGCGAGATAATAGTTTTCGCTTTTTTGCAGCTTAACACGAATGCCCGGTTCACTCAAAAATTTTATTAATGCACCTGTTTTTGGTAACCCACGGTGTGCCCTCATCAACGCAAGCCCTCCGTCTTTTGGATCATCATTTCCTTCTGCAATTTTTTTCTTTGCCTCAATTAAAAATTGGTTTACGGCTTTCCGCTGTGCTTCCACCAATTTTACAATTCTTGGTTTAAGGTCGAAGAATTGCTGAGTGTTATCGCTGTGTCCAACAGGCCCGCTAATGATTAGTGGTGTACGGGCATCATCAATTAATACCGAGTCCACTTCATCTACCATGGCAAAGTGATGTTTGCGCTGCACCATTTCGTCTGGGTTGTGCACCATGTTATCACGGAGATAGTCGAAACCAAATTCATTGTTTGTTCCATAAGTGATATCTGCATTGTAAGCATTGCGCCTTGCATCGCTATTTGGCTCATGCTTATCAATACAATCAACTGTTATTCCAAGCCACTCAAATAAAGGCCCGTTCCATTCACTATCACGTCGGGCTAAGTAGTCATTCACTGTTACTATATGAACACCCTCGCCAGCCAGTGCATTTAAATATGCAGGCAATGTACTCACCAGTGTTTTACCTTCACCGGTAGCCATCTCAGCTATTTTACCGCTGTGCAATACCATACCACCAATCAATTGCACATCATAGTGCACCATGTTCCAGGTAACTTCGCCACCGGCAGCTTTCCATGAATTTTTGAAAATGGATTTTTCGCCATCAACAGTGATGTAATCTTTCTTTATTGATAAGGTTTTGTCCAGTTCTGTTACAGTGCTTTCGAGGGTAGTGTTTTCTTTAAAGCGGTGAGCCGCTTCTTTTATTACAGCAAATGCTTCGGGCATTATTGCTTCCAGTATTTCTTCAATCTGCTTATCTCTTAATTTTTTCAAATCGTCCACTTCGTGATAGATGGCATCCCTTTGGGTTATTTCATCAATATCAAGGGCTTCAGCCTCATCCTTTTTACTTTGAATCTGTGCATCAATTTGAGTAAGGTGTTGCTTTATTCTTTCCCTGAATTCCTGCGTTTTATTTCTTAACTGGTCGTTGCTGAGGCTTTGATATTGAGAAAAAAACTCGTTGATTTTTGCCACATTGGGCATTATCTTTTTTACGTCTTTTTCACTTTTATTACCACCAAACAATTTTGATAATATGCCAATCATAATAATTACCTGTTAGAGGGTATTTTAATAATTAATGGTTCTGAATAGTTTGCATTGTCAAATATGGTGCTTAAAAACATTTGTAGCCAAATTGACAGAATTTGCCCGGTTTAGCGGGGCAGCAAATGTAGCGATTAGTTGGGAGCAAGGGGCAAAAGAGCTATGGGCAAAAAAGGGCAAGTTTGTTAAAAAGGGGTAAAGGACGCAATGGAATAGGCAGAGTTTACATTTTTTAATTTTTCGTATTAATCAAAAAAAATATTTTATGCCCATTTTTAAAACCTGGCAGCTATTGACCTTTTCTTCTGCCGCTATTGTATTGTTTTCATGCGCCAGCAATGAAATAGGCCAAAGTAAAGATGTAAACCAGGAAACCATATACCAGCAATATGGTATTGCCCACATTGAAGGCGAAGACAAATGTGAAATAACCGCCCAGTTCAGGTTTGCAGGAGAAGACGGCACTACACTTGAACTGAATGAACCTAGCAAATTTGAATTTGATGGCTATGAGACAAAGGTTGATAGTGGTGGTTTTGCGGGTGCTTATTACAGGATAAACATACCCGGCAAAAAATATTTAGGCACACACAAGCTCTTATTCACTGATTTTAATAAGAAGGCTTACGAAAACGAATTTGTACTGGACAGTTTTTATCTGAAGGATGTACCGGCTGTAGTTGACAGGTCTGCACCAGTGTTAATACATTTTAAAGCTCCTGCACTGCAGGCAGATGATTATGTTGAATTAGAAAGCGAAGGCACCGATTCAAGCTTTTCGTTTAGTTACCAGGCAACAGATAAAAAAGGTTATATAACCATACCGGTAAAAGAATTGCAACGTCAAAAGCAAAGTGAATTTAAAATTATTGCCACACTATACAGGAAACTACCGCTGCAGCAACAAACAAAAGAAGGCGGAATAATAACTACCACACAAACTACAAAGCCGGTAAAAATAACCATCAGTAACCCCGTACAATAATCAACGGATCATATTAGGCTTCCGCATAAAGGCGTCGGCAGGGAATTTTATGTAAGAAGTAACGAGGAAACTTGCACCATTTGCTACAAGTGATATAAGAATAGCTTTTTTCCAGTTGCGCCCAAGAAAATACCAATATGCCGCAGCCTCAATAACTGCTATACCTGCTTTTATCCAAATGATATCAAGGTCAGGATATTTAAACCTGAAGTAGTGAAATATTGGCCAGGTGGCTATGTTTACAATCAACCCGACTATAACGGCAGGCTGCCTTTTTCTGCGTTTAAAGAAAAAAGCAATAATGGGTAGTTCAACCAACAAGGTAAGTAACAGGTCAAAAGTAAGTTCCATTTATACTGATTGCGGTGGTTTGTTACAACAGGTAATTATGCTGTCAAATATTGCACAAATAATTTTTATTTCGGGCAAAATGGCAAAAAAAATTGTAACGCTTTAATTTTTACAGCCGATTGAGGTTGAATGCCGCTAATTTTACAGTCATTTTTAAAGACTGTACTAATGAGAAAATTATTTCTTCAGCTCTCTATATTAACTATTAGCCTCCCACTTTCAGCACAGGTAACTGGTAAAGTAATTGACTCTTCTTCCGGCAAGTCAATAGGGCATATTGTAGTAGGTCTTGTTGTAAAATCAAACCCTGCTGATACATCTTATCATATAACTGATGAGGAAGGTATGTTCAGCATTTCACCTGTGCCATCTTCTAATTTTTCATTACTCTTTTCGTCAGTAAGCCATAAGCCGGTTGCTAAGTTTATTCCTGTTAATACCACGGAAAAAAAAATTGCAGTGGGCAATATTATACTGGCCCCAAAAATTAAAACATTAGATGAAGTGGTGGTGGAAGGCCCACCAATTATCATAAAAGAAGACACTATTGAATACCGTGCCGATGCTTTTAAAGTAAAGGAAAATGCCATGACGGAAGACTTACTGAAAAAATTGCCGGGTATTACAGTTGATAAAGATGGCAATGTAACAGCACAAGGTAAACAGGTAACCAAAGTGAGGGTAAATGGGAAAGATTTTTTTGGCGGGGATGTAAAAACTGCTACAAGAGAATTACCTGCCAATATTATTGATAAGGTGCAGGTAATTGATGATTATGGTGAGCAATCAACCGTATCGGGTATTAAAGATGGCGATCCTGAAAAAATCATAAACCTCCAGATAAAGAAAGATAAAAACAAGGGGGTGTTTGGCAGGGTTACCGCAGGAGGCGGCACCGATGAAAGATATACGGCCTCAATAAATGCCAATTATTTTAACAACCAGCAGCAAATATCAATTTTGGGCAGCAGCAATAATACAGGTCAGGGCCTTTTTAATTTTAGCAACGCAGGTGGCAACCGTGGAATGGGTAATATGATGAAAGCCGGGCAGCGCTTTATGAATGATATGGGTGGCGGCAGCGGTATTATGAATGCAGTACAAAGTGGCGACCAGTCTTTTTTATCCAACGGTATTGGCAGCAACAGCGGCATTACCACCAGTAACTCTGCCGGATTTAATTATCGGGATCAATGGGGTAAAAAAATAAGTGTGTATGGCAGCTATTCATATTCTCACCGGAATAATGAAGCCATTCAATCAACTTCAACACAAAACTTTTTTGAAAGCGGTTCCTTTATCAATAAACAGGATAACATATCAAACACCATTGGTGATAATCACCGTTTTTACTTTAACATGGAATACCAGGTAGATTCCATGAATTATTTAAAAATTAGCCCTACCGTAACATATACCAACAGCAATACAGACAGCAGAACAATTTTTGATTATTTCACCTCGGCAGGTGACAAAACAAGCAATGGCTACAACAATAGTTTTAGTCAATCAAAAAG
>CAZBTD010000158.1:0-5950 GCA_964494815.1 uncultured Ferruginibacter sp. | reverse complement strand
ATACAAGGGAATAGAAAAAGCGGTGCATGGAAACAGGGTGGGGGATATTGCTTTTGCAGTACAGAATTATACAGAACGGGAAAGAGGGTATGGTGTGGTAAGAGAGTTAGTTGGACATGGGCTAGGCCGTAAGCTGCATGAAGATCCACAAGTACCTAATTATGGTAAACGTGGTACAGGTGCTAAATTAAGAGAAGGAATGGTAATTGCCATTGAGCCGATGATAAACCTCGGAACAAAAAATGTTTATCATGATAAAGATGGATGGACGATAAGAACAGAAGATGGAAAACCTGCAGCACATTATGAGCATACGGTATGTGTGCAAAAAAGCAAGGCTGATGTTCTTTCTTCTTTTACTGAAATAGAGGCTGCAGAAAAAGCCAATCCAAATTTGTGTTCAGATTATTAATAAAAAAATTGCCCGGAGTTTAGCCGGGCATTTTTTTTAGAAATTATTGCTATTAGCTGAATACATCTCTCACTTTATCAAAAAAACTTCTTTCACCTTTTTCAGGTTTTGGTTGAAAGTTATTACTATCCTGCATTTTTTCCAGCATTGTTTTTTCTTCACTGCTTATATGCTGGGGAGTCCATACGTTTACATGAATAAGCTGGTCACCTTTTTCATAACTATTTACAGACGGAAAACCCTTTCCCTTAAGCCTGAATATTTTTCCGCTTTGCGTACCTGCGGGTATTTTAATTTTTGCTTTGCCATCAATGGTGGGTACTTCTACATGTGTGCCAAATACTGCATCTGGAAAAGAGATATGAAGGTCATAGGCTACATTTAATCCATCCCTGTGTAAATGAGCATGTGCTTCTTCTTCTATCAATACAATTAAATCACCATTTGCGCCACCACGTTCACCTGCATTGCCTTTACCATTCAGGCTGAGTTGCATACCTTCCTGCACGCCTGCCGGTATATCGATGCTTACAGTTTCTTCGCCATACACTCTTCCATTACCTTTACATGCTGTGCATTTATTCACAACTGTTGTGCCTTCCCCATTACATGCAGGACAAGTGGTAACTGTTTGCATTTGTCCTAAAAAAGTATTCTGTACTTTTCGCACCTGGCCATTACCACCACAGGTGCCACAGGTTTGCACACTGTTTTTATCTTTTGCTCCACTGCCTCCACAGGTATTGCAGCTAACGTACTTTTTTACTTTAATCGTTTTATTTGTACCCTTCGCCATTTCTTCGTAGTTAAGCTTTATTTTAACACGAAGGTTGCTGCCACGAGTGCCACGGGCACGGCCGCCTGAAGAGCGCCTGCCACCGCCACCGCCAAAGAAACTTCCAAAAGGGCTGTCGTCTCCAAAGATGTCTCCAAAATTGCTGAAGATGTCATCCATGTTCATACCACCACCGTTGAAACCACCACCACCTCCACGACCCGGGCCAAATGCCTGGTGCCCAAAGCGATCGTATTGAGCTCTTTTATCTGCATCACTCAGCACTTCATAAGCTTCTGCAGCTTCTTTAAATTTTTCTTCAGCTGCTTTATCTCCTGGGTTGCGGTCAGGGTGATATTGCATGGCTACTTTACGGTATGCCTTTTTTATCTCATCCTGAGATGAAGATTTTTGAACACCGAGAATTTCGTAATAATCTTTTTTCATTGTAATATTTTGCTGGCGACTTATAGCTCGTCACTTATCACTTACTTTCCCACCACCACTTTTGCAAATCTTATAATTTTGTCATTCAGGTAATAGCCCTTTGTAATTTCATCTACTACTTTGCCTTTTAAATCTTCCGTTGGTGCCGGTATCTCGGTTATTGCTTCATGCTTCTCTACATCAAATGCAGTATTGATGCTTTCCATTGGTTTAAGGCCTTTGTTGTGGAGTGTTGTGCGGAGTTTATTAAATACCAGTGATATACCTTGTTTAACCTGTTCTATGTCGTCACTGTTCTGTATTTGCTTTTCTGCCCTGTCGCAATCATCAAGTACATCCAGCAAAGAAGTAAGCACATCCTTGCCGGCAGTTTGCATCAGTTCGTATCGTTCTTTTGCGTTTCGTTTTTTAAAGTTGTCAAACTCTGCAAACAGACGGATGTATTTATCTTTTTGTTCTTCTACTTCAGCCTGCAGTTTTTCTGTAATATTTTCAGGTTCAGGGTTGCTTAAGTGAGAATTACCTGGTATATCAGAATCTGAGTTAATATCAAAACCGTCAAAATTCTTTGCTTCCTCTGTTTCAGGGTTGTTGGCGGTGTTATTGTTTTGTTCCATATCGGTATAATAGTTACTTGTTTTTAAAGAATGTGCAAAGGTAAGCTTGTCAAATGGTTTGCCAACTGTGATTTTGTTGTCAAATTGGCAAGAACAGTAACTTTTCACGACAAAAGTTTGAAAATCAATAAACCCTTTTGCTAAATAAAAAGGCAGCGGTTAACCGCTGCCAATATCAATAAGATGAGTGCTGTTTTATATTGACCTGTTCACATCAAAATTCTCCAGTTCTTTGCTTACGGCATTTAAAAATGTGGCGCCTAAAGCACCATCAATAATCCTGTGGTCGTAACTTAAGGAAATATACATCATGTGGCGGATGGCAATGCTGTCGCCTTGTGGTGTTTCAATCACCATCGGCCTTTTCTTTATGGCACCCACAGCCATAATTGCAACTTGTGGCTGATTAATAATTGGTGTGCCCATAATGCTTCCAAATGAGCCAACATTGGTGAGGGTAAAAGTACCACCAGAGGTGTCATCTGGTTTTAGTTTGCCAGTTCTTGCGGCATTGGCAAGACTGTTTACTTTTTTAGTAAGGCCTGTAAGGTTTAGCTGATCCGCATTTTTAATAACAGGCACAATTAAATTGCCAGAGGGCAGGGCAGTGGCCATACCAATATTCAAATCTTTTTTTACAATCAATTTATCACCATCAACAGAACTGCTGAGCCATGGATATTTTTTTATACACTTTACAATGGCTTCAATAAACAATGGCGTGTAAGTAATTTTTTCACCTTCTCTTTTTTCAAATTCCTTCTTCACTTTTTCCCTCCACAATACCATGCTTGTAACATCACATTCAGCAAAGCTTGTTACATGCGGACTGGTGTGCACACTATCCACCATATGCTTTGCAATCATTTTTCTCATACGATCCATTTCCACTATTTCCACATTGCCGCTGTATGTTGATACAGCTGTTGAAATGGACTCTGGCTGGCTTGGTGCTGCCACAGTTACGGGTTGTGTTATTACGGTTGGTTCTGCTACGGTTTGCACAGGTGCAGTACGTTGCCCATTACTTCCTGCTTTTCCACCACCGGCCACATAGGCAAGGATATCTTTTTTACTCACTCTACCATCCTGCCCTGTTCCCGGTATCTTTTCCAGTTCTGCCATGCTGATGCCTTCCTGCTGGGCAATGTTTAATACCAATGGCGAATAAAAACGAATGCCGGAGGCAGGTACTGCACCCGCCGCAGCAGTTGGCTGGTAAGGTATGGTTTCTACAACGCTTGCTTCTTCATACACAGGCTGTGGTGCAGGCTGGGGTGGTGCAACAGTTACAGCGGTATCGGCACCTACTCTTATCCGGGCAATAGCGGCACCAATAGGCACCACGTCATTCTCCTTGTATAGAACTTCTTCTATTACACCCGCTGCGGTAGAAGGCACTTCGCTGTCAACTTTATCGGTGGCAATGTCTAATATAGTTTCGTCCTCTTTTACAGTATCGCCTGGTTTCTTGTGCCATTTTAAAATAGTGGCTTCCATGATACTTTCACCCAGCTTGGGCATTACCAAATCAACTAAAGGCATATCGATAATATGTTTGTAATGAATAATCAGAGAAACCCTTCAGCAGGTACTTCTCATTTGGCGCAATCGGTGCCAAAGGTAAGTATTTGGGTGTAATGAAAAAGGGTGCAAAAAGCAGTGTGGGTTATTTTGTGGGATGATTTTTTTACGTTATTCCGTATTAGAATATTCACTTCTCTACTTTAAATTGCTAAAAAAACCTCAGTTTAATATTAATGTTTTCGGGATCAACAACGTTTCATCTGCTTAGTCATTATCCAATATAAACTTCCTTAACATATTCAAAGCATTCATTGCAGTAAGCGTAATATTTCTTTCTCTGTCAAACCTGAAATGAAATTTTTGAGTACTGATTTTTTTATTATTGCCCACTGCTACCCACACAGTGCCAACAGGTTTATCATCAGTACCACCACCTGGCCCCATAATGCCCGAAACAGCAATGGTATAATCAGTGCCAATATTTTTTAAAGCACCTTTTGCCATTTGTGTTACAATGTCTTCGCTTACAGCGCCAAATGTTTCCAAAGTATTTTTGTCAACACCGAGCAAATCCTCTTTGGCTTTGTAAGAATAACTCACCACACTTCCGTCATAATAATTTGAGGCGCCTGCTTTTGCAGTTATCAAACTGGCGATATAACCACCGGTACAACTTTCAGCAGTACACACCGTTTGTTTTCTTGCTGATAATAATTTAGCAACCACATCCTGTATGGTTTCGTCCTCATTTGTTATCAGGTAATCTTTTACTAACACCTGTAGTTTGCTAAAAAAATCATCCACTTCTTTTTCAACAGTGTTTTTATCAAAGCCATTTGTTGTTAATCTCAGTCTTACCATCCCATAGTTGGGTAAATATGCCAGTTTGATATGTGACGGCAATGCTTCTTCAAAATCTTGTATCAAATCTGCCAGCATCGATTCTCCAATACTAAAAGTGAGTAAAGTGCGATGAGCAATATGTGGAAATGAAAATTGTTTTAATAAAGCTGGTATCACAGCATCGGTCATCATGCCTTTCATTTCATGCGGCACACCAGGCATACTTACAAATACTTTCCCGTTTTTGTTGAATAACATTCCGGGTGCTGTACCTCTCTTATTTTGTATTACGGTGCATACATCAGGTACTTCCGACTGTTTAATATTTCTTTCTGTAACCGGCCTTCGGAAAACCTGCTCAAAAAGATATTTAACATTTGCAAGTGCGGTTTCATTAGTAATTAATTTGCCACCAAAATATTTACAAAGCAATGGTTTTGTAATATCATCAGCTGTTGGGCCAAGCCCTCCTGTTATGAGGATGATATCTGCATGTTTACTTTCTTCATCCAGTGCATCCCATATTTCATCCCACACATCACCTACTGCCACACGCCTGCATACACGTATGCCTGCTTTGTTAAGTTCTTGCGCCATCCAGGCGCTGTTGGTGTCTATAACCTGTCCTATTAAAAGTTCATCGCCAATAGTAATAATGCTAGCCTGCGCCATAGTAAAAGAGGGAATAAATTTTATTGCAAATTAGTAGTTATGATTCAGTTTGCTAAAAAGGATGATGTCTGAAAAAATTGTAACAATTCTGTTGGTTTTATTACAGTTTGTAAAGTTGCAGGCAGAGCATAAAAATACCCTGCATATTTGAGCAGGGCATTTTTATGAATGAAATTATTTTATAGTAAGCTTTACTGTAACTTTTGTGTTAGTAGTTACAGTTTGTTGCCCACCACCCTGGCAACCGCCCCCACCGTCGGCCCTAACATGCTCATCTGTTACATTTAGTACAATTTCATCTGTAGCATCGCTGCCTGTTTTTGGTGTTCCCGATCCGGAATAGCGGTAAAAGAAATTGCCTGTAACAGCATCTTTTATAATTTCTGAAATAACATAAGTGCCAGCAGCCTGCTGCAAAATAGTGGCAGAGCTGGTGCCATATTGGGATAAATTAAGTTGATAAATGGTGCCTGCAGTAACAGTGGCTGCCAGGGATATAGCATTGTTTTGAATTCCAATAACACCAATGTTGGGCCTTGCAATACCAATTTTTTTACATGCGGAAATGAAAGGCAGTAAAGCAACTGCAAACAGCAACAAGCAGATATTCTTTTTCATAGCAGTAATTTTTAAATTGAGTATAAACCTACACTTTTT
>CAZBTD010000157.1:0-6051 GCA_964494815.1 uncultured Ferruginibacter sp. | reverse complement strand
TTCGCAGCCGCCGGGTGTGCCCTGAGCGCTTCGGTGAGCAGGGGCAGCCCTTTGACGAGGTCGGCTTCGACACTTTCAAGCGCACTCGGCGTGACGGACCAGGACTCGACGCCGTCGAGGTACTGCGCGCTGACCCGAGATGGGGCGTCGCCCGTCGCGCGCCACCAGAGGAGCGCGTACCGCAGGAGCTGCTTGTGATGCTTGTCGCTTGGTTTGCCGGTCTTGAAGTCGATGACCTCGACTCCCTCCCCCGTGTCCTGCACGCGATCGATGGCACCAAGGAACGGAAGGACTGGATGAGTCAGCTTCACCTCGGACAGCGCGTGCTTCTTCTTGAGAAGAGCCCGCACGTTTGCAGGCGTCTCGGCCGCTTGCTCAGCACCGTGCGCTGCGCCCTTGCCGTCGGACTTGTAATGCTCGCGGAACATTCGCACCGCGCGGTTCGCGAGTTCCTCACCGCTCGCACGTAGCCGGAACGGGGGGCCCGGCCTTGGGTGCGACATCAGACGATGCTCCCAGTCGGCGACGGCGCGCGCAAAGCCGGGGAAGAAGTCCGCGTCAATCAGGGCCGCCGCAAACTCCGGACTGGCGAACGGAGGATTGCCTCGCTGGCCGCATGCGCGCGTCAGCCGGTCGAGCGCCTCGTGAACAATCTGCCCCTCGATAGCTGCCGGGTGCGGACGCACAGGGAAACGATCGAGGTCTCCCCAGCGCGAGCGCAGGAGTTGCCATCGACGTGGGCATGCCTCGACCTCATCTATCGATGTGCTGCTCCACATGGGTGGCGGATCGGCCCACACGGTCGGCGACTGGAGCTCGTAGAAGCTCATCCCAACGCCCCGTTCGGCAGCTTCAAGCGAGCCACGGCGGCGGGGAGATCATGCAGCAGGTCGAAAGCGCCCAGCGACACGACTTCGAGGAATTGCGCGCGCGCGGCAGCGATCACCGGAGACTCGTGGGCGACTGGATCGATGAGCGGGTGGTGCACGTCGACGCAGACCCGGGAGTTGGGCAGTTGGACGATGAGCGGGACGCGCGTGCCTCCGAGGTTCGCGTTCTCCTCACACGCGATACCGCGCAGCGCGAGGAGCTGGCGAAAGGCGACGAGGGCGCGGTCCTTGTCTTGGTCCGTTAGACTCGGCAGCTCGCCCGTCCGTAGGTGGCGAAGGAGCGCGAGCGCGAGGTGGCGATCGAGCGAGGCGTGAATCCAGTTGTTGCCGTAATGGCGGATGCACCGGTAGCAGGACGACGGGCAGTCACAGCCGCCGAGTAGCGCTTCGGCGGCGTCAAGCACCTCGGGCAGGTCGTTGCCGACAGCGCGAGCGTAGCCTGCACCACCCGGCAAAAGGTCGTATAGGTAGAGCTGCGCCTCGTCAGGACGTCCACCGATCACGGGCGTCCACCAGCCCGACAGCTCGCCCTCGTCGATTTGTAGAGTGCGCGACGCGGCGAGGCCGAGGGCTTCGACCAGCGACGACAGCGCCATGCGCGAAGCCCGCGTGATAAGACCCGTTGTGGTCGCCGCGCCGAGCTGCACTGGCGCCGTCACTCGCAAGCGCAGAAGCAGCGCATCGGTGGGAAACTCGTGTCCGAGATAGAACGGGCCGTCGGCCACACCCGCACAGACCTTCCCTCTCTCCAGCGGGTGATCGTGCGAAGTCGGTGCTCCCCTCTTCATGAGCTTTGTTGCGGTGAAGCCAGGGCCGTATTCCGGCTCCGATCGACCGCAGTCGGGGCACACGCGAAAGCCACGCTGGCCGACGCCCTTGTTGACCATGACCAACCGCCGCGGGCCGGTCCAACGCCGCAGACGGCCCTGGCTGCCCTCCGTCCACGCCGAGGGCGGGTCCTGCGGTTCGAGCCGTGCGCGGTCAGTCATGCCCGCATAGTTGATGGCCTGGCCGCGATCCACCTCGCGCTTGGCGTTGAGGTCGGGCGCGAAGCCAGCGGGCGTGATGAATGCGGTACGCGTGAGCTGGTCACTTCCGCAGACGGGGCACAGCGTCGCCTGCGCCATTGCGCCGTCCATCGTTGCCCAGGAGCAGTCGCGGCACGACGTATACGCTCGCTGTCGCTGGATGGTATGCGCCGGACTCGGCTCATACGGCGAGTAGAGGGCCGCCGACTCGAACCGCCACTTGTCGATTGTAAGGCTTCGGCCAGGCGCGTACTCCGTGAGTGCGAGCTGAAGGTCTCGCTGCGGTTCGTAGTCGAAGATCCGCTTGTTGGGAGCGTCCCCTTGTTGCCGAGGCTTGGAGACCCAGAACGTCACGACGTCTGTCGGGAACGCATAGCGCGGAAAGACCGCGTGACCGATGAGCGTCTCGAGCAGCGGCTCCTCCAGACGACGCTCCAGCGATTCGCGATCAAGGTCCGCGAGCGTCTCACGGGCTGCGTACTCCGCGACGGGTAGTACGTCGCGGATCCGCCGCTTGGTGTTGGCGATGGCATTGCGAATCGTGTCTTCAATATCGGCTACGGGTTCGTTGAGTCCGAAGCTGTACGCAGGTGCCCAGCCTGCGAGCTCACGCTGTAGCACACCGGCGTTCTCGTCGAGCCACGCTTCGAGCTTGAGCAGTGAGCACGGGTGCGCCTCGGAGAGGAACTGCTCGACGGAACCCAGCGAACCGAAGAGGTCATAGCTGGTCGGGTCCGGTGGTACACGCTCATGGAAGAACCGTTGTACGAGATAGGCGTGGACGTGCCGCGTGAGCACCTGCTGGTTCTCAACGTAAACGACCGGGGCACGAACGTCGCCCGAGATGATCTGCTCGGGGTGGTCGAAGAAGTGAGCGTCGTGAGAGGTGCCGTGGGCGTAGGTAATGACCGACGCGATCGAGCGTCCTCGACGGCCCGCACGACCCGCCCGCTGCTGATAGTTTGCGACGTGCGGCGGCACGTTGCGCAGGGCAACGCCGGACAGCGCGCCAATGTCGATTCCGACCTCCATTGTCGTCGTGCAGCTCAGCACGTCGATCGGCGGGAGGTTGTCGAGCGGCACGTCCTGGAAGCGCAGCTCGTACTCTTCGACCTTGTTGAAGGCGCTCTCGTCGGGTTGGCCGGTGAGTTGCGCGGAGTGCTCTGCCGCCAAAAGGCCGAAGGGCTCGAGCGCGCGCTTGTCGAAGGCGCGCCGCACCTGCTGCCGATAGAAGCCGGTGCGCGCATCGAGGTAGTCGGGATCGGCCTCAACAACAGCGCCCAGACACGCTGGGCAGGCATCGGCCAGCGCCTCCGGATGGATGCGGGCGCAGTCCTGACAACGCAGCCAGTGTGTATCCAGGCGAAGGTTTAGGCTCAAGCCTTCCAGGCGCAGGTAGTAGAGGTCGCTCTCGAAGTGCAACAGCCCCTTGTCGCGCACGAAGTGCTGAAACCACTTGGTTACCTCTTCGACCTTGAAGGTGTCGCCGCTAAGGACGTGGGCGAGGTACTGGTCGAAACGGTTGGGAAGGATGTGTTCAATGCGTGCGGCGTTGATGCCTTGCGGGTAGGCCCAGCCTTCGCCGAGCTCGCGCGTCTCGGCGCCGTTGGGGCTGAACGACCGCCGCTCGAGGTGCTGGCGAAGCCACGCGCGGAAGAGAACCTTCTGCGCGTCTGTGTCGAGGCCGACGTTGGGGAAGTCGTCGAAGATCATGAAGGCCGTGTCGGGATCCTCTTCGATCGTGGCCAGCGCGAGCGCTTGCAGGGAGTAGTAGCGATCCGTCAGCTCGCTGAAGATGGCCTGCGCGAAGGAACGCGTGGCGCGAAGCATGCCGCGATCTGCGAGCCTTCGTACCTCTTCGAGCGTGCGTCCCTTCGCCTGCCTCAGATGGTTGTGGAATTCGTTTTCGTCTGCGGCGGGAAATAGGTCGTAGCCGCGCTGCGCGCATAGATGCACGACCGCGGGGTAGAGGTACTGCATCGCAGAGATGCCCGCCTTGTCGCGAAGCTCGTGGGCCGCGAGTGCGACGACCTGCCGGAATAGATCGCGTGCGTGGCTGTGCTCGAGTGCAGGCGCCAGGCGTGCGGCCTTCTGTCGTCCGTCGCTGAAGACCAGCACCTTCCGCCCGTGGTTCGGCAGGCGCGGGTCGTTCTTCTGCGGGGGTTGCTCCGCGAACTGCGCTTCGATCAGCGCCGTGAAGGGCTGCTCACCGCGCGTCCTGAAATCGTGGATGCGGCTCTTTGCGTTCGCCGAGGGCTGGCACATGGCGCAGCGGTCGAACGACGCCTGGCGCCTACCGTCGCCATCGAGACAGAGCACCAGGTCGCGGACCTCGTCATCGGGGAAGCGATTTCCGGTATCGAGGTAGCCGGTGCGCAGGTGAAGCCGCACGATCTCGGTGCGGTTGGTGTAACGCGGGGCGGTGGGCAGGAGCTGCAGACGGAACAGAGCGCCCTCGGTCTCGCCCCAGAGGAACGAGAGCTGGTCGAGCGATTCCTCCTGCGAATAGGCGAGCAGGTACGGGCTGCCGCAGTCGCGGCACGACGCGATCTCGAAGACGCGGGAACCGCATGCGTCACACACCGCGCTCGGCGTCGCGAATAGCTTGCCTAGAATCGCCGGCTCTCCTGGCTCGCTCTGCCGTCCGCCACAGCGCGGGTTCACGCAAGAATAGAGCCCGTGCAGCCCGCGGAACAGCCCATGGACGCGCGTCGGAACGAGGCCCGGCTCGTCGGCTTTGTTGCGTGCGAGAGTGGACACCGTCAGCAGTGCTTCCAGCGCGCGGCGCGCATCGGGATGGCCCGGGAACACGCGCGGCGCGAGCTCGCTCACCGCCACCGCATGCCCTGCGGCCTCCTTCACCAACTGGTTGACCCACGGCTTGTCCTTCAGCACGGCGTAGAGGGCGGCGAGCACTTCGTTCTCGCTGGCGCTCGGGGCGAGGCTCGCCGGGAGAAGCGGCGCGAGCTTCTCCCGGAGGGCGGGCGCATCGAGTGCCTCATTGATTCCGTCGAGGTCGAGCGAGGCCAGGGTGTCGGCTACCTCCGTCGAAGCCGGACTGGCAGGCGTTGGAACCTCCCGCGTGCCCGTGATGGCTTCGAAGCTCTCGGGGCGCTTTCCGGTGATGTCGGCGGCGAAGCGCTTGACCGCATCGACCGCCGCCACTCCCTCACCGAGCGAGGCGGATGTAGCGATTACGCGCAGCTTGTCGGGGCGGTCGTGGATCCCGAGACGCGCGCGCAAGCGGCGGATGAGGAAGGCGACTTCCGCGCCTTTTGCGCCCCGGTACATGTGCGCTTCGTCGAGGACGAGCAGCAGTTGCGTGCCGTCCTGGTCGAGCCAGCGCTTCGTCTCGGCGAAGATGGGGCGCTCGAACGGGCGCATCAGCATGTATTCGAGCATGGAGTAGTTCGTGACGAGCACGTCGGGCGCGTGGCCGGGGCGGCTGCCCGCGCCGTGCACCATCTCCTGTCGCGTCAGCAACTCACAATCATCCGGACCCGTATGAAGGCGCCGGTCCCAGTTATGGTCGGTGTACTCTTGACCCGCGCGCCTGCCGCTCTGGTAGGTCCGACGGCGCGCCTCGTGTTGCGCGTAGAACGCTTCGAGGTCCTTGGCTGGGTAGCGGCCAAGACGACGAAGGCGCTCTTCAATCTCGGGCGACATCCCGAGGTAGTACTCGAGCAGCGGCTTTACGCGCTCTGCGTCACGCGATGTAGTGCGTGGGCCGGGATACGGCGTCCGACCTGTGTACATCCCGAAGCGCGGGAAGCGGCGATCATTGCCAAGAGCCTTGAACGCATCCACGACGGCCGGATCGCCCAGCAGCAGGCGCAATCGCGAGAGTTGGTCGTTCACGAGCGCATTCATCGGGTAGAGGATCAGCGCGCGAACGCCGGGCTGCTCGAACGTCCTGGGCGAGCGGACCGCTTCGTCGTAGAGCGAACCCAGCATCGGCACGAGAAAGCACTCGGTCTTACCGGAGCCCGTGCCCGTCGCGACCACGATGTCCTTTCTCTGGACGAGGAATTCGCGGAAGGCGCGCTCCTGGTGTACGTAAAACGAGGGGAAGAGCACCATGCGGTCGTCCCCGGGACTGCTCTGCCCGGACGGCGTGTCGGCGAGCATGGAGA
>CAZBTD010000156.1:0-6114 GCA_964494815.1 uncultured Ferruginibacter sp. | reverse complement strand
CCACGGCATAGGCCACCCAGACCACCGCGATCAGGATGTCAATGGGCCATTCCAGCTCGGCATACTCCTTGCCGGTGGTGATGCCGAGCGGCAGCGTGATGACCGCCAGCACGATGATGAGGTTCCAGCCGATCAGCGTGAACATCGCCAGGCCAGGCGCGAACAATCGCGTCTGGCAGGTGCGCTGGACGACGTGGTACGAGGTGGCAAACAGGACGCAGCCACCGAACGCGAAGATCACCGCGTTCGTGTGCAGCGGCCGCAGGCGACCATAGGTCAGGTACGGGATGCCCAGGTTCAGCTCGGGCCAGGCCAGCTGCGAGGCAATGATGACGCCCACGAGCATCCCCACGATGCCGTAGACCACGGCGGCGAGCGCAAACGCGCGCACCGGCGTGTCGAAATACACCGGTGTTCCCGGTGATGAGTTGTTTGCCATTCGACTCTCCTCAAGATTGAGAAACGGACTGCCGCGATTCTTCTGGCACCCCTGTGCGGAACCCTTGATCACCATCAACGGTGACCCTGTCGTGGTCGAGGATTCGCGAGCCCTCTCGCTCGAGATCTTCGAACTGCCCTCGGTGCACGGCCCAGCCGAACACACCCAGGATCAACAGGATCAGCACCGCCGACAGCGGAATGAGCAGAAACAGAATGTCCACGCGCGATAGTCCGGTGTAGGGTTCCAGTCAGTCAGCGCGCAGCTCGCAGCGCGTTCAGCACCACCAGCAGCGAACTGCCGGCCATGCCCAGCCCGGCAGCCCAGGGCGGCAACAGCCCGGCCAGTGCCAGCGGAATGCACACGGCGTTGTAGACGGCCGCCCACAGCAGGTTCTGCCGCACGATCCGCACCGTTCGCACCGCCACGCGGCGAGCCAGCAACAGGTCGAGCGGGCGATTCGATGCGATCACGGCATCGGCCTGGCTGCGAGCCACCAGCGCGCCCTGACCCATCGCCAGCGACACGTCTGCGCGGGCCAGCACGGGCGCGTCGTTGATGCCGTCACCCACCATCAACACCCGCAACCCTTCGCGCTGGGCGCGGGCGACACGATCAAGCTTGGCTTCCGGGGTGGCCTGGGCCAGCACGTCGTCAATGCCCAGTGCATCGGCCAGCGCCCGGGCGCGTTCCGGCACATCGCCGGTCAGCAGACCGACCGACAACCCTTGTGCCTTCAGACCCTGGATGGCCGCCGCCGTGCCTTCGCGCAGAACCTCTTCCACCACGAAGCCCGCCTGAACGACACCGTCCACGCTGAGCCAGACGCGCGCCTGCGGATCGACAGGCCGGCCGGTGCCACCCACCCAGGCCCACGAGCCCAGGCGCCAACGGCGGCGCTCGGGGTCGACGCCCGACAGCCCCTGCCCGGCCACTTCGGCAACGTCAGCCCAGGTCGCCTGTTCAGCGGCTTCCCGGCTGCCCGCCTGCGCCAGCGCCACCGCGATGGGATGCTGCGACCAGCCCGCCAGGCCGGCCACGCGGCTGCGGATCGTGGCCTCATCCAGCGTCGCCCCAGCCTGGAGACGCACCGACTGCAGCACCAGCCGGTCTTCGGTCAACGTCCCCGTCTTGTCGACGAAGACCTGCTGGACCGATGCCAGGGTCTCGATGGCTTCCAGGCGGCGGAACACCACGCCACGACGTGCCAAGCCTCCTGCGGCGGCCACCAGCGCCGCCGGCGCCGCCAGCGAGAAAGCGCAGGGGCAAGTGACGATCAGCACCGACACCGCGACCCAGACGGCGCGCGACGGGTCGATCCAGAACCAGACCACCGCTCCGCCCAGGGCCAGGGCCAGCACGGCGCCCAGAAAGACACCCGCCCATCGATCGGCCAGGCGGGCGGCGTCGGGCCGCTGACTCATGGCCTGGCGCATCATGTCGACGATGGCTTCGAAGCGGGTGTCGGCGCCCACGCGCTCGACGCGCATCACCACCGGCGCCTGGCGATTCAGGCTGCCCGCAACCACCGCCTGCCCCGCTTCCCGGGGCACCGGGTCGGATTCGCCGGTCAGCACCGACTCGTCGACGCGGGTGTGTCCTTGCAGCAGCGGGCCGTCGGCCGGAAACGCCTGCCCCACCACCACCCGGACCACATCGCCCACCTTCAGGCGACGGGTGCTCACCCGCTCCCAACTGCCATCGTCAGCCTGACGCTCGGCGCTCTCGGGCATGCGGGCCAGGGCACGTTCCAGGTTGTCGGCCGCCCGGTGCCGGGCGCGCAATTCCACGAACCGGGCCCCCAGCAGGAAGCTGAGAAACATGGTCAGGGAGTCGAAGTACACCTCCTGCCCGAACAGCCCGCCCGGATCGAAGGTGGCCCCCATGCTGGCGACGAAGGTGACGCCCAGGGCCAGCGCGATCGGCACGTCCATGCCGATGCGGCGACCCCGCACCTGGCGCCATGCCGCGCGGAAGAACGGGCCGGCAGCAAACCACATCACGGGCAATGACACGATCCAGCCGCCCCAGTTCAGCAACTGGCGCATGTCGGCGCCCAGGTCGCCTTCGGCGGCCACATAGCTCGGGGTGGCGAACATCATCACCTGCATGGCGCAGAAGCTGGCCACGAACAGGCGCCACAGCGCGGCCCGATGTTCACGCCGGCGCAACTCGCGCGCCGGGGCGGCCGCGTCGGGCACCGCGCCATACCCGGCACGCTCGACCGTGGCCAGCAGGCCAGACAGGCAGGTGCGGGCCGGGTCCCACCGGACAGTGGCCCGCTGCGTGGCCGCCATCACCTGCGCCAGGTGAACCCCGGGGTCCGACTGCAGCGCCGACTCGATGATGCCGGCGCAGGCCGCGCAATACATGCCCGACACCTGCAGCGTGCTTTCGGCCAGGCGTGCGCCATCGCGCCCAGTCACCCAGCGGGTGCAGCGGTCCACCTCGATCGGATCGTCCAGCACGCTGGCGCCGGGCAAGGCAGCGGTCTGGATCGGAGGGAGGATGGCAGCGGTCATGAAGGCAAAGCGGGCAGCCCGGCGCTGCCCTCGCAATAATGTAGAGATCCTCCCCCGCCATCAACATGATTTACGTCAAGACGATCAGAGCCCTCGCTGCCCTGCTGCTGTCGCTGTCCGCTGCGGCCCAAGCCCAGGACGGCCCGCAGCCACGCCTGGACACCGTCGACATCACCGCCGGCATGCACGTCATCAAGGCGGAAGTGGCCCGCAGCCAGCAGCAGCAGATGATGGGCATGATGTTCCGCAAGGACATGGGTCCGAACGAAGGGATGCTGTTCGCGAACGACGACCGCGCCCCGCGTTGCTTCTGGATGCGCAACACGCTGATCCCGTTGAGCATCGCCTTCATCGACGACGATGGCAGCATCGTCAACATCGCCGACATGCAACCCCAGTCTGATGCGTCGCACTGCTCGGCCAAGCCGGTGCGCTTCGCGCTGGAAATGCGCCAGGGCTGGTTCGCCAAGCGCGGCCTGAAGGCCGGCTTCAAGCTCAAGGGCACGCCGTTCGGCGGCTGAGCCTGGCGCCGCGCGGCGCCGGTCAGCCGGGCAACGTCACCGTGAAGCGCATGCCGGCTCCAGCTGGCCCCCGACTGGCCACCAGGGTGCCGCCCAGCCGCTCGACGATCTCGCGCGCGATCGCCAGTCCGAGTCCGGTTCCGCCGTCGTTGCGGGTGTCGGCGCGGTCGCCGCGCCAGAAAGGCTCGAACATGCGCGGCAACTCGTCATCGGCCACGCCTGGCCCGTTGTCGTCCACCCCGATTTCCGCCCCGCCCTCGGCCCTGTCGTGGATCGACATGACGATCTGCGTCCCGCCATACCGCACTGCGTTGTCGAGCAGGTTGTTCATCACCTCGCCCAGCCAGATCGGGTGGGCTCGCGCCAGCACGGCGCGGGCTGGCGCACGCAACTCCACGCTGCGCCCGGCGCGCATGGCCATCAGCACGGCGCCTTCGGTGGCATCGCGCACCAGCGGCACCACGTCCTGTGTGCGCAGTTCCCCATCGCCGGCCAGTTCGGTTTCCGATCGTGCCAGGCTCAGCAACTGGCCGATCAACCGTGCCAGCCGGTCGCTGGATGCCCGAAGCTGGTCCAGCATGGGCCGCCACCCCGCGGCAGGCGTATGGGCGGACAGCTCCTGCTGCAACTCGGCGGCCAGCACGCGGATACCCGCGACCGGCGTGCGCAGCTGGTGGGCGGCGTCGGCCACGAAGCGCCGCTGCAAGGTCATCGACTGACGCACGTTCTGCATCAGCGCATTGATGCGCTCGATCAGCGGCGCGACCTCCGCTGGCGCCCTTGACAGTGGCAATGGCTGCCAGTCGTGAACGTCCTGCGTGGCCACCTCGGTGGCCAGTTGCCGCAGCGGCCGCAAGCCTCGCCGCACGCTCCAGCCGGCCAGCAGGAAGGTCAGGAAACCGAGCACCAGGGCCGGCGCCACCACCGCCAGCTGCAGGTCGCGCACCAGCGCCTGCCGCTTGCGCGTGGTCTCGACCACCGCCAGCACGACGCTGCGATCGAGCATCGGGGATCGGACCGAGAAGACGGCCCCGCGCACGGCTTCGTCGAGGTAACGGCCATCGAACAGCTGAGGTTGCTCGAACGTCCGCTCGCGCCGCGCCGGAACGGGCACATCCGCATCGCCAGCCAGCACATGCCCGGCCGGGTCGGTCATCACGAAAGTGTTGCGGTCCGAAGCGTCCCAGGTCAGCAGTTCCATCGCCTGCCGGCTCACGTCCAGCAGTGGGCCGCGGTCGGACCAGGTGACCCGGGTGGCCAGCGCGGCCACTTCATGCTGCAGGCCGCGATCGAAGGCTTCCTGCGCGGCAAAGCTGGCCAGCCCGAGCGCGCCTGCCGCCGCCACCACGATGCCCACCAGCCAGGCCCACACCAGCGGCATGAACAGCCGGCGCGCCAGGCTGGCGGCGGGCTGCTGCGCCGTACCGCTCATGGCGTGGGCGCCGGGCCGGACTCGCTGGCCTCCATGACGTAGCCGAAACCGCGGATGGTCTTGATGACCGCGCCCAGTGACGCGAAGCGCTTGCGCAGCCGGTGGACATAGACCTCGACGGAGTTCTCGCTGAAGTCGGCTTCCCAGCTCGACAACCGGGCCACGATGGATTCCTTCGTCACCACGCGGCCGGCGCGCTGCATCAGCAGCTCGGTCAAGGCGAGTTCACGCGGGCTGAGCGCAACCCGATGGCCGGCGTGCCGCAGTTCGCGTCCGGCGACGTCGAACGTCAACTGTCCCAGGACCAGCGTCTGGTCCAGCTGCCCGGCGGCGCGGCGGCGCAAGGCCCGCAGGCGGGCCAGCAACTCGGGAATGTCGAACGGCTTGGCCAGGTGGTCGTCGGCGCCGGCGTCGAGGCCCTGGACGCGGTCGGACAGCTCGTCGCGCGCTGTCAGCAGCAGCACCGGCATCCGCACACCGCGGCTGCGCCAGTGGCGCAGCACCTCCATGCCGTCGCGCCCGGGCAGGCCCAGGTCGAGCACCGCCACGTCGTGCTCGCCGCCCAGCCCGGCCTGCAAGGCCGACAGGCCGTCGGCCAGGCCGTCCACCTGCCAGCCTTCGCGCTCCAGCGCGCGCCGGACGCCCAGACTCAGCGCCTGGTCATCCTCGACCAACAGCACGCGCATGGAGGCAACGGCGCGGGCACCCGCCGCTCAGGCGAAGTTGGCCGCCGCGAAGTCCCAGTTCGCCAGCTTGTCGAGGAAGGTCTCGACGAACTTCTGGCGCAGGTTGCGGTAGTCGATGTAGTAGGCGTGCTCCCACACGTCGACCGTCAGCAGCGCCTTGTCGGCGCTGGTGAGCGGCGTGCCGGCAGCGCCGGTGTTGACGATGTCGACCGAGCCGTCTGGCTTCTTCACGAGCCAGGTCCAGCCCGAGCCGAAGTTGCCGACGGCGCTCTTGACGAAGGCCTCGCGGAAGGCCGCGTGGCTGCCCCACTTCGCGCTGATGGCCGCGGCCAGCGCGCCGGTGGGCTCGCCGCCGCCGGCCGGCTTCATGCAGTGCCAGAAGAAGCTGTGGTTCCAGATCTGCGCAGCGTTGTTGTAGATGCCGCCGGCGGACTTCCTGACGATCTCCTCGAGCGCGAGGTGCTCGAACTCGGTGCCCTTCTGCAGGTTGTTCAGGTTCACCACGTAGGCGTTG
>CAZBTD010000155.1:0-6220 GCA_964494815.1 uncultured Ferruginibacter sp. | reverse complement strand
GCAAACACTTCCAGTTTGTAAACGATTTGTTTGGTGGATCTATTCCAAAAGAATTTGTTCCTGCTATTACAAAAGGTTTTGAAACAGCAATGACAACTGGTGTGTTGGCTGGTTACCCAGTACGTGATATGAAAGTTCGTGTATTTGATGGTAGCTACCATGATGTGGATTCTGATGCGATGAGCTTTGAGCTTTGTGCTAAAGCTGGTTTCCGTGAAGCTGGCCGTAAAGCAAAACCAACTTTGCTGGAACCAATCATGAAAGTGGAAGTATTGACACCAGACCAGTACATGGGTGATGTAACAGGTGACTTGAACCGCCGCCGTGGTATGCTGGAAGGCATGGACAGCCGTAACAACCTGCAGGTAATTAAAGCCAAAGTTCCATTAAGTGAAATGTTTGGTTATGTAACGCAGTTGCGTTCATTGTCTTCAGGCCGTGCAAGCTCTACCATGGAGTTCAGCCACTATGCACCAGCTCCAAACAACATTGCAGAAGCAGTGATTGCTAAGAGCAAAGGCAAAGTGAAAGTGGAAGAAGAATAATCAATTCTTTTATAATAGAACAAACCCCATACGTGAGTGTGGGGTTTTTTTTATGAGATTTTTCCTTACTTTTAATAATTCCCCTTATTGCTTAAAACTGGTATTATGAGAAAGACCACCTGTTGCCGCATTTTTTTTCTGTCGATTTTTACAGGGTTCCTTTCAGTGGGCACATTCAATCAGGCCACGGCGCAGTGGTGTGTTGATATCAATAATGACACTACCGAACAGCTCAATGATATATTAATAAACAATGATGGAAGTAAAATCTTCGTGGGCTATACCGGACCCAATGGTGTGGTAAAAAAAACTGATCCGGCGGGTTTAATATTGCAATGGCAAATATACCTGCCCAATTGTTACAATGTAGAAACAGTGGTTGCGGCTGATGATACCTCTTATTTATGCGTTGGACGGAGCAGTTCAGCAACTAATACTACCGGCAATCATTGGGGAGCTATTGATGTGGTATTAACAAGAATAAACCAGGACGGAATTGTTTTATGGCAAAAATTTTATGGGGGAAGTAAAACCGAAGAAGCGATAGATGCTGTAAGAACATCCGATGGTGGTTTTGCTGTCTTATCAACCACCTATTCAACAGATGGGCAACTTTCAGGTGCTGCACCTTTATCTCAATATGAAACAAATGCATGGGTATTTAAAATTGACCCTGCCGGCAACTTGCTTTGGCAAAAAAGCCTCGACTACCTTGACAGTACCTTTAGTGATAAAGGAGTAAGGATACTGACAACGAATGATCAACAGCTGTTTGTCCTTACCCAGTATTATAATGTTGCTTATCTTATTGACCAGGCTTCTGGGGCCGTGTCATATTTTAATTATTCAGCTAATGGAAATCCCGGCAACGTTCATACTTCTCAAACCATCAATGCTGTATGCAAAACTTACAGTGGCGATGCTTACCTGTTTCTTTATACTTCCTACTCAAGCACTCCCTTTCCAACTTACTTTAGTTGTGTTAAAAAAATATCCGCAGATGGCATCTATATCTCTACTGATACAATAAGGAACTCGTTGGATATGCAATGTGAATTCGGTGTCAGGGCAATTATTCCCACGCCTGACGGAAGTTTCATTCTTGGCGGTGCAATTTTCAATCCTTTTGCCGGCAGCCCAATCCCCACCACCGATCCGTATGTTTATAATCATGCTACAAAACAGCAATACAGTTTGTACGGACAGCAATATTATGATGATATGGTTTGCTCCATTAAACTTCTGCCGGGTGCAGATGCCGTAATTGCTGGTTATAATTACGAAGGGGAGTGTACAGAGGGTAATGGTTATGTTCCGAGAGGCTGGTATTCAATGAAATTTACACTTGACAATGTGATCCGTGGGAATGTTTATATAGATCTAAACAATAATAACACACAGGACGGAGGTGAAACAACATTAAAGAATGTGAAGATAGCCAGCACCAGTAGCAATACCCAGGTTGTTACGCAGCCATTTTCACCAAATGGTGATTATAGAATTCCTGTTCCTTCAGGAACATACAGGACAAAACCGTTGCTCCCACGTCCATATTATACCTCCACGCCTGATAGTGTAAGTACAACATTTAATTCTTCCGGTCAGCTTGCCACTGCGAACTTTGCCTTGCACCCGATTGCCGGTATTAAAGATTATGCTGTGAATGTGATAAGCAGCAACAGGGTAAGGCCAGGTTTTGAGCAGCAGTATTACATTGCCTGCACTAATAATGGAACTGATACTTTAAACAATCGTATTCTCCTTTTTATTAAAGACAGCCGCTTTAGTTTCATGAGTGCTGTGCCATCGCCGTCATCTGTATCAGGCGATTCAATTGTATGGAATATTTCAAGTGTATTGCCAGCAGCTTCCGCTTCTTTTTCACTAACACTTACCGCAGGCACCATACCACAGGTTAATATCGGCGATACATTAAGATCGTCTGTTTATCTCGACAGCACAGGTGATGTATCGGGTGCAGACAACCTTATACAAATTTCAGAATTGGTAAGCGGCAGTTACGATCCCAATGACAAACAGGAAAACTATGCAGGCAGTATGCCAATAAAAGATATTGTGGATGGAAAAAATCTTGATTACCTAATCCGCTTTCAAAACACCGGCAATGATACAGCATTTACAATTGTAGTAAGAGATACATTGGATGCCAAACTGGATGCATCAGGTTTTACAATGCTGAATGCAAGCCATGCTTACCAGTTAAGTATAAAGGACGGAAAATATATCACCTGGACTTTTAGGGACATCAAATTGCTTGACAGTTTTCATAACGAACCTGCAAGTCATGGATACATCAGCTACCGTATCAAACCAAAACTGCCAATAGGTATTGATGATGTTATCAGCAACAGGGCGGCGATATATTTTGATTTTAATCCTGCGGTGCTTACTAATAATCAACTTACAAAAGTTGGCGGCCCGGCAGTACCATCTGTATGGACGGGAGTTGTAAGTGTGGCATGGGAAAACCCTGCTAACTGGAATACCAATAAAGTTCCGGATATTAACAGTGCAGTTATAATCCCTGCTGCTGCCCCCAATTACCCGGAAATAAACAGCAATGCCAATTGCTATAGTATCAAGGTTGATCCTGCAGCAACGGTATTGATAAAAACTGGTTTTAAATTAAATGTAAACGGTAAGAGTAATTAACTGCAATAATTTTTTTAAATAAAAACCCCATACGCAAGTGTGGGGTTTTGTTTTGGTCTCCTTTCCTGCGTTTCCCAATCAGTACTCTCCGTTGCAGCCTGCTGTATTCAGTTCTATTCCCAGCAACGTCTCTCACCGGGCCAATGAGCAAAGCCGAGGACGTTGCGTCAAGTAAGCAAAAGAAATTTGCATAATTATAATCCAACTCCGGTAAACGCAACATCCTTACCATCACACAAAAGCCATGCATAGAGACGTTGCTGGCAAGGAACAGCCAATGGTAACTGGACAGATGCTGCCAGTTTGGAAAATGGTAATGTGCCAACCCCCGGTGCAGATGTAATTGTGACAACCAATATTGTAGTAAATACAAATGTTGTTTGTAATTCATTAAGGGTTGTTCCACCCGGAAGTATTACAGTAGCGCCGGGAGTTACGCTAACTGTGTTGCATTAAGCCGGGATAACACATTAAAATATTTATCAGCGCTAAAAAAGTCATATTGACATCCTTAAAAACTTAAAGTGGTGTGCCTGGTCGCCTGCCAAAGGCGGTACTATTACAAACAATTCTCTAAAACCCTTTGCCCACACCGATTTAAAGCCGTATATTTGCGGCGTTATTTTGAGTTTATCGCAATATATTAAACAGAAAGATTCTCCTGCTACGCAAATTTTGCTCCGCTGTCTTAGTCATTCAATTTAGTTGCTTTTTTCTCAATTTTTTTTATTTATAATTTTTTTTTACAAATGAACATTTATGTTTCAAACTTAAGCTTCAACATACAGGATGAAGACTTAAGAGGATTTTTTGAAAGTTTTGGCGAAGTAAGTTCTGCCAAAGTAATTACAGACAAAGAAACAGGCCGCAGCCGTGGTTTTGGTTTTGTTGAAATGCCTGATAATGCTGCTGCTGCTAAAGCAATGGCTGAAGTAGATGGCTCTACTGCAGATGGCCGTGTGATGAAAGCCGTGGAAGCAAAGCCAAGGGAAGACAAGCCTGCTTTTAAAAAGCGCTCTTTTGCAAAAAGCTGGTAATAACTCATTGAATTGCCCGGCTTATTAGTAACCGGGCAGTTTTAATTCTATTAAAAATTTATTTGTATGACAAACGATGTGATTGAAAAATTTGTTGAAGCAAAAGAAAATGTTGGCCGCCCGGTAAATATTTCTTTTCGTCAGCGCAATGCTATCAATGGACTCTTTATTCAGTGGAAGGACTACGAGGAAATGAAAACGAAAAATTTTTGGCGCATTGTGCCAGAAGGAAAAATAGAAGAGTGGAAGAAGACGCAGGACAGCAGCCTGGCAAAATTATTCAGCGGCAACGATTTTAGTAAGATCAAGTAATTTATTAAGCCCGTTTTTTTGTCTTTACTTTTCTCCCTTCGGTTGTTTGCTGTATTGAACTTGGGTAAGATATGGCCGACAGCAAACTGATATTTATTCATTGTCAATCCCATGCTTATACTGCAATGGCATGGCAGTATAAGCGGTTTCTGCTACTCATGCGCCGGGTAAGGGTTACCCCTGTGACAGGTATTGCAGGTAACTACATTTAAAAGATAATCGGGCCTTTTAGCAACAGCACTATCCTGGCTAAAATGCCTTTTATTAATATCAATTGTAAGCAGCATCATTCGCCTGGCGGTTTCTTTCATGCCATTGTCGGCAGCAAAATCAAGTGGCAGATCATTAGCCGGCACAAGCCCGGTAATATCTTTTTCTTTTGAATGGCAAAAATCGCAATTCACTTTCAGCGCCCTGTTGTAGGTATCCATGATACTGTCTAATTGATGTTCGCTGATATTTTGCGGCAGCACTTTCAGGTTTTTAAAATTTGATGTTGGCGCTGTGGCAGCAATGCCAAGCAAAACAACTATTGCCAGTGCTGCAGTAGTGTATAGTTTCTTTTTATTGTTCATAATAATCGTTTAGTATAAAGTTGTAAAATCAAATTGTACTATTAAATTAACCTTGTTTTTTTGTAAAGTAATTAAATACTTTTTCATTATTGCAGGTTATGTCACTCATTCTCCCAAATCCTGTTAGTGCTTCGTTGCTGTTATTCACTTTTACCTGTTATAGCAAATTTTATTTTTAGTTCGTTGCAGGCTGGCGCTTATATTCCGAATAAACAATAAATTTTTTCCCATCGTAAAGGCAGAGGCCTGTTTCTCTTGTACCCACCCATAGATTGCCAGTTTTGTCTTCCAAAATTGACCAAACTCCCAAACTGGTTAGTCCATCTTTTTGTGTAAAACAAGTGAAAGCTTTTCCATCATACCGGCAAATGCCGTCGCCTCCAAACCAAAGATGTCCTTTTTTATCTTCTATAATTTGGGTAACCATGCCGGGCAAGCCATCTTTTTTTGTAAAACCTGTAAATGATATCCCATCATACCGGTAGGCACCACCCCAATTGCTGAACCAGATATTCCCGTTTTTGTCTTGCAATTGAGGCCAGCCCCAATTATGTGCTTTTGGCGTTGGACCATTTTGAAATAGATCCATAGGTTTAAGGTTGGTTATAGATTTTCCATCGTAGCGATACACACCTTCGTTTGCTCGTCCTCCAAACCAAATATTACCGTGGTTATCTTCTAAAATACATTCAGGTTTGAAATCAGCGCTCTTGATACCATTTGATACTTCATTAACTGAAAACGTTGTAAAGGTTTTGCCATCGTAGATATATACACCACCTCTTGTTACAAACCATAGTTTACCACTTTTTGCCTGCATGATACTGTACACCCAACTGGAGCTGTAATAGGGGTCATCCTTATTGGGAGCCGGGTTTGGTGGTAAGGGAAGCTGGATTTTGGTAAATGTTTTACCAGCAGTGCTATGAGAAGCCGAAGGGTTGTAAAGACAAAGCCCCTCATCAGTACCTATCCAGATTTTACCATCTTTATCTTCCAGGATGGAAGAAATATTATTACTGGTTAGCCCATCGGCCACTAAAAACCGGCTAAACGATTTGCCGTCATATTTATAAAG
>CAZBTD010000154.1:0-6257 GCA_964494815.1 uncultured Ferruginibacter sp. | reverse complement strand
TACAAATGCTTAATAAAGCATCAACTAACCAAAGGCACTGTTGTAAACCGGGAGTTTAGATAGGAAACAGCAAGCTATTCTTTTTACAATCGTTGCCAAAAATAGAAAAAAAAGTGAAATGTGTATGTTTTACACAAATTATTTTTTACCTGTTTTCTCCCTCTTTAACAAAGGCCCTCCCTGTTTTTTGAATGCAAAATGAGCTGCCTATATTTGTTGCATGTTAAAAATAAGTAACCGTGGCAAACTGATGCCACCCTCACCAATAAGAAAACTGGTGCCATTTGCAGAGGCAGCTAAGAAAAGAGGCACCACTGTTTATCATCTTAATATTGGCCAGCCGGATATTGCCACGCCAGAAAAAATACTGGATGCTGTACGGCACAGCGATTTTAGAGTGCTTGAATACAGCCATAGCGCCGGTAATGAAAGCTACCGGAAAAAACTGGTAGAGTATTACAAACATGTTGGCATAAATGTAACTGCAGAGCAAATCATTATTACCACAGGCGGCAGCGAAGCAATACTCTTTGGTTTTATGGCCTGTATGGACGCTGGGGATGAAGTAATAATACCTGAACCATTTTATGCTAACTATAATGGCTTTGCTGTGGAAGCCGGGGTGATAGTAAAACCAATCACCTCTTCCATTGAGTCAGGCTTTGCATTGCCCCCAATTGAAGATTTTGAAAAAGCCATTACAGCAAAAACAAAAGCAATTGTTATATGCAATCCAAATAATCCTACAGGATATTTATACAGCAAAGAAGAAATGGAAGTGTTAAAACAAATTATTTTTAAACACAACCTGTTTTTGTTTGCAGATGAAGCTTACCGTGAGTTTTGTTATGAAGGAGCACATACAAGCGCTATGCATTTGACCGGTGTGGATGAACATGTTGTTTTAATGGATACCATTAGCAAACGTTATAGCGCCTGCGGGGGAAGAATTGGTGCATTTGTTACAAAAAACAAAGAATTAATCAATGCAGCTATGAAGTTTGCACAGGCAAGGCTTAGCCCACCAAGCTTTGCACAGATATTAGGTGAGGCTGCCGTTGACCTTCCTGAAAATTATTTTGACACCACTAAAGCAGAGTATAAAAAAAGAAGAGACACCATTGTAAAAAGATTGAATGCAATGGAAGGTGTATTTTGCCCCAACCCTGGCGGTGCTTTTTATGCCATGGCAAAATTGCCTATTGACGATGCAGATAAATTTTGCCAGTGGCTGCTTGAATCATTTTCCCATAATAAACAAACGGTAATGCTGGCACCAGCCACTGGCTTTTACAGCACACCGGGCCTGGGCAAACAGGAAGTAAGGCTTGCTTATGTTTTAAATGTAGACAGTATTAATAAAGCAATGGATTGTCTTGAAGAGGCATTAAAACAATATCCTGGCAAACAATAATCAAGAAACAGAATTAATCAAACTAAAACATCAATAATTGATGTGGCTAAAAGAGAGTATCATTTAAATTCCTAAATTAGCCGCAAATTAATCAAAACTGACTATCATGAGAAAACTCCTCATCTGCCTTACAGCTATGATGGTGTGTGCTATTAGTACTTATGCACAAACCACCATTAAAGGAAAAGTAACTGACCGTAATGGACAACCCTTAGAAAAAGTATCAGTAAAAGAAAAAGGCAGCAGCAGCGGCACCACCACCGATAGAGACGGTAATTACAGCCTCGCTGTAAGCTCCCCAGATGCTACCGTTGTTTTTTCAGGTGCAGGATTAACTGAGCAGGAAGTAAGTGCGAAAGGTGGATTTGCCGATGTAAGTCTTATTCCATCTACTATTTTGCTGGGAGCTGTTGAAATTGTTGGTACCAGGAGCTTAAAACGTTCTGCAACAGAAACAGCCGTACCAATTGATATTATTCCCATTTCTAAAGTATCAAATACAGTTGGACAGGTTGATCTTAATCAAATTCTCCAGTATGTTGCTCCTTCTTTTAACAGCAACAGGCAAAGTGGTTCAGATGGCGCAGACCATATTGACCCTGCTACATTAAGAGGCCTTGGGCCAGACCAAACCTTGGTATTAGTAAATGGCAAACGCTGGCACCAGTCTTCATTAGTAAATTTATTTGGAAGCCGTGGCCGCGGCAACACTGGCACAGACTTAAATACTATTCCAGCTGCTGCTATTGAAAGAATTGAAATATTAAGAGACGGTGCTGCTGCACAATATGGTTCGGATGCCATTGCAGGTGTGGTAAATATTGTTTTAAAAACAGGTGTTAACCAGGGAAGCGCCAATGTTTCGGCTTCTGAATTTATAACTGGCTATGGCAAATCATTAAAAGATGCTAATGGAAATAAAATAATGAACAGTCGCTCTGATGGGCTTATTGTGAATGCAAATGTGAACTATGGCTTTCAATTAAAAAATAATGGCTTCTTTAATGTTACTGCCGACTACCTTAATAAGGCAAGAACTTTAAGGCCCAATTTTATCATACCAGACGACAGTGACCCACGCCGCAAGGCCGGTGATGCCGCTATTGAGAACTACAGCCTGTTTTTCAACAGCAGTTTGCCAATAAAAGGACAAACTAATTTTTATGCTTTCGGTGGTTACAGTTATCGTAAAGGTAGTGCTTACGCTTATACAAGGTCCGCCACCAGTTCAAGAAATGTTCCAGCCATTTATCCGGATGGGTTCGACCCGTTAATTGGTTCTAAAATTGGAGACAAATCATTCTCATTTGGTATTAAATCAAAAATTTGTGGATGGAATACGGACTTTAATGCCACATTAGGAAGCAATCGTTTTGAATATGGCGTAAGTAATACTTTAAATACATCTTTGGGAGCTGCTTCACCTACTAAGTTTAAGGCAGGTGGATTTCAATTGGTACAAAACCTGATTGGCATTCACATGAATAAATCGTTTACAATGCTTGAAGGATTGAACATAGCTGTTGGTACAGAGGCAAGACAAGACCAATACAAAATATTTGCAGGTGAACTAGGTTCTTACAAACAATACCCAAATCCGGATGATGCGCCAGGCGGTTCACAAGGTTTCCCTGGTTTTCAACCAGCAGATGAAACAAATAAAGCAAGGGTAAACTGGGGAGTATATGCAGATGGTGAACTTGATGTAACAAAAACATTTATGGTAAGTGCTGCCACCCGTGTAGAAAAATATAGTGACTTTGGATGGACCGGCAACTGGAAGCTTGCATCAAGAGTAAAAGTTACAGATAAAGTTGTTATAAGAGGTTCTGCAAGTACTGGTTTCAGGGCACCATCACTACCTCAAATTAATTTCAGCAACACCTTTACTAATGTTGCTGCAGGCGTTACATCCGAAGTAGTTATTGCACCTAACAGCGGCGATTTAGCAAAGCTCGTGGGCATACCGGCTTTAAAACAGGAAACATCAACCAATTTTAGTTTAGGTTTTACTGCAAAGCCTGCCCGTAATCTTACTATAACTGTTGACGGTTATATGGTAAACATTAAAGACCGCATTGTATTAACCGGTTATTTCGATCAAAGCGACGATGTAATTGGCCAGATACTTGCCAACCGTAATATTGGTTCTGCTCAATTTTTCACTAATGCAGTTGATACAAAGACCAAAGGGCTTGATATCATTGCAACATATTCCTTCCGCTTAGGAAATGGCAAAATCAATGCTACGTATGCCGGAAACTTTAACAGCTTAAAAATTGGCAGTGTAAAAACAGCTGAAGCTTTAAAAGGAAAAGAGGATATTTATTTTTCTGAAAGGGAAAAATATTTTCTGCAAGCTTCAGCACCGAACCACAAACACAGCTTTAATTTTGAATACAAGATTAATAAGGTTGCAGCCAATTTAAGGTTTACAAATTTTGCTGCAATAACGTTACTTGATTACGATCCAAAAATTGAACATTTTAAAGGAAGAACAGTAACCGATTTGTCTTTTAACTTCCAGGCAAGCGATATGTTTTCAATTACTGTAGGGGGCTCAAATATTTTTGACGTATATCCTGAGTTTCGTGCCGATCCCGGTTTAACTGAAACCGGCACACGCTATGAAGCTATTCAAATGGGAATGGGCGGTGCAATGTATTTTGCCAAAGTCGGTATTAAGTTTTAATTCATTTTTGTTTTAATAAAAAAGAGACTGTAAAAAGCAGTCTCTTTTTTTATTAAGTAATGTTATTTAGCTCATCGCAAGAAACAAATATATTTGCGACCATGCAATACAACACAGTCATCTTTGATATGGACGGCCTCCTTATTGACTCGGAGCCTTTGTGGAACGAGGCAGCCGATGAAATATTTAAAAATTATGGCATCCGCATTTCCTCAGAGCAGTACTCCACCACTACCGGGATGAGGATTAAAGAATTTGTTTTGTACTGGTTTACTAAAAACAATGTCCCCGTGGCACAGGCAGCCAAAGCAGAAGCAGACATTATACAATTGGTAATTGAAAAAGTAAAGACAAAAGCAAAGCCGCTGCCCGGGTTGCAACACATCTTAAACTTTTTTATAGAACGAAAATATAAAATTGGCCTTGCCTCCTCTTCGCCTGTGGAATTAATTGATGTGGTAATTGATAAGCTCGGCATCCGCAATTGTTTACATGCTATTTGCTCCGCAGCGCATCTTCCGTATGGCAAGCCTCATCCTCAAGTATATCTCGATTGCGCTAGTGTATTGGGTTCACTTCCACAGCAATGCATTTGTTTTGAAGATTCATTTAACGGGTTAATTGCTGCCAAAGCTGCCGGGATGAAATGTGTGGTAATACCTGCACATCATGACAACAGCAAAGCAAAATTTGGCGCTGCAGACCTTAAAATATCTTCGCTTCAAAATTTTAATGACTTGCTGCTTCAAACGCTGTAATATAAAATAATAATGCCTGTGCAGAAATAAACCCTTACTTTTGCCCCCTTAATTAATACAATAAATAAAATGAACAAAACACAAGGCACCGTTAAGTTTTTCAATTCTGAAAAAGGATTCGGTTTTATTAAGCATGATGACTCTAACAAAGAAACCTTTGTACACGTTAGCGGTTTGGTTAACGAAATCAAAGAAGGAGATAAAGTTGAGTTTGATGTGCAGGAAGGCAAAAAAGGCATGAATGCAGTAAATGTAAAACTGATTGCATAATTAATGCAAGCGTTTTAATACAAACATTGGCTGCCGTTTTTTACGGCAGCTTTTTTTATAATTAATAACAAAGCAAAAAAATCCTGAGTTGGTTTTTGCCATTACATTTGTAACTCAAATAATAAAAAATGAAACAAACACTACAATCAATCTTTACCATTGTATTAAGCGGCGCCGCTATTATTAGCAGCAATAATGCAAGCGCTCAAAAAAGTATTAAACTCTCATTGGTAGCTGGTCAAAAATTTCAAACAGAAAATGTTGTAAAAACAACCACCAGTATGGAAATGATGGGGCAGCAAATGGATGTGGTAGCTGATGTAACCGCCACACGCCAGCTTGAAGTAAAAGATAAAAAGGAAAGTACTTATAATATTACCTCCACTATTACTAAAATGGCAACTGTAACAAACATGATGGGGCAGGAAATAAAATATGACTCTGAGAAAAAAGAAGACCAGGATAGCGAAATAGGCAAAGTGCTGGCCGACAAAATAAATGTGCCGGTAGAAATGGAAATGAATGAAACAGGTAAAGTAACCAAGGTAAAAAAACAGGAAGGCAAAGACGACAAAAACGGAATGGCGGCTATGATGGGTGGCATGGGTGCCGGTGCAGATGAGAGCGGCTTGGTAGAAGATGTATTTCTTTCAATACCAGAAGGAGCTAAACAAGATGACAAATGGAGCGATTCAACAATTGCTGATGGTGTAAAAACATACAGGAACTTTACAGTAAAATCTATAGAAGGCAGTAATGCAACTCTTACTTTCGCTGCAACACAAAACATCAATAAAGCGGTGGAAAACCAAGGCATGGAAATGAACATAACAATGGAAAATAAAATGACAGGTGAAATTTTGGTTGATAAAACTACAGGCGTGGTGAAGCAAAAAACAATTAATACCGAAGGCACTGGCAGTATGGATATGATGGGCCAGTCGGTACCAATGACAAACAAAACAACACTTACTTCAACTACAAAGGGTTTGTAAGAAATATTTTGAGCCAAATATAAAGCCGCTTTGGATAAGCGGCTTTTTTCTTTTCTTGAAATTTAATAAGTAAAAAGGAATCCAATTGGATTCCTTTTGTGATCTGGCTGGGACTCGAACCCAGGACC
>CAZBTD010000153.1:0-6287 GCA_964494815.1 uncultured Ferruginibacter sp. | reverse complement strand
ACTGTTGGTAATGACAGAGAACTTGACCTGCATTTAGCGCCATTTGATGTGATGGGCTCTATTGCACATGTTACAATGTTGTCGTCTGTAGGTTTGTTGAGTAATGATGAAAAAGATTTACTTGTTAAAGAACTTAAGAACATATACAAAAGCATTGATAAAGATTTTAAATTAGATGATGGTGTTGAAGACATTCATTCACAGGTTGAGTTAATGCTGACGAAGAAGTTAGGGGATGTTGGTAAAAAGATTCACAGTGCAAGAAGTCGCAATGACCAGGTATTAGTTGATTTAAAATTATTTTTACGTTGTGAAATTGAAATACTGGTTGGATCGGTAAAGCAATTATTTGATTTTTTGATTCAGCAAAGTGAAAAACATAAAGATGATTTGTTGCCGGGTTACACTCATCTGCAATTAGCCATGCCTTCTTCTTTTGGTTTATGGTTCGGCGCTTACGCTGAAAGTTTGGTTGATGATTTAATTACACTGCAGGCAGCATTTGAAGTGGTAAATAAAAATCCGCTTGGTTCAGCTGCTGGTTATGGCTCTTCATTTCCAATTAACAGGAAGATGACAACTGAATTGCTTGGCTTTGATGATTTGAATTATAATGTGGTGTATGCACAAATGGGCCGGGGAAAAACGGAAAGGATTGTTGCATCAGCAATGACAAATATTGCTGCCACACTTTCTAAATTGAGTATGGATGCCTGTTTATTCCTCAATCAAAATTTTGGCTTTATCAGTTTCCCTGATGAATTAACAACAGGCAGCAGCATCATGCCGCATAAAAAAAACCCGGATGTTTTTGAATTGATACGTTCTCATTGCAACCGCATACAGGCATTGCCCAATGAGATTATGCTGATGACAAATAACCTGCCTTCAGGTTATCATCGAGACTTACAATTACTGAAAGAACATTTATTCCCTGCTTTTAAAAATCTGAATGATTGCATAGCGATGGCTGGTTTGATGCTTTCTAATATTTCTGTGAATAAAGAATTACTGAAAGATAAAAAATATAAATACCTTTTTAGTGTGGAAGAAGTAAATAAACTGGTATTGCAGGGAATGCCATTCAGAGATGCGTATAAAAAAATAGGACTGGATATTGAGCAAAATAATTTCACTTATTCAGCTGATGTGAATCATACGCATGAAGGTTCTATTGGGAATTTATGCAATGAGCAGATCGTTGGTAATATGGAAAAGCTGATTGGGAGGTTTGAGTTTGAGAAAATCAATACGGCATTGAAAAAACTGGTTAACTAAAATTTAGCTTTCCGCTTTTTTATAAAAGTTTCATAGTAATGCTTCAGTTGAACGGAGCGTCGCCATTAAAGCCCAGCCATGCACCCAAGCCTGTCTCCAAAACACCTCTTTTATTTTTCTCCCATTTCCTTTTATCTTTACCCATCTTCATACCATGACACCAAAAAAACGCATCGCCATATTCGGTTCCACCGGCTCCATCGGCACCCAAGCCCTGGAAGTAATCCGTGCCAATAAAAATTTGTTTGAAGCTGAAATACTTACTGCACAAACCAATGCTGACCTGCTGATAAAACAGGCGCTGGAGTTTAAGCCCAATGTAGTTGTTATCGGCGATGGCGCATTGTATTCAAAAGTAAAAGAAGCATTGGCCACTACCGATACAAAAGTTTTTGCCGGCGAAACAGCATTGGAAGATGTGGCAGACTTTGATACTTATGACATCATGCTGGCTGCCATTGTGGGCTTTGCAGGCCTCAGGCCAACATTAAGGGCAGTAGAAAAAGGTAAAGCCATTGGTTTGGCCAATAAAGAAACATTGGTGGTGGCTGGCGATATTGTAATGCAGAAAGCTTATGAAAAAAGAGCCCCAATAATTCCTGTTGACAGTGAGCACTCCGCCATTTTTCAATGCCTTGTAGGCGAAGGAAGAAATAAGATTGAAAAGATAATACTAACGGCAAGCGGTGGCCCATTCCTGGGAAAGAAACCTAACTTTTTGGTAAATGTAAAACGTGATCATGCCCTGCAGCATCCCAACTGGGCCATGGGCGCCAAGATAACCATTGACTCTGCCACGCTCATGAACAAAGGGCTTGAGATGATTGAAGCAAAATGGTTGTTTAACCTTGAGCCTGAACAGGTGCAGGTAGTTGTACATCCGCAAAGTGTGGTTCACAGCATCGTACAATTTGAAGATGGCAGTATGAAAGCACAAATGGGCCTGCCCGATATGAAATTACCCATTCAATATGCCATGGCATTTCCTAATCGTATTAAAAATGATTTTCCACGATTCGATTTTCGTAAATACCCTAACCTTGGTTTTGAAGAGCCAGATGTTAAAACATTCAGAAATTTAGCATTGGCAACAGAAGCACTTTTTAAAGGCGGTAACATGCCTTGTATTTTAAATGCAGCCAACGAAATAGCAGTATGGGCTTTTCTTCGCAACCGTATTGGCTTTCTCGATATTACCGCAGTAGTGGAAAAAACCATGCACCATACCACATTTATCGAAAACCCAACATTGCAACAATATTTTGAAACCGATGGTGAAGCCCGTAATTTTGCCGCTTCGCTGATGAAGCTATAATGTGGTATCTGCCCTGAACGAAGTCGAAGGGTTTGGCAAACCAGGTTTGAGCGGAGTAAAGAACCGGGTTGATACAAAAGATGATTTTTTGTTACAAGCTTTAGCCTTTCAATTAAACATCGTTGTGTCACTCTCTTGTACTTTCTCAGCATCATTCATCAAGCAAACAGACTTTAGCGGCTTCACTAATAACCAATAACAAATAACTAAATGGATACGCTCATTAAAGTAGCCCAGTTTTTTTTATCTCTTTCCTTATTAATTGTACTGCATGAATGGGGGCATTATTTCTTTGCCCGTTTATTCAAAACAAGAGTTAATAAATTTTATCTCTTTTTCGACTTCCTGTTTCCTGTTCCCACTGTTTTAAATTTTGCTTTGTGGAAAAAGAAAAAAGGCGATACTGAGTTTGGTCTTGGCTGGTTTCCCTTTGGCGGCTATGTACAAATTGATGGCATGATGGATGAAACACAGGATGCAGAAAAATTAAAAGCACCACCGCAGCCTTGGGAATTCAGGAGCAAAACACCAGTGCAGCGGTTGTTTATTATGCTGGGTGGTATCATTGTAAATGTACTCACGGCCTTTATTATTTATGGAATGATATTGTTTGTGTGGGGCGAAACAAAAGTGGTTAACAGTTCTGTTACCAATGGTATTGCTGTCGGCGATTCGTTGATGTACAAAATTGGTTTCAGGGATGCTGATAAAATAAAATCTGTTGATGGGGAAACAATACAATATTTTGATGATGTGCTTAAAAAAGTAATCATAAAAGGCGAAGAAGCAAAAGTTACTGTTGATAGAAATGGAAAGGATGAGTTGGTGACTGTACCAAAAGATATTCTTGGGCAGTTGTCAACAAAAAAGATTGATAAGAAAGGTTTAATTGGCATGCGGTTGCCAAATATTGTTGACAGTATGTCTGAAAAAATGATAAAAGAAAGCAACGCAGCAAAAGCAGGCATTAAACAAGGAGATAAAATCATCCGGCTTGACAGTAATAGTATTCATTACTGGCAGGATATTTCAACTTACACCGAAAAACAAAAGGACTCAGCAGCAATAGTAGTGGTTGTATTACGTGGCGATAAGGAAATGTCTTTTAATGTAAAGCTTGATGCCAATAAAAAATTAGGATTGGTGCCTGTTTTAGATGTAGAAAAACTGGAGAAAATGGGGTGGATAAAAACCTATACAAAAAAGTACGGGTTCTTTGAAAGTGTTCCCGCCGGTATAAAAAAGACATTTGATAAGCTGGGAGATTATATTGATCAGTTTGCACTCATCTTTAAACCTTCAACTGGTGCATATAAAGGGATGGGTGGCTTTGCCAGTATGACGCAGGTTTTTGGTTCGCAATGGGATTGGGAAGCTTTCTGGAGCATTACCGCCTTCTTTAGTATTGTACTTGCCTTTATGAATTTTTTACCAATACCAATGCTTGATGGTGGTTACATACTGTTTACCTTATTTGAAATCATCACCGGTAAAAAAGTGCCGGATCGTTTTTTAGAGAAAGCAAACATGGTTGGCTTTGTAATTATTATTGGATTGATGCTTTTTACAAACGGTAATGATATTTTCAGGAAATTTATGGGATGGTTTTAGTCGTTTATCTTAGAATTACTCCATTTATATAATTGAGAAAGCCAGTCTGTAATATGCATGCTGGCTTTCTTACTTTTATCATTCAATTTAATTATGAAATACCTTTTCTTCCTTCCTGTTATTATAATAAACACAGCAGCAGCGCAGGTAAAACTGCCTGTACCACGGAATGTTCAAAAGTTGTACGATAACAGTTTCCGCAGCACAGATGGAAGGCCGGGAAAAAACTACTGGCAAAATAAAGCTGATTATATCATTAATGTTTCTTACGATCCTGTTACAAGGTTGGTAAGCGGCATTGAAGAAATAACGTATGTAAACAACAGCCCTGTTGAGTTGAAGGAAATGGTATTTAAACTTTATCCCAACATTTATAAAAAAGGAGCAGAAAGAGATATGGAGGTGGAACCGGCCGATTTAACGGATGGCGTAACAATTGAAAAATTAGAAATTGATGGTAAAGAAAAAAAAGGAAGGGAATTACAAGTATATGGAACTAATATGATGGTGAACAGAGTAAATATTGCTTCTAAACAAACAATAAAAGTTTCGGTAAGATTTAATTATACATTAAATAAAGGCTCTCACATTCGTACTGGCGAAATAGAAGAAGGCGCTGCATTTGTCGCTTACTTCTTTCCCCGTATTGCAGTGTATGATGATCTAGATGGCTGGAATATGAACCCATACATAGGGCATGGAGAATTTTATAATGATTTCTGCAACTTTAATGTAAGCATTACAGTGCCCAATAATTACTTAGTATGGGCTACCGGCGATTTACAAAACTGCAGCGATGTGCTTACGGATAAATATTGCGAACGAATTGCCAGTGCAGAAAAGAAAGATGATATTGTTTTCGTTGTTGACACAAACGATTTAAAAGCAGGCGGCATCACAAAAAACAACGCAACCAACACCTGGAATTTTACTGCAGGCAATGTGGTTGATTTTGCTTTTGCAGTAAGCAATCATTATGTATGGAATGCAACAAGTGTAATTGTGGATGATAAAACCAACAGGCGTACAAGAGTGGATGCCGTTTTTAATACAGCACACAAAGATTATTTTGAAGTGATTGATTTTGGGAGACAAACTGTAAGGTTGATGAGCAACACTTTTCCTAAATGGCCATTCCCTTATAATCACATCAGTGTATTTGACGGGCTTGATCAAATGGAATATCCCATGATGGCAAATGATAATCCTGTTTCTTCACACGACGATGCTGTTACATTAACAGTGCATGAAATATTTCATACTATGTTTCCTTTTTACATGGGTGTTAATGAAACAAAGTATGGCTGGATGGATGAAGGTTGGGCGACTATAGGGGAGTGGTTGTTGTCGCCAATGATTGACAGTACACTAAAAGACGACTATGGTGTTGTAAGAACCGAGATAAATGCCGGCAAGGAATTGGATATGCCCATTACCACATTAACAACACAAACAAATAGCACCACTTTTTTTCTCAACTCATATCCAAAGCCAGCGTATGGTTATTTGTTTGTAAAAGATGCGTTGGGTGATGAATTGTTTTTTAAAGGCCTTCATTTTTATATTGAGCAATGGAATGGCAAACATCCATTGCCACTTGATTTTTTTTACTGTATGAATACCGGTAGCGGTAAAAATTTAAACTGGTTTTGGAAAAAATGGTTTTATGAAGATGGCTATGCAGATTTAACCATTACTAAAGTAAGCAACACTTCTTCTGCAAAACAAATATTGATTGAAAACAAAGGCAGCAAGCCAATACCTATTGATGCAACCATAATTTTTTCTGATGGCAGTAAGCAAAAGTTCCATCGAAGCATTTTGGTTTGGGAAAAGTCAAACAAAGCTACAATCAGCTTTTCTTCTCCTAAACAAATTGTGAAAGTTGAGCTAGGTAGTTTGTATACTCCTGATTCAAACAAAGAGAATAATGTGTGGGAGAAAAAATGATATTGTAACTTTGCAACAGAAATTCGAAACGATTTAAAGTTGGGATGGCAAACTTTCTCATTCCTTATTTTTAATTCTATCCGGGGCTGACCGGTTTTGACAGCATAGTTCTTTGCAGGTGTAAGCATGTAAT
>CAZBTD010000152.1:0-6325 GCA_964494815.1 uncultured Ferruginibacter sp. | reverse complement strand
AAATGCCAAAGAGCAGTTTTCTCCGTATTGTGGAAGCAGATTGTAAAATGTGGAAGAAAGTATATAAAAAAATGTAACGGAGGAAATACTACATTTGGTTATACAACCAACTACTTAGTATGACTGAAATTAACCGTATTGCGAAACTCTTTGCCGACCTACAGCACGGAGATTGCTGGATAGGTAACAACTTTAAAGAAACACTGTATGATATTGACACCTCACTGGCAGTAAAGAGCATTACTCATCACACAAATAATATCTGGCAGCTTGTTTTTCATTTAATTTATTGGCGTACCATCGTTATCAACCGGCTAAATGGAAGCACTGCCCCACCTCCATTTAAAGATTTTGCCCTGCCTGATAACTTAAATGAAGACAACTGGCAACAAACACTGTATGATTTTGAAAATATATATCACCAACTAAGGAGTACAATACTGCATTTTAAAGAGGAACTATTAAATAAACCTTCTCCAAAGCCTGAGCAAACCTACTATCAATTGATGATGGGCTGCCTGCAGCATGACACGTATCATTTAGGGCAAATAGTTTTGTTGAAAAAAGCATTTGACAAAAAGATTGTGTTTTAAAGATTGACAATGGAAAGAACGGCATTTAAATCTACACTACACCACTCTATTGATTCATCTTTTTTAAACCACGTCATCTGCCTCTTGGCGTATTGCCTTGTATTAATTTTTATTGCTTCCACAGCCTGTGGCAATGTCAATTCCTTTTCAAAATAACTAAACATTTCCCTGTAACCAACAGTTTGCAAGGCATTAAGGTTTTGAAACGGCAATAATGATTTTACTTCATCTTCCAAACCTGCTTGCATCATTATATCTGCCCGTTTATTAATACGCTCTATTAACTCCTTTCTTGGTATTTCAAGCCCGATTTTAATAATATCAAAATCTCGTTTTCTTTTCTTTTTTAAATGAAATTCCAAAATTGATTTACCTGTTGAAAGTTTTACCTCAAGCGCCCTCATCATTCGTTGTGGATTCTGTATCTCGCCTTTAATAAAATATTGTTCATCTTTTTGTTTAACCTGTTCTCTCAGCCATTCAATGCCATTATTATTATAGTCGGTAATGATAGACTCTCTTACTGACATATCTATTTGGGGTACTTCATCAATTCCATCACAAAAAGCTTTTGTATATAAACCTGTGCCACCAACCATTACCGCAACACTATTCTTTGAAAAAATATGCTTTACCTTTTCAAGGGCATATTGTTCAAAAGCAGCTGCATTCACAATGTCATGTATTGAATGTGAATTGATAAAATAATGCTGTACTGCCGCAAGTTCTTCAGCAGAAGGTTTGGCCACACCGATATTCAGTTCTTTAAAACACTGCCGACTGTCGCAGGAAATTATTTCAGTAGAAAAATGCCTTGCAACTTCTATTGCCAGAGATGTTTTACCAACTGCTGTGGCGCCAACAATTACTATGCAGGTATTTTTCATTATGTTAAAAGTATAGAGTAAAAAACAAAGAAGGCGCTTATTTGATAAACGCCTTCTTACTATTTTGGTTTTTTTCTAAATCTAAACTTCCTCTCCGCTCTCTTCTGTTCCATACTCTTCCTCAGTACTGGTTGCATTTCCATCTTCATCTTCCTCACTAAAACCATCCATCATGGCAGCAGAGTTAAGATCATATTTTTCTTCCACTTCTGCCAGCCTGCTGTCAACAAGCCCCTTGGTTCCATATTGCGGCGGAGCAAGGCCTTCTGTACGTACACATACAGGATAAGTAAGTTTTTTATTTTCTTCCTTATCTACGCCGATCATTTCAACTTTAAAAGTCCACAACTTATTAAAGTCATATACATAAATAAATTTTTGATTAGGATCTCTTATTTCTGACCCTAAGGTTGTATCCGACATAATCAATGGATCAACCTTATACATTTTATCATCATATTTTTCTAATGAGATTTCCCTGCCCCTCGCCCAGTTATCATTACTACGGTAAAATGTCGCCTTGTGTTTATTGTCAAACTCGTAGCTTTTTAATATAACACTGTGAAAGTCTGCAAATGTTTGCGTATGACGAATTACCACGTCCCTGTAAACGCTGTCATCATCCTCCCAGTAAACTCTTAATTTTAATATTGCCATAAAACGAAATTAGGGATTAGAAATGAAAACGGGAAAATTACGGTAGCAGAAATAGGATAACACTTTTTAAATTTTTGGCACTCCCAGTTCCCTTGCCTTATCCATCATAAAAGAATATGCAGCGGCATAATCATTTGGAATTATGCCATCCAGTATTGCTTCTCTTATTGCATTCTTTATGTCTCCAACTGTTCTGCCCGGTTGCAGGTTAAATGTGTTCATTATTATTTCGCCTGTTATAGGTGGTTGCCAGTTGCGTATCTGATCTTTTGCTTCCACTTCGGCACAACGCTGCTCCACCAGTTCAAAATTTTCTAAATAGCGTTTTACTTTTTGTTTGTTTTTTGAAGTGATGTCGGCACGGCACAGCATCATTAATGCATCAAAATCTTCACCTGCATCAAACAATAACCTCCTTATAGCTGAATCACTAATGTTTTCTTTTGTAAGGCTGATAGGCCGTAAATGAAGTTCAACCAGCTTACGCACAAATTTCATCTTTTCATTCTGTGGTAATTTTAGCCTGGTAAAAATTTTTGGCACCATTCTTCCCCCCACTACTTCGTGTCCATGAAAAGTCCAGCCATGCCCATCCTCAAATTTTTTTGTTACTGGCTTGGCAATATCATGTAATACAGCAGCCCAGCGTATCCACAAATCATCGGTTGCCAGGCATACATTATCCACCACCTGCAATGTGTGATAAAAATTATCCTTGTGCCCAAAACCATCAATATATGCTGCTCCGGCAAGCTCTACCATTTCAGGAAAAATAATTTTTAGTACCCCACTTTTATACAATAAATCAAAACCAACAGAAGGTTTTGAGCTCAATAATATTTTGTTCAACTCATCTGCAATACGCTCTTTGCTTACAATTTTTATCCTTGCAGCATTTTCTCTTATTGCCGTAAATGTTGCAGGCGCTATTGAATAATTTAACTGGGTGGCAAATCGAATTCCCCTCATCATCCGCAATGGGTCATCACTAAAAGTTTTTTCCGGTGCAAGCGGTGTTTGTAAAATTTTGGCTTCAATATCTTTTATGCCATTGAATGGGTCGATGAGTTTACCAAAATCGTTTTCATTTAAACTGACAGCAAGTGCATTGATGGTAAAATCCCTTCTGTTTTGATCATCTTCCAAAGTACCTGGCTCTACTTCAGGTTTGCGGCTGTTGTGACTGTAGCTTTCTTTTCTTGCCCCAACAAATTCTATTTCAAAATCTGCTGTTTTTATTTGTGCTGTGCCAAAATTTTTAAAGAAGTTTACTTCTGGTTTGGGAGAAAATTTTTTAGATACTTCTTCTGCTAATGCAATACCATCGCCAAGGCAAACAATATCTATATCTTTTGTTGGCCGGTCAATAATTTTATCTCTTACAAAACCACCGATCAGATAGCTGGGCATCTGCAATGCTTTTGCCGCATTACTTATCTTATTAAGTATATCAAGTTCTTTATCTGTACAGGTAATATACATAGCGGCAAAAATAACGGGCAATGGTCAAAGAGGCAAAAATGCAAGGCCGCAATAATAAAACGGAAGGAAATTGAAAAATGAAAACGATTTTACAATCTCTTACCTTTTTTACTAATTTAAATTTTTGTTTATTCCCTCCTTACCTTCGGCACTAATGTTGCCAATATACCCGTTCACTAAAAAAACAGCCAAAGGGCTGTATATTTTGACATTTTGACTATATCTTGAATTATGAACAACAACCAATATATTTTACAGGGCGGCGAAGACGAAATGGAGTTTATGCCCATCATTCCCTTAAACGAAGACGGAACCGAAGATGAAGGACTACAGAGCATTTCAGAAGAATTGCCAATCCTGCCATTACGTAATACTGTACTTTTTCCTGGCGTAGTTCTGCCTATAACGGTTGGCAGGGATAAGAGCATAAAGGCAGTAATGGATGTTTATAAAGGTGACAAATTGATAGGGGTAATAGCGCAAAAAGACAGTACCATTGAAGAACCGACAGTGAGTGACCTGGAAGAAATTGGTACCGTGGCAAAAATTGCCAAGCTGATAAAAATGCCCGACGGCGGAACCACTATTATCATACAAGGTAAAAAACGCTTTAAAATAGATCGGATAACTACCGAAGACCCTTACTTTAAAGCCAAAGTAGAACTGTTGGATGAAGAACAACTAAAAGATGATGCAGATTTTAATGCGATGACCGGAAGCATTAAAGACCTTGCATCACAAATCATCAGCCTCTCTCCCAACCTGCCCAGTGAAGCCGGCATTATTTTAAAAAATATTGAAAACCCTACGTTTCTTATTCATTTTGTAAGCAGCAATCTCAGCAGCGATATAAAAGATAAACAACGCTTGCTTGTTACTAATCATATTAAAGCAAGGGCTGAATTATTGCTTAACCTGTTGCATACAGAATTGCAATACACAGAGCTGAAAAATAAAGTAACCAATAAAACAAGAGCAGAACTTGATAAACAGCAAAAAGAGTATTTTTTGCAGCAACAAATGAAAGCCATTAAGGAAGAACTGGGAGGCGATAATGTGGCAGAAATAAAGGATATGCTGAAGAAAGCCGAGACAAAAAAATGGACAGATGCTGCAAGGGATATGTTTAAAAAGGGCATTGAGAAATTGGAAAGAATGCACCCGAGCACACCGGATTATTCTGTCGTGTACAATCATCTCGATCTAATGCTTGATTTGCCCTGGCTGGATTATACCGAAGACTCGTATGATTTAAAGAAAGCAAAGAAAATACTTGATCATGATCATTATGGAATGGACAGAATCAAAGAAAGGATACTTGAATATTTGGCAGTATTAAAACTAAAAGGCGATATGAAAAGCCCAATACTTTGTTTTGTGGGGCCTCCGGGTATTGGCAAAACAAGCCTTGGTAAAAGCATAGCCAATGCTGTAGCCCGTAAATATGTGAGGGTAAGCCTTGGTGGCCTTCATGATGAAAGTGAGATACGTGGCCATCGTAAAACCTATATTGGCGCTATGCCCGGCCGTATAGTGCAGTCAATACGAAAAATAAAAAGCAGCAACCCGGTAATGATACTGGATGAAATAGATAAAATTGGGGCTGACCATCGTGGAGACCCTTCCTCTGCACTGCTAGAAGTGCTTGACCCTGAACAAAACAATACCTTTTATGATAACTATCTTGAACTTGAATATGATTTAAGCAAAGTACTTTTTATTGCCACTGCCAACAACATTAATAACATACAGCCAGCCCTGAGAGACAGGCTGGAAATTATTGATTTAAGCGGCTATGCCGTGGAAGAAAAGATAGAAATAGCCAAGCGGCACCTTTTACCAAAACAAAAGGAGGCGCATGGCTTAAAAGACGTAAATATAAAAATTGCGGATAAAGTGCTGGAAAGCCTTGTTGAGGATTACACAAGAGAAAGTGGTGTTCGTGATCTTGATAGACAATTGGCTAGTGTGATGCGTAACCTAGCAAGGCAATACGCTACTAAGGGAAAAGTAAAACCAACACTTACCCATCCAGATCTTGAAAAAATATTGGGTAAACCAAGATTTAATAATGACATGTACAAAGTGGCCAATATGCCTGGTGTAGCGGTTGGCCTTGCATGGACCTATGTAGGTGGTGATATACTTTTTATTGAAACCACTTTAAGCGATGGTAAGGGTGAATTAAAAATGACTGGTAACCTTGGTAACGTAATGAAAGAGAGTGCCACTACTGCCTATACCTGGTTACAAGCCAATGCAAAAAAGCTTGACATTGACCCGGAAATTTTTAGCAAGAAAAACGTACATATACATGTGCCTGAAGGAGCAGTACCCAAGGATGGACCCAGTGCCGGTATTACTATGATGACGGCACTTACCAGCGCATTTTTAAACAGGAGGATACGGCCATATCTTGCCATGACTGGAGAAATAACCCTACGTGGGCAGGTACTGCCTGTTGGCGGAATAAAAGAAAAAGTACTTGCAGCAAAAAGAGCTGGTCTTAAGGAGGTAATTATGTGCTGGCAAAACGAAAAAGATGTACTGGAAATAAACCCGGCTTTTATAAAAGGCATCAAGTTTCATTATGTAAAAACCATGCAGCAGGTACTTGAAATTGCCTTGTCTTAAAAGTTTTAAAAAAAATATTTTGTTTCTAAGATAATCATCGTATCTTGGTGGTATCAACATCATGCATGTTGG
>CAZBTD010000151.1:0-6343 GCA_964494815.1 uncultured Ferruginibacter sp. | reverse complement strand
TTTATTGGCAAAAGTTAATGCAAGCATACCTTGTTTCTTTAAATTGGTTTCATGAATCCTGGCAAAAGATTTTACCAATACGGCACGCACACCCAAATGCCTTGGTTCCATTGCCGCATGTTCCCTTGAAGAACCTTCTCCATAGTTTTCATCACCTACAACAATGCTTCCAATACCAGCTGCTTTGTAAGCCCTTTGTGTAGCAGGCACTGGGCCATACACACCTGTTAGCTGGTTTTTTACATTGTCTGTTTTTTCGTTGTAGAAATTAACAGCGCCAATCAGCATATTATTGCTGATATTATCTAAGTGTCCACGAAATTTTAACCATGGGCCGGCCATACTAATATGATCGGTAGTGCATTTTCCTTTTGCCTTTATAAGTAGTTTCAAACCTTTTAAGTCAACACCTTCCCATGCAGCAAATGGGTCTAGCAATTGCAATCTTTTACTGTCCGGCGATACTGCAACCTGTACGCTGCTTCCATCTTCTGCAGGTGCCTGGAAGCCTGCATCTTCTACAGCAAAACCTTTGGGTGGTAATTCATCACCAGTGGGGGCATCTAATTTTACCTGTTCACCTTTTTCATTGGTTAATGTATCAGTAAGTGGATTGAAAGTTAAATCTCCTGCAATAGCCAGTGCAGTTACCAGTTCAGGCGAAGCAACAAAGGCCAATGTGTTAGGGTTGCCATCAGCACGTTTTGAAAAGTTGCGGTTAAATGAATGAACGATGGTGTTGCGTTCTTGCTTTTCAGCGCCCATTCTGTCCCACATACCAATGCAGGGGCCGCAAGCATTGGCAAATACTGTGGCGCCAATTTTATCAAATGTATTTAAGAAACCGTCTCTTTCAATGGTATAACGAACCTGTTCGCTGCCTGGAGTGATGGTAAATTGTGCTTTTGTTTTTAATCCTTTCTCCGCCACTTGTTTTGCTAAACTCACTGCTCTTGAAATATCTTCATAAGAAGAGTTGGTGCAACTTCCTATTAAGCCTACTTCCACTTTGGTAGGCCAGTTATTGGCCGCCGCTGCTTCTTTCATTTTTGAAATTGGTGTAGCTAAATCCGGAGTGAAAGGGCCATTTAAGTGCGGTTCCAGTTCGCTCAGGTTAATTTCGATAACCTGGTCAAAATACTTTTCAGGGTTGGCATACACTTCGGTATCGCCTGTTAAATGTTCTTTTATTGCATCAGCAGCAGCAGCAATATCTGCTCTGTCTGTTGATTTAAGATAGCGTGCCATACTTTCATCATAGCCAAAGGTGGAGGTAGTGGCACCAATTTCTGCGCCCATATTGCAGATGGTTCCTTTGCCGGTACAGCTCATAGCCACAGCACCTTCACCAAAGTATTCAACCACTGCACCAGTACCACCTTTTACAGTAAGGATACCGGCTACTTTTAAGATTACATCTTTGGGTGCTGTCCAGCCGCTCAGTTTCCCGGTCAGTTTCACACCAATTAGTTTTGGCATTTTCAATTCCCATGGCAGACCTGCCATCACATCACAAGCATCGGCACCGCCAACTCCAATTGCAATCATACCAAGACCACCAGCGTTTACCGTATGGCTGTCGGTACCAATCATCATACCCCCGGGGAATGCATAGTTTTCCAATACCACTTGGTGAATAATACCAGCGCCGGGTTTCCAAAAACCAATTCCATACTTATTAGAAACAGAAGCCAGGAAATCATACACTTCTTTGCTTTCATTTACTGCTCTTTCCAAATCTATTTTGCTGTTTTCTTTTGCCACAATCAGGTGGTCGCAATGCACAGTAGATGGAACAGCCACTTTACTGCGGCCCGCCTGCATAAATTGCAGCAAAGCCATTTGCGCCGTAGCATCCTGCATGGCCACACGGTCTGGCGCAAAGTCCACATAGCTTTTTCCTCTTTCATACGATTGTGTAGCATTGCCTTCCCACAAGTGGGCATACAATATTTTTTCGGTAAGGGTTAATGGTTTGCCCACTGTTTTACGGGCTGCATCAATGCGGCTGCCAAAATTGGCATACAGCTTTTTAATCATTTCAATGTCGAATGCCATGTGTAAAGTTTGAAAGATGAGAAAATGAACAATTTAAAAATAAATGATGAAGACGGTAAGTTGTGAATGGCTGGTATGGGGACATCACTTGCCTGTTTTTCAAATTTTTAAATTGGTGAGCAAATGTACAAAAACACTGCAGATTTTTTCCCTGAAAGTTGATTGATTTATAAAACAATGCCGCAGCGAATATGTTCTGTTATCGATAATTGCGTTGCCGGGTAATCCGGGCTTTACTTTCCGGCATTTTCTATGCAATATTTTTTTATCTTTACAGCATGAAAAGGTTAAAACATTTTATCGAATGGCATGTATTTGGTGTATGCACCGCCATTGGCGACAGAATGGGCATTGCTACTTCCACCATTCGTAAATATTTTATCTACATTTCATTTCTTACAATGGGTTCGCCTGTGATTATCTACCTTTTTATTGCCTTTTGGATGAATATAAAAAATTATATCCTTAACGCAAGGCGAAATCCACTACGCTATCTATAGAGAACAAATCTTTTTAACTGCCGTATCCACAAACCCATGTTTGTGACATGATAGTTTTTGAACTAAATAACACAGATAATAAATCACTGCTGCAAATGATGGCAGCGGCAATGGGAATACCATACCACGGCGAAGATTTTGTTTTGCTGCACCCGCCAGCCGGCAATGGTATCATTAAAATAATTGATTTGGCACCGGAACTGCAGGTATTGCTTGCGGATGTAGAATTCGGGAGTTATTTTTTTGCAAAAAGACAGCAATCGGACAAGCGATACTATGTATTGCATTTTGAAGATATTTATGTAAAAGATACCGCTGCTTTTTCTGTAGATGGAGAAGTACTGGAAAAAAAGCAAACACGCCATTCGGTGGTAAGGCTTACCAGTAATATGTTTACCAATACAGAAGAAGTTAGTGCCCATACAAGAATAAAAGCAGTTAAGGTTTTTTTTAGTGAAGCATGGCTTAAAAAATACCTTGGGCTGCAGGAAAATGTAGATGGCCTTCAAAAGTACGTATCGTTAAAAACGGCTTCCATTGATATGGAGCCATTGGATGCAGAATATTTTGCGCTGATGGAGGAACTTTGGAACGCAAAAAAAGAAGACCCTTTGCAAAATATATTTTTGCAAAACAGGGTAACACTTTTAATTGAAAGATTCTTTAGCAGGCTGCTGGTAAAAATGAAACAGAATGGGCACACGCCAGATATGCCTGAAGAAGATATACAAAAGCTAATGCAGGTGGAAAGGCTGCTGGTGAAAGATCTTACTGAGTCGCCACCCACAATAGATACATTATCAAAAATGGTAGCAATCAGCTCCACCAAACTCAAAAGAAATTTTAAAGAACTATATGGCACCGGTATCTACACTTATTATCAATCAGTAAGGCTGCAAAAAGCAAAAGAAATGTTGCTGAGCAGGCGTTATTCTGTAAACGAGGTTGCAGAAGCCGTGGGCTTTCACAACAGTGCTAATTTCTCCACGGCATTTAAAAAGCAGTTTAAAACCCTGCCTTCACAATTCATTAAAGAGGAATAATCGTATGGTTTTGTATTTTGCCACCTGCTAAATGCCGGTCATGTTAGAATTTACCTACGATTATTGCGACCATTACGATTATCTCCACCTGCTGGGAGATTTTTTAAAAGTGCCTGTAACAGGCAATACAATCCTGCTTCCAAAAGCAATTGGCAAAGGATATATTAAGGCTGAAAAATTAACCAATGGCCTGCAGGTACTTATAAACGAATGTACCCTTCACCAGGATTGCCTTTTTAAACGCAACCCGGCACCGGGCAATCATTTCACCCTCAGGTTTGATGAGGTAAGAAATGTGAAAGCACTTTCGATAAAGCTGGGTGATGTGGTATTGGAAGACAAGACCAATATTTACTCCGGTGCATTTTTAAGCAACCCTGTTGAGCCGCTTGAATATATCATCAACCAGCAAACAGAAGACAGATGTGTAAATATCTATTTCACCAAAGAATGGGTTCAAAAACATTTCGGCATTGCAGATAATGATTCAATATGGAACAATATTTTGCCAATTGATAAAGGCGCTGTTCAGTTTGATGTGCTTACCATAGATTATCGGGAACTGATGGAAGATATTTTTGAATTAAAGAGTGGACAACCTCTATACCATGCTGCACTGCAAAACAGGGTGATGTTACTGCTGGAAAAGTTTTTACGCAATGCTTACAATAGGGCGGTAAATACCAGTAATGAACCATCTGTCAGTGAAAATGATCTTAAGAAAATGATACAGGTTGAGGCGATATTGGCTACTGCAGTGGGAGAGGCGCCTCCACCGGTGCCGGAACTTGCCCGTATGGCTACAATGAGTGAGACAAAGCTAAAAACCCTTTTTAAAAAAATATACGACTACAGCCTTTATGAATACTACCAAAAAAACAGGATGCTTAAAGCAAAACAACTTATTGCCACTAAAAAGTATTCGGTGAAAGAAGTGGGCAGCAGGCTTGGCTTTAAGAACCTCAGTAATTTTACTATCGCTTTTAAAAAGCAGTTTAATAAACTTCCCAGCGAATTGTAAGTACAGCATACGGTTGCACTGTTTATTATTCCATAAAAAAGACTTTTGCGGTTAGCATGATGTCTTTTTTACACAAACCCAGGCGGGCTTGCTTAATATCTTTGCAAAGCAAAAATTGATGTATTTACTGATTGTAAATCCTTTTTTTGTTGAGGCTTACCTTTGAACTAATTGTCCCGTTTTAAGTTTATTCCTGTGAAACCGCTTTTTGGGTTTTATTTTCTGAAGAAACAGAAGGTTTTGATTTAAAAAATTGATTTGCCTGTAACGGCAAATCTTTTTTTTATGCCTGCATCAAAACCTTGTCATTTTACCCATTGGTTTTTATAAATTCATATTTGGCTTTAACCGTATTTTTGCAGCCTAAATTTTACAATTATGCCAGGAACAGAACTATTTGGTGCTGAGGAAAGAAAAGAGGTGAATGATGTAATGGAAACAGGGATATTTTTTCGCTATAACCATGATGCCCAGCGCAACGGCATCTGGAAGGCAAGAGAATTTGAAGCCGAGGTAAAGAAAATTACCAATGCAAAATATGCACATGCAGTAAGCAGTGGTTCCACAGCTGTAGCAACCGCTTTGGCTGCTGCAGGTATTGGTGCTGGCGATGAAGTGATTGTTCCTCCATTTACTTATGTAGCATCTGTAGAAGCTGTTTTATTCGTTGGCGCAAAACCAGTATTTGCTGAAATAGATGAAACGCTTTGTTTAAGTGCAGCAGGGATAAAAAAGGTATTGACGCCAAAAACAAAAGGCATATGCCTTGTACATATGTGCGGCGGTATGGCCAATATGGATGAGATAATGCCAATTGTAAAAGAACACAATTTAATATTGGTGGAAGATGCAGGCCAGGCATTTGGCGCTTCATATAAAGGAACTAAGGTTGGTTTGTTTGGTAAAACAGGTTGTTACTCTTTCGACTTTTTTAAAATTGCCACAGCAGGCGAAGGTGGTGTCTTGGTTACAAATGATGAAGCCACTTATAAACTAGCTGATTCTTACAGCGATCATGGCCATGACCATATTGGCAACAACCGTGGAATGGAAGAGCATCCTATTGTTGGTTTTAATTACCGCATTAGCGAAATACATGCAGCAATAGGCAAAGTACAAACAGCCCGTGTGCCGGAGATAATGAAGCGTAATAATAAAAACAAAAAGCTGCTGGTTGAATTATTATCCCAAACTGAAGGCATTTCATTTGCAACGCTTGCTGACCCTGATGGTGATTCAGCCACTTTCTTAAATATGTTTTTGCCGGATACTTCATCTGCAAAAGCGGTTGTGGATGAATTTAACAAAGCAGGTATCACTGGTTTTAATTACTGGTTCACCAATATGTATCATTTCATCAATCAATGGCATCATGTAAAGGGATTGAAAACTGCTTCCAAATTACCCGTAGAAGTTTTAGGTGTTCCACAGGATTATAATAATTTGGATATTCCTAAATCACAGGAAGTAATTGGGCGCTTGATTTCATTTGGCATCCGTTGCACATGGACAGAAGAAGAAATAAAAGCACTGGCAAAGAATATTACTGCTTGTGTTGAAAAGGTTCTTCACGTTGAAAACGTTTAATTCGTTTAAGACGTTTTAATAGATAACGGTTTCAACGATATTCAACGAATTAAACGACATTAAACGATGCTTCATAAGAATTTTAAAAACATAGATAAAGTTGTTTTTGGCCGTGGCAGCTTTGATAACATGGC
>CAZBTD010000150.1:0-6377 GCA_964494815.1 uncultured Ferruginibacter sp. | reverse complement strand
ACTTTTACCACCGGTTTCATTTGTACATGCTGCCCGTTTTGATAACGTATGTAGTACATACCCACAGGATAATTGGCAATGTTTATTTGTTTATTGATTGTTTGAGGACGGTCGTAAGCAGCTTCCAGGATTGTTTGTAATGGCCGGCCTTCTTTGCTAACCAACTGCAGCAATGTGTGCCCGCCGGCTGTGTAAAAACTTACTGTAGTAATGCCCGAAGATGGATTGGGCGCCGTATTGATATAGTTATGTTCATCAACTAATGCAGTTCTTCCTAATGGCGCACAATCGGAGTTGTCGCAGATATTAATTTCTGTAAAATTTTGCAGCATTATTTGTTGCAGGCTGGTGCTGTCCTGGCAAAGCCAGCGCTTCATAATGCTGTAATACACCTGCCTGAAATCGTATTGCATATCAATATTATCATTCACTGTCACATTAGTTGGTAATATTGGGTTGCTGCCAATAATACAACCGGTAACAGGTGTACCAAATAAAAACAGGGGCGCTGCGTAGCCATGGTCGGTACCACTACCAGCATTACTTTTTATTCTTCTGCCAAATTCACTAAAGGTCATCCCCAGCACACGGCGGTCTTTATTCATCAGTTTCAGGTCTGTATGAAATGCCTTTACAGCATCACTTACGGTACTGAGCAGGCTGGCATGTGCGCCGGTGCTGGTATCGCTGGTTACTGCCTGCCCCACATGCGTATCAAAACCTTTCAGGTTTACTACATATACTTTGGTTTTAAGGCCGCCATTAATAAGCTTTGCAATTATTTTTAACTGTGCAGCAAAAGTATTGTTGGGGTAGCTGGTAAGGTTATTATTGCCAGAGGTGTTATAAGCAGCCTTTATCACATTGCTGTAAATCTCTGCCTGCTTTGATACTTCCCTCACATGCTTTAGTTTGTCGCCCATGGGGGTATCTGTTCGTTCCTCATCCTGCCCGCCATTGGCATTATTCATAAAAGCATTTGGGTCGCTGATGGTATAAGCCATAGGAGAGGTAGGGCCCAGCAATGCCAACGCAGCGCTGCTGCCAAACTGTATGGCCAGCGGGTCGGGCATATCAGTAGTAGGGTATGCAGAGGGAAAACCGCTGTATTCACTGTTGAGGTAGCGGCCAAGCCATCCATCATTAAGGTACTGGTTGCTGTCTGATGCGGTGTTCCATATATCAGTAGCCCTGAAGTGAGAGAATACCGGCGCCGGGTAGCCCACAGATTGTATGATGGCGAGGTTGCCATTATTATACATATCCCTAAAACCTGAAAGAGAGGGGTGAAGCCCTGTTGTCAGTGTACCATTTAATGCCAGTACCCTGTTTTCGGCAATGGCAATATTTGTACGGGCATTATAATAATTGCTGTATTGGTCAAGCGGTATTACTGTATTAAGGCCATCATTGCCACCGCTCATTTGTACTATCACCAGTATATGATCGTTTGGTGTACCGCTTTGCAGCAACTTGCCAAAGGGGCTGTTTTCTGCATGGGCTTTCAGGCTAAAGCCATTGATAAGCCCCGGTATTCCGGCAGTAGCCACCGCAGTATTCCTGATAAATTTTCTTCTTTGCATGTTCAAATATTTTTTTCCTCGCCAGCAGTTTACATTAAATGATATTCTTCCAGTTTGCTTAAAAAATACAACATCAGCGCTTTCAGCCTTGTATTTATCACACTGTAATTATCAAGATTAGCAGGATCATTTACATAATTGTTCCAGGCGCTTACCCAATAGTTATCATCTGTAACACCTGTTAATAATATCTCTGTTTTAATACTGTCTTTAAGAGACTGGCTTAATTCCCTTCTTAAAAAATAAGTGTTTAAATCCTGCACCAGTTGGTTAGGGTCTGCAGGGTTGCTCATCCTGAAAGCAACAGCAACAGGATCGATAAATGTTTTAAAGCCACCGCTGCTGTAGCCACCACCATTAATCATCGTATCAATAAAACTTTGTCTTTTTACAAATGTGTCTGTATTAATCCAGAGCTTATCAAAAAATGGGGATTGATAATAAGCGGTAAAGCCGGAAACATTATTAGGCTCGCCAATCGTTTGCTCAATAGAAGAAAGAAAATTGGTGGCTAAATAATTCAGGTGTTTGTATTGTAATTGTGGGTTACTTCTGGGTGGTAAGCGTACACCACATTCTCTTATTAAGCCTACGGTATAATCTAAAGGGCTTTTGATGGTATCGCCATACTGCATAGCATTAAAAAAGTGTTCACTTTTTAAAAGTTGCAGGAGCATAGGTTTTAATTCATAATTATTGCTGCGGAATGTTGCCGCCAGTGGCTCTATTATGTTTGTTTCAACCTCTTCGGTAATAATGTGATAAACAAAATACCGGTATAGCCTGCGGCAGATGTTTTTTGATACCTCATCTTTTGTAAAAAGCATTTCAATAAGGTCATCAGTTTCTAATACGCCCTGGTTAGAAGGACGGCTGATTACTGTATTGTTATAAAAAGATGAAAACACTTTTGGGTCAGTATCATGTTTGCTGCTGTTGAAACCATTTACTGCATCCTGCAGGTTTACTGTATGCCCTGTAAGCACTCTTGCCGCAGCTTTTACATCCTCTTCAGTAAACTGGCTGCCAGGGCCTTTGCCCATTGTAAACAATTCCTGCAACTCCCTTCCATAGTTTTCATCAGGTGCAGTTTTAGTATTTTGATAGCCATTCAGATAAACTAACATTGCAGGGTCGGTGGTAACAGCTTTTATTAATGTTTTAAAATTCCCTGTAGCATGCTGGCGCAGCAGCTTCATGTATTTGTAGCACATCAAAGCACCGCCTACTTGCAAAAATTCTATCGTAACATGGTTGCTCCAGAACAATATCATTTTTTCTTCAATGCTTCTTGGCTGTTTTATCATATTGCCAAGCCACCATGATTTTATACTATCTCTCCTGTCCCTGTTTACCTGGTTGGTAGTAGTGCTTGTATTCACCCATGTTCTGCCAACTGGCACACTCCAGTCAGGGTCGGTTGCTGGTACGGAAGCATCGTTATTGTAAACCTTTATGGGTTCTCCCGGATTTGTATTTGCAGTGTTCACCAATTCATCTACAGCACTGCTGCTGTTCATTTGCTTAAAGTATGCCACATCTTCTACCGGGGCGCCATACATAGTGCGTTTAAGCAAGTGTATCACTTCATTTTCAGTCCACTGTCCAACATACTCAGAAAGCCCTCCGGGTATTGGTTGAATGTTTTCAGTCACCACCACATTTGGTTTTGCTATCACTGCTTTTTTGGGAGCAGAGGGTTTAAAAAGCGAAGCGATAAATTCTTTTCTTTCCATTGGTAAATAAAAATTTAAAACAAGCACCAATTAAAACATCAGTTACTTTTTTATTTTCAATTTCAGTTCTTCAATTTCTTTTTGTTGTTGATCAATTAACTGTTTCATTTCCTGCATTGCCTTTATAAGCGGCACCACCAACTCTGCATAACGAATGCCATATGGTGTTTGTGCATTTGCAGGTTTGTCTACACCACTAAAAGTATAACCGGTACTATTTGCAGCTGCTTCTACTTCCTGAGCCAATAAACCGGTAAAGCGAATGCTTTCAAAGCTGTTATCAACTGTAGTGCTTTTTGAGCCTTGTAGTTTTTGCAGCGCCTGCAAATCGTAATTGTATGTTACGGGTCTTAATTTTTCAATAAAGGCAAGACCGGGTACGTTTTCCTGTATATTCTTTTTTATACGGGCATCACTAAATGTTGTCCATCCAACCTGTCCTCCAATGCTGTTAATACTTGTATTGCCAATACGAACCTGGTTATTGGCCGTTATTATTACCCCCTGCCCCAAAGCACTTGAATTATTGGGAGAAAAATTACCAGCTACATCAACGGAATTACCTATGTAAGTATTGCCATTGCCGCCGGTTTGGCTGAGTGCATTTTGATAGCCAATAAAAACATTATCTCCATTGCCTGTGGCTGTATAGGAAATGGCTGCATTATGACCAATTACTGTATTGCGGCTGCTGCCAATGGTACTGCTGAGTGCATAATTGCCAAGCAATAAATTATAGCTGGATGAAGTGCTGCTGAGTGCAGCATTATATCCAACAACTACATTATCCTGGCCAGCGGTAATATTTTGTAAAGAATAATTTCCAATAGCAATATTGGTAGCTGTTGTTTTATTGTTTTGTAAAGCACCGGTGCCAATAGCAACATTATTGGCGCCCGACGTATTACTTGTCAAAGCATCTTTGCCAAGAGCAATATTTTCTGAAGCAAGATTATTTTTTAAAGCATTGCTGCCAACGGCTACATTGTTAATTGCGGTGCCTGAAAATATCAATGTCCTGCTGCCGATAGCTACATTATCGTTTCCTGTTGAAACGGTGAAAGCAGCGGAATCGCCGACTGCTGTATTGTTACTACCAGAGGAGAGATTTGCCAATGCCTGGTACCCAAAAGCATTATTGCCATTGCCTGTTGCTGTAATGCCAAAGCTGCGGTTGCCATAGCTGTTGTTGCGGAGTGCAACAGATGGTTCAATAAAACCAGAGGATTGGTTATTAGTACGGAATACAAGTGCTTTATTATCTGAAGTACCTAAAAAATTACTGGCAGGTAATGTTTCGGTATTACCCGTAGTTGACCAGCCTGTAAGCGAAATAGTAACAGATCCTGATCTTTTTCTAAGTATCCCGTTATTATCTATGGTTACCACACTGTCATCAACCGAACCAGGTTGTAAACCAACAATACGAACAGGGTTTGCTTCGGACGATACATGTAAAGTATGAGTGGGAACATCGGTGCCTATACCTACATTTTGACAATAGCCTGTAAGGGTAAGGGCACAGCAAGAAAAAAAGAGTACAATAGATTTTGTCATAAATGGGGGCAGCCTGTTTATTAAAAATAAATGACGACAAAAGTATATTAAAAGTTGCAATGATAACAGGTGATACAGGGCGTTAAATACGGAGCCAAATTATAATTAAAGTTACAATCTGTTTATCAAAAAATGCCAGGAAAATGGATTGATTTTTTTCATTAGTAAAACTACTTTGTAGCTGCGTAATATTCATAAGGGCGTTTACACTTAATGTTTAGCCATTAATATTGTTTGTTTTTTTCTGCACCTTAAATTGCAACATGAAATTTTTTATTCTTTTACTGGTTACATCTTTTGTTTCACTTACTGCAATGAGCCAGGCGTGGACCGACGAACAATTGGATGAGGCAGATGCCGGTGGTATGGCAGACTGGCTAAGCCAGCCTGAAAAAGAAGCTATTAAATACATCAACCTGTGCAGGCTTTACCCAGCAGAATTTGCAGAAAAAGAATTGAAAAACTATATAGGCATACCTGGTTTGAAGGATAAAAATTTTGCTAAATATAAAGCAAGCCTTATGAAAGATTTAAAGAAAAGAAAACCTTGTAATACATTGGAGCTGGGGGAAGATTTATATGATGATGCTGAATGTTATGCAGAAGAGATTGGCAGTAAAAAAAGAAAACCTCATCAGCGGATTGATTGTAAAAAGAAAAATTATGCTGAATGTTTGTACTATGGCAGTGGCGAAGGGAGACATATTGCCTTACAATGGTTGATAGATAGCGGCATTGCTAATCTTGGGCACAGAAAAATATGTCTTAATCCTTCTTATACACTCACCGGAATAAAAGTGGGACCGCATTATATGTATGGAAATTGTTCGGTAGGGGAGTTTAAGTAAAAAATTATTTTGTACGTGTTATGTTTAGTGTGACATGCCCGGTGTTGTTCCAATAAAACCACCATGCATCATTTGCATAACAATACAGCATGCCAGTTTTAAGAAAGTTGTTTTTCAGAAGTTGCTCGCCAATATAAAAATCATCCAGCTTGTCAACTGATCCAATAAGGGCAAACCACTTACTTTGTTTATGCCGCCTGAACCCATTCCACAAACGCATATAGAAATTTGAATACCCGGCAGCAGCAGATTTTTTGCCCATATCATACCATTCGCCAGTGGTATTAAATTGGTATTCTTCGCCGGGGCTTACTTCTATACCTGTTATATTCCATTTTGCACAAGCATAAATTTCAATTGTTTTTGTTTCATTTTGTGCCAGTTTCATACCATTTAAAATAAATGAATTTGAGTATTTTAAATGCCGCTACGAAATGTCATTCCTGTTTTTACTGTAATTCCTCCATTTATCAATTACCTGTTGCATATCAGCAGGCAGTTCGCTTTCAAAGCGTATTTCTTTGCGGCGTACGGGATGGATAAATCCCAGCTCTTTTGCATGTAGCGCCTGTCTTGGGCAAATGGCAAAGCAATTATCAACAAATTGTTTGTATTTATTAAATTTTTAATAAAGTCGTATTGGGAATATAGTA
>CAZBTD010000149.1:0-6614 GCA_964494815.1 uncultured Ferruginibacter sp. | reverse complement strand
TGCACATTTAAAAAGTTTACAAAAATTCCCTGTGCAGTTTCAGGGCGCAGGTACACAATATTATCATCCGGATTATCAGAAGCCACAGCCCCAAACTCTGTTTTAAACATCAAATTGAATTGGCGCACATCTGTCCAGTTTGCGGTTTTGCTCACAGAACAAATCATCTTGTTATCCTCAATCAGTTTTTTCAAACCAGCATAATCATCTTTCGCCAGCAACGCATCCATCGCCGCCAAAATGCTTTCAGCTTCCTGCTCTTTGCTTTTAGCTTTCAGCTCTTCCGCATGTGCTTCTATCAAATGGTCAACACGGTATCTTTTCTTGCTGTCTTTGTTATCAATCATCGGGTCGCTGAAATTATCAACGTGTCCGCTTGCCTTCCATGTTGTAGGGTGCATAAAAATGGCAGCATCAATGCCCACAATATTTTCATGCATCTGCGTCATGCTCTTCCACCATTCGTCACGAATGTTCTTTTTTAATTGAGCACCGTTTTGGCCGTAGTCGTACACAGCCGCCAGGCCATCATATATCTCACTCGATTGAAAAATGTAGCCATATTCCTTGCAGTGTGCAATCAGCTCTGCAAATATGTTTTGTTCGTTTGCCATAAGGCGGCAAAAATAAGGCAAAAAGCAAAGAGGAACGAAGCAAAAAATTGATGTAGTGATTGGTTGCTATTTCCTGTAATCCTTCAGGGGATTGTATTTAATGCCGAGGCTTTTCTTCGCCTCCATTATAAAGTGGAACATTTCATCATTGTCTTTGAGGAACTGCAGCAGCCTTTCTTCCGGCGTTTTTTCCAGCCAGAGTTTTAGTTGAAGGTCTTTGATATGTTGGGGGGTGTCGTTAATAAATTTTTATTTCAGTTTTTCATTCCCCTTATGTCTTTCCGCATCCCTCAAACTCTTCTTCTCAAAATTCTTTTCTAATGCCGCTGTTAAATTCACTCCTGTTTGGTTAGCCAGGCAAATCAATACAAATAAAACATCTGCCATTTCATCTCCCAGCTCTTTTCCTTTATCGCTTTCTTTAAAACTTTGCTCACCGTATTTACGAACCATCAGTCTTGACAATTCGCCCACTTCTTCCATCAATATTCCAAGATTGGTGAGTTCATTAAAATAACGAACACCAACTGTTTTAATCCAGTTGTCAACGTCTTGTTGTGCTTGCTGTATAGTCATATTTTTTTGATTACACTAATTGTTACGAATTACACGAATTATAAAACAATTCTTTTCCATGCTAATGAACGTTCGCCGAAATTAATAACCAATGCCAGTTTTAAGCCTGATACGGCAAGATAACTTAAAGCTTGTGCCATGTGAGCTTCACTGATTGCTGACGCAGATTTAATTTCAAGGACTATGGAATCAAAGACAACATAGTCTGCTATATATGGATTGCGAAGAATCTTGTCTTTGTACTTAACAGTAAACTTCTTTTCTCTTTCATAAGCCATGTTATCGTCAATAAATTCTATTTCCATTGCGTCCTTGTAATTTATCTCTTTTAAACCCATGCCAAGAGTCTTATGAATTTTCATGCAAATACCCACAACTCTAAAAGCTTCTTCTTTATAAATCAGCTCTGTCATTTAAAAAGAGTTTTTCTCTTAAGTAATTAGTGTAATTCGTCTTAATTCGTGTAATCAAAACTATTCCCTGTTTTTTGTATCAATCACAATCGTTACCGGTCCATCATTCAATAAAGATACTTTCATATCGGCGCCAAATTCCCCTGTAAATATTTTCTTCCCTAAATCATTTTCCAATTGTGTAATCATCTTTTCATACATAGGAATTGCATAATCAGGTTTACTTGCTTTGATGTAAGAGGGACGGTTTCCTTTTTTTGTACTGGCATGTAAAGTAAACTGGCTCACCAATAATATATCGCCATTAATATCTTTCACTGAAATATTCGGCACTTTATTTTCATCATCAAATATTCGGAGGTTAATAATTTTATTGCTAAGCCATTCAATGTCTTCATTGGTGTCTGCATCTTCAATGCCCACCAATACAAGCAATCCATTATCAATAGAAGATTTAATATTTCCATTGATAGTAACACTTGCATTTGCCGCTCTTTGTATCACTGCTTTCATTTGCTAAAGATAACTTTACCAAACATTCTACGCTTCAATAAAAGCTAAATTGAAAATATGTTTTTGAATGGAGCGTCGCCACTTCTGTCCAATCATTGTAACAAAGCCTGTAACACAAAAAATAAAACAAAACAATTTGTGTTCATCTGTGCAATCTGTGGCAAACCCATTCGTGTTCATTGGTGTAATTCGTGGCTTTTCTTTGGCTAACTCCCTTTACTAAATTTTCCAAATTTTTTTCAAAAAATTCTATCCACAAAAAGTGCAAAACTCACCAAACGCCCTGCCTGTGGGATCCTCCAATTTTTGCACATTGTTTTTCCACAACTGTTAATATTTCCCCATACTTAAAACCAATGTCAACAGATATTTTCGTTGCCTTGTTCCAAGAACGTAACAATTTAATAACAACGCATAAAAGCCATATTTACTAACCTGCTAACCACAAACAGCTATGCCGAAGAAAAATCAAAAACCCCAACCACTGCAGTTCACCAGGCAGTTTACAAAAGAAGGCGTATCGCCTTATGACATGTTCGAATATGATTATCGTACGAGTGTGATAAAAGACCCGAGCGGCAAAGTGGTGTTTCAAATGGATAATGTGGAAGTGCCAAAGCAGTGGAGCCAGATAGCAACCGATATTTTGGCGCAAAAATATTTTCGTAAAGCAGGTGTGCCACAACCGGATGGTACAACAGGAAGGGAGACAACTGTAAAACAGGTTGCTCACCGTATGGCGCATTGCTGGAGAATATGGGGAGAGCAATATGGATATTTTGCTTCTGAAAAAGATGCACAGATTTTTTATGAAGAATTAGTGTATTCAATTTTGAACCAGGCATGTGTTCCTAACAGCCCTCAATGGTTCAATACAGGATTACATTCAGTGTATGGAATTACAGGAAAGCCACAAGGGCATTATTATGTGGATGCAAAAGATGGCCAGTTAAAAAAATCAAATAATGCTTACGAACGTCCTCAGCCACATGCTTGTTTTATTTTAAGTGTGGATGATGATTTGGTAAATGAAGGCGGTATCATGGATTTGTGGGTGAGAGAAGCAAGGATATTCAAATATGGAAGTGGTGTTGGTACCAACTTCAGCAACATACGTGGCGAAGGAGAAAAATTAAGTGGTGGTGGCACATCAAGCGGCTTGATGAGTTTCTTGAAAATTGGTGACAGGGCTGCTGGTGCTATCAAAAGCGGTGGTACTACAAGGCGTGCTGCTAAAATGGTTTGTCTTGACCTTGACCATCCTGAAATTGAAAACTTCGTAAACTGGAAAGTAGAAGAAGAGAATAAAGTAGCCGCTTTAATTGCTGCAGGTTATGCAAGCGATTATGAAGGCGAAGCATACCGCACAGTAAGCGGACAAAACAGTAACAATTCGGTTCGTATCCCCAACGAATTCTTTAAAGTATTGGATGCTGATGGTGACTGGGAATTAAAAGGCAGGGCTGATGGCCGTGTAATGAAAACTGTAAAAGCAAGAAAGCTTTGGAAAGACATTACTTATGCGGCATGGAAATGCGCTGACCCCGGAACACAATATGATACTACCATCAACGAATGGCATACTTGCCCTGAAGGTGGCGCTATCCGTGCAAGCAACCCTTGCAGCGAATACATGTTCCTCGACAACACTGCCTGTAACCTGGCTTCTGTAAATCTTCGCCGTTTCTTTAATGAAGAAGACAACAGTTTTGATGTAAAAGGTTTTGAATACACTTGCCGTTTGTGGACAGTTGTATTGGAAGTATCTGTGTTGATGGCGCAATTCCCATCAAAAGAAGTAGCACAATTATCTTACGATTACAGGACACTTGGTTTGGGTTATGCAAACCTTGGTAGCATGTTGATGGTAAGCGGTATTCCTTACGATAGTGAACAGGCACGTGGTATTGCTGGTGCAATCACTGCTATCATGACCGGTGTTTCTTATAAAACATCTGCAGAGATGGCTGCTTTCCTTGGTGCATTTGATAAATACGAAGCAAATAAAAAACACATGCTCCGTGTAATGCACAATCACAGGGCTGCTGCTTATGACGCTCAAGACGCATACGAAGGCTTACAAATAAAACCACAAGGCATCAATGCAAAATATTGCCCTGATTATTTATTGAAAGCTGCTACCAAAGCATGGGATGATGCAGTTCAGTTGGGTGAAAAATATGGCTACCGTAATGCACAAACAACTGTAATTGCTCCAACAGGAACAATTGGTTTGGTAATGGATTGCGATACCACTGGTGTTGAACCTGATTTTGCTTTGGTGAAATTTAAAAAATTAAGCGGTGGTGGTTATTTCAAAATCATCAACCAAAGTGTACCTGCTGCATTGCGTAATTTGAAATACAGCGAACATGAAATTGATGAGATAGTAAATTATGCAAAAGGTCATGCAACGTTAGAAGGTGCTCCTTACATTAACACCGCCACATTAATTGCAAAAGGATTTACCCAGGATGAGCTGGATAAAGTAGAGGCATCTCTCGGCAGCGCATTTGAAATCGGCTTTGTGTTTAATGTTTATACTTTCGGCGAAGCTACATTGCAACGCCTCGGATTTAAACCAGAACAATATCTTGATTTTAGCTGGAGCTTACTGGAAGCATTAGGATTTACTGATGAACAAATAGAAGCTGCCAATATTTATGTATGCGGTACTATGACTGTTGAAGGTGCTCCTCATTTAAAAGAAGAGCATTTACCAGTATTTGATTGCGCTAATAAATGCGGACAAAAAGGTGAACGCTACATTCATGCACATGGCCACATCCGTATGATGGGTGCTGCACAACCATTCTTAAGCGGTGCTATTTCAAAAACAATCAACCTTCCAAATGAAGCAAGCGTTGAAGAAATTGCTGATTGCTATCGCTTAAGCTGGGAACTTGGTTTAAAAGCAAATGCATTGTACCGTGATGGTTCTAAATTGAGCCAGCCACTCAGCAATAAGTCAGATAAAAAGAAAAAATCTACAGACGACAAAGAAGAAACAACAGAAGTTGTAGTAGAAGAAAAAGCAGAACAACCACAGATAGTGGATATGAGCAAGCTTACTATTGATGATTTGCTGGAAGAAGTAAGCAAAAGGGTTCAAAGCAGTCCTGATACGGTATTGAAAGGCAAGCTTGCAAAAATTGTTGAACGCAAAACATTACCAGCAAAACGCCGTGGCTTTACACAAAAAGCAAAAATCAATGGACAGGCATTATTCCTCCGTACTGGTGAATACAGTGATGGAACTGTTGGTGAAATTTTTATTGACATGGCGAAAGAAGGAGCGACTGTTCGTAGTATGTTGAACTGTTTTGCTATTTCAATTTCCATCGGTTTGCAATATGGTGTTCCTTTAGAAGAGTTTGTTGAGAAGTTTGTATTCACCAGGTTTGAGCCATCAGGAATGGTTGACCATCCGAATATCAAAACCACTACCTCTATCATAGACTTTATCTTCCGTTCACTGGCATATGAATATTTAGGACGTACTGATCTTGTTCATGTGCTTGACAAACCAGAGGTAGAAAATTTAGGTGATGATACATGGGTGGAAGGTTCTCCCACAATTGGTGAAAGAAAACCAGAGTTGAGTGAAGTGAGAGTGATTGGTGGTGCACAGCCAGCCAAGCAAATGAAAGCAACTGCCGGAATGGATGCAGTAACCGCTGCTGCTAAAAGCATGCAGAGCGATGCACCGGCTTGTAACACTTGTGGGCATATCACTATCCGTAGTGGTACTTGCTACAAATGTTTGAATTGTGGGAATAGTATGGGTTGCAGTTAAAAGTGTTTTGTAATTACCAGAGATAAAAAGATAACGCCTCCATTTATGGAGGCGTTTGTTTTTTACACTGATAAATTCAATTCGAATCCTTTAGTTAGTTTTTATCTTTGAACCATCTCTTCATCAAATCCTGCATCATGAAAAAAATTGCCATCATTTTAATTGCTGTAATAAATATTGCTTATGCACAAAACAAACAAGGCTTAGTCAGCGGTCCATGGGCTGGCAATGTAGAACTACGCAATGCAACTGTGTGGGTGGAAGTAGCAAGCGATGTAAAAAATGTACAAGTAAAATACCATGCAGAAAATGCATCACCTGAAAAAACAGTTGAATACAAAGGCGAATTAGGAAAAGATTTTAATCCATTAAAAATTGAATTGAATGGATTGGAGATGAACACAACTTATGTATATGATGTAATGATTGATGGCAAAAAAATTGAACCCGGCTTCATCACAAAATTCACCACCAAAGATTTATGGCAATGGAGAAAGCCTGCACCAGACTTTACATTCTTAACAGGCAGTTGTGCTTACTTTAACGAACCAAAATATGACCGCCCCGGTAAACCTTACGGAGGCGACAGTTCCATCTTTGAAACAATGGCTAACACACCTGCTGCATTTCATTTATGGCTGGGCGATAACTGGTACACAAGAGAAGTGGATTACTACACTGCCTGGGGATTGAACTACCGGG
>CAZBTD010000148.1:0-6834 GCA_964494815.1 uncultured Ferruginibacter sp. | reverse complement strand
CAGGCTGTGTATTTTTATCCATTCAATTGGCTTGCCTGGTTTGTCGTATGTTTTTGTGCTGGGATTCCAGCCTGCGTAAGCATATAGTTTTTGAATTTCAGCGGTTCCGTTTACTTCTGTGCCATCTTCTCTTACCAATTTGTCTTCCCCTTTGTATTCTTTAATTCCTTTGTGGCAGTTCATACACACATTTACTGAAGGAATATTAGAGAATTTACTGTCTTGAGCACCACTGTGGCAATACAAACAGTTTATCTGGTTGGTGCCAGCATGTACTTTATGAGAGTAGTAAATCGGTTGCTGTGGCTGGTAGTTTTGCTGGCGGCCAAGGCCAATTGCAGCATTAATAGTTTTATATCCTGCGAAGAGGAACAATGCAATCACTCCCATCATCAGGTAAGTTTTGTTTCGGTAAAAAGGAACTGGTTCACTCCTTGTTACGCCTTCCTTTTCATCAGAAAGCTTGCGTAGACTGCTGTTTACCTGTAATAATATAAATGCTATTACTGCAAGAATAAGGGTAAGAATACCAAAAAGAAGAGAGTTATCTTCAGCCGGCTTGTTTGGATCAACTTTAGGAACAGGTTTTTCATACTTATCTGCCCAGTCAAGAATTGCTTTAATATCATCTTTAGGCAAATTGAACTGTGTCATTACCGAGCCGTATTTAGCCTTGAGGCCTTTTGCATACGGATCAGTAGCAATCATACTGTTTACATTGTTCACCCATTTGTAAGTCCACTCTTCATTTGGGGCTCTTTTTCTTGCTCCTTTCAAAGCTGGTCCTGTCATTTCCTCATCGGGTTTATGACAGCTGGCGCAATTGGCTTTAAAAAGCGCTTCGCCATCCTGAGCCCATACATTATTTGAAAAAGAAACTAATACAACAAGAAGTAAACTTGCCAGTGAAGTTTGAAAGAATTTTCTATAACGACTCATACAGTTTGTTAAGGATGATGGTGGGGAAAAAACCTATATCCGGCTGCAAAAATAGGTATGTATGTTCACAAAATATCAACATTCTAAAAAAAAATTTTCCCTTGTCCAGGCTGATTTTCAGCGGATTGTTGTACTATTCGTTTTGTCTTTGTCACATTTTTGTAAACAGAATTTTCAGACCTGCCTAATATCACCGGAACTCTTCAATTGTTAAAATTTTACAGCACATTTGCCATCATGTTTACCAAATTAAAACAACGCTGGAAGGTAAATGGCCTTAACCTGCTGCTTATCATCGTCACCTTTGCCCTTGGCGGCAGCCTCTGTGGTTATCTTGGCCGAAAGCTAATGCAGCTTAGCAACCTTGAAAAAGGAGTGATTTGGTTTATGCTATATGTAATATTGGTAACGCTGCTCTGGCCCCTGTGCGTTTTGCTTATCAGCGTCTTCACAGGACAGTTTCTTTTTTTTAAGCAATATCTTTTAAAAATATGGGGCAGGGTAAATGGCAAAAAAACAAAACCGGTATATGTTGCCATCTTTGCTAGCGGCGCTGGCAGTAATGCCCAAAAGATAATTGATTATTTCAGAGGGAATCCTGTAGTGAAGATTGCCTTAATTGTTTGTAATAATCCTGAGGCTGGCGTGCTTTCTATTGCTGATAAAGAAAAAATTCCTGCGCTGTTAATAAAAAAGAAAAGATTTTATGAGGAAGATGCTTATGTTCATGAGCTTAAAGAGCATAAAATCGCCTTTATAATATTGGCTGGCTTTTTATGGAAGGTACCCTTACCCCTCATTAATCAATACCCCAATAACATAATAAATATTCACCCGGCCTTATTACCAAAATACGGCGGCAAGGGTATGTATGGCAACAAAGTACACGAAGCTGTAATAGCTGCCGGAGAAAAAGAAAGCGGTATCAGCATTCACTATGTTGATGAAATTTACGATCACGGTAATATCATTTTCCAGGCCACCTGCACAATTGATGAAAACGACACCCCGTCTTCACTGGCACAAAAAATTCATGTACTCGAGCATATTCATTATCCTGAAACCATTGCAAAGCTTTTAAAAGCTACAAATAACAGTTAAAATAGATGCCCTGTTTTATGATGCAACAATAGTTGTATAATATTGCGGCTTATAAATTTTACTGTTGAAGTGTTATTTTAAAATATTACTTAGTTTTTTTTGTTGCCTGTTTTTTATGTGTGCCAAAAGCCAACTAACTATTACCGGCACCATTTACGACTCTACTAAAACTTTGCCCGTAAAAGACGTGCTAGTAAAAAGCAGCGGCGGCACTACAGCTGTTACTGATTCAAATGGGCGCTACACAATTGTTGCCACAGACAAAGATTCGCTGCTTTTTATTTATCAAAACAAACCCACCTTGCATTTTGCCGTGAACAAGATACCGGACATTGCTGGTTTTGATATTGCATTGCATGTACGTGTGGTTGAAAAATTTAAGACACTTAAAGAAGTGAAAGTGTATGCAAAAAATTACCGCCAGGATTCTATTGAAAACAGGGAGTATTACGCTAAAATTTTTAATTATAAAAAGCCTGGAATCAGCATCAGCAGTAATGCATATTCAGGCGCTGTTGGTGCCGACCTTAATGAGATAGTAAATATTTTTCGGTTTAAGAGAAACAGGCAGTTGAAAAGAATGCAGTTGCGGCTTGAAGAAGAGGAAAAGGAAAACTATATTAATTACAGGTTTAACAAAACTACTGTGCGGCGAATAACAAAACTTACCAGTGACGATCTTGATATTTTCATGAAAGCATACCGGCCAGATTTTGAATTTACTTCTACAAGTACTGTTCCTGAGTTTTATCAATACATTTTAAATGCCTCTTACGATTACAAGCTCAATAAGGAAAAAGACAATTATGTCAGTATTCGTTTCAATAGAGAGTTAGTAAAAGAGATTACTTCTTTTTCTGAAAATGATTTGGACTTGTTTATGAAAAAATACAGGCCAGATTATGAGTTTACCAGAAATAGCAGTCCTCAGGCATTTTATGAATATATATTAAATGCTGCTGAGGAATTTAAAAAACGACAACCTGCGTTTAATTATACTCCTGCCGCAGACAGCAGCTTGATAAAAAACAATTAGTACTACAAACTCTATAAATTAAAGAGGGGCTAGATAGAAATCTGGCCCCGTTTTAAATCCATATCCTTTGAAAAACCTATTATACTTACGTACAAAAGGTGTTTTTGGTTTGTTGTTGTAAAATATTTTACATCTGAATGTTGGTTTCCGCTTGCAAAAAAGCTGGTTCCACTGCTAATCCCCCGACAAACTACTCCACAACAAAGAAAAAATATGAAACTTTTTTTACCAAAAAGTATGAGTGTTTTTAACTTAAAAAGTTAATGAGTTGCAAAAAAGCTGCATCTCTTTATCAACAAAAAAAGTTTATGGCACGGTTTTAGAAAACCTGTGTTCCGGAGGCTCCAAAAAATACTAATTCAATTTTCTGTTTAACACTATTCTTCAATTGTAAAAAGATATTTTATGAATACGAAATATGAAACAGCTGCTGCTGCACAGGCACCAGAAAAATCAAAAACAAAAAATATTATTATCGGCGTATTATCTGCAACCGTTCTCGGTCTGGGTATTTATACTATAGCCGATCACAATACTTCGGGAGAACAAATACAACTTCAGCAAACACAAATTACTAAAGTATCAGAAGAAAAAAGTTCAATACAAAGTAATTTTGATGCATCTCTTGCTAGGCTTGATTCAATGACAACAGAGAACAGGGGGCTTGAGGGAAAACTTACAGCAAGCAATAAAGAAATAACAAAACTGAAGGCCGATATCAGGGGCATACTAAATAAAAAGAATGCAACAGTCTCTGAATTATCGAGGGCAAAAAAGCTAATTGATGAACTCAACGGAAGGATTACAACAATGGAAGCTGATGTGGCAAGACTTACACAGGAGAATCAAACACTCACAGCCGATAAAGTACAATTGACTGCTGACAAAGAAAAATTAACAGCAGATCTTACAACTACAACCACAGCAAAAAATGAACTGGCCGCAAAGGTTGATATAGCTTCTACACTGAACGCTTCTAATATTAAAGTAACACCAATTAACATAAAAGGCGAAGGAAAAGAAAAAGAAACTACCACTGCAAAACGTGTGGACAAGCTTTTGATTTCATTTAATGTTGATAATCGTATTGCTCAGGCTGGCAGTACAGATGTATTTGTAATGATAACCGGTCCTGACGGGCAGGTAATAACAAGTGACGTAAGCGGTTCTGGCACATTCACCACGAGAGAAGAAGGTGAAAAAAAGTTTACTGCAAAAGTTCCTGTTGATGTGGAAACTGCAAAAAAGAAATATGTTGAGTTTGGCTTTGTGCCTGGCACCAGCTTCCAGAAAGGAAATTATAAAGTACAGATATATCAAAACGGGTTTTTGATTGGGGAAGGAACAACCGAGTTAAAAAAAGGTGGCTTATTTAGTTAGCGCCTTCTGCCCGTAGTTATAAAAAGCAATTTGAACAAAAGTTCAAATTGCTTTTTATTTTTTATCCAGCAGGAGTTTTTTAAATTTTCCCAGTTCTGTTTTTTCAACGGCTGATAATGTTTCGTTATTATCAAATTTGGTTTTGTAAAATAGTACCCGTTTATGTCCTGGGTATTTTTCAAGAATATCGCTAATGATGTTTCCAACTGTTTCATCTTTTGTATACAACGGAGTGGCGGCTGGCAGGTCAGATTTATGTTTGGCATGTTTCTTTAGAATAATTGCCTGCAGCGTAGCCAGTTTTGCTTCACCTATCGATTTTACTTTTGATGCCTTACCATACAATCCCTCTAACTGCTTTTTACTTAAACCGCCTCTTTCCTGGTATTGAAATAAAATACTTTTTACAAAAGCGGATTCGGGATAGGCGGTTTGTGTTTCTTTTAATACATCAAGTATTACATCCACACCCAGCTTCTTTTTTTGAATCATGGCTCAAAAATAATTTGATAAGGGTATAATAAAAATAGAACCAGGGTGAAAACCCCGGTTCGTTTTTAATCCGTACCCTATGAAAACTGAGTTGAAAGTATAATATTTTTTATAAATGTGGTAATTACGGTTCGAAAACCTCCGGGAACGATTGCGGAAACCTGCTCCTGCTATATTTTGAACCAGCCCCTTTTAATAAACATGCGGAGCATGAGAAGGGGAATGAGAAGCATTAAAGCTACAGAAATGAAAAAGCCCCATTTATTATGCAGTAATGGTATGCGATCGAAGTTCATTCCGAAAATGCCACCAATAACTGTGGCTGGAGCAAGCAAACAGGTAACCACCGCCATTACTTTCATCACTTCATTCATCTTCAGGTTTACATTGCTTAGGTAGAGGTCGTGCAAGTTCATCATCATATCCCGGTAGTTTTCCGCCAGGTCGTTTGCCTGTATGATGTGGTCATACACATCTTTAAAATATTTTCCTGTGCGTTCTTCTATCAGTTCAGTGTCGCTGCGTAAAATACCGTTTACCATTTCCCTTACCGGCGCAATGCTTCTTTTCAGCACAATCATTTCTTTGCGGAGCATATTTATTTTGGCAAGACTGCGGCTGTTGGGGCTACGTACAATGTCTTCTTCAAGATTTTCAATTTTTTCTCCCAGCTTTTCCATTACCACAAAGTAATTATCCACTATCAAATCAATTAAAGAATAAAATAAAAAGTCTGCCCCTTGTTGCCGCACTTTGGTTCCTGCTATCTTTAATTTTTCCCTTAATGGGTCAAACACGTCTCTTGATGCATCTTCCTGGAAACTGATGACAAAGTTTTTCCCAAGTATGATACTTACCTGTTCTGTTTCCACAGCGCTTTCTTTCTCATTAAAGTAAAGCATGTTCATCAGGCAAAACACAAGGCCATTTATTTCATCCATTTTGGGTCGCTGACCAACGCTGAGGATATCTTCTACTATCAGATTATGAATACCATAATGGGCACAAATAATTTCCACATCATTTTTTCGCAATCCGTCTACATTCAACCAGGTTACTTTAGGGGAATCTACATAAGCAAAACATGATGTTATCCCTGATAGTTCTTTTGTGTCTATCGTGGTAGCATCATAATCATAAACATAGATTTTAAGTTCATCCGGTTCTGTTCTTTCAGGAACTACAGTAGGGTTTACCTGCAATACTTTTTTTGTACGAAGTATTTCGAGTGGATTTAAAATATAAGAAAGATAATTGCGGCCGTTCATTGATACAATTGAGAACGGAAGATAAAAAGAAAAAACAAATGATTATTGTTGTTGCTGCACCATCTGCATGTACCTTCTGTAAGAATTATTTTCACCTACTTGTTTTTCATCAAGTTTACTTGCAACTAATTTTGGTGTAAGAATAGAGGCAACTTCATTACTCACCTGTCCATCTTCGTACGAAACAGAAACACCCACTTCTAATGTTTGTTTGGCTGTTCCTTTGTAAGTTCCTCTTACCGGTGATACATCACTAAAGTTTCTCCCAATAGCAAGACGAACATGCAAATCGTTTACAACACAATTATTAGTTGGGTCGAAACCCAGCCAGCCGTAAAAAGGAATGTATGCTTCCACCCACGCATGTGTGGCGCCTTCGCCACGCAGGTTGTGGTCGTGTGGGCACACATAACCGCTTACATAACGGGCAGGAATGCCCAGGAGACGGAGCATTGCCAATAATATATGAGCAAAATCCTGGCATACGCCTGCTTTCAGTTTCCATATTTCATCCAGCGTTGTGGTCACACTCGTTATTCCTTTGATGTATTGAAAGTTTTTATAAACATATTCTGTCAGCTGCTGCATGGCGGTGTAAACAGAAACTGTTTTATAAAA
>CAZBTD010000147.1:1334-6874 GCA_964494815.1 uncultured Ferruginibacter sp. | reverse complement strand
AATTTTTAGTGTTTAGCAAGATAATCAGCAACTCCGCTGTGGTCTGCTTTCATACCTTCTTTGCCTTTGCTCCAGTTAGCAGGACAAACTTCACCGTTTTCTTCATTGAACTGTAAAGCATCTAACATACGTAAAGCTTCATCAACATTACGGCCCAATGGTAAATCGTTAATCAATAAGTGACGAACGTTTCCTTTTTTGTCAATTAAATACAAAGCACGATACGCAATCATTTCACTGCTTGCAACAAAATTGTCGTTTTCGTCAATAGAGTAGTCGCCATTTAAACAACCGTAGTTAATTGAGATGGTTTTGTTTGTGTCGGCAACAATTGGATAAGTGATGCCTTTAATCCCACCAAACTTTTTATCCATTTGCAACCAGCCCCAGTGACTTTGTTCTGTGTCGGTACTGCAACCAACGATTGCGCAACCACGTTTTTCAAATTCAGCTAATTTTTCCTGGAACGCGTGTAATTCGGTTGGACAAACGAATGTAAAATCTTTTGGGTAAAAGAAGAAAATTACATACTTCTTACCTACATATTGATCTAATGAAAAATCGTTTACGATTTCGCCACCGTTAACAACAGCTGCTGCTTTAAACGACGGTGCTTTTTTTCCAATTAATGATGTCATTTTATTATGAGTTTTTAAGGTTACTAATTATGAATACAAAATTATTATTTACTTTGTTCATACCCTAAAAAATAAACTTAAATAATTGTAAACGATGAAAGTTCAAATTGCTCAACAAGCCCCTGATTTTAAACTGTTTAACACTAATAAGAAACCCGTTGTTCTAAACGAATTGCGTGGGAAAAATGTGGTACTCTTGTTTTTCCCTTTGGCCTTTACAAGTACATGCACGGCAGAATTATGTTCAACCCGCGATGATTTAAGTTTTTATAACACCACGAATGCGGAAGTTTTTGGAATCTCAATCGATTCTCTATTCACCTTAAAGAAATTCAAAGAAGAATTGAATTTGAATTTCGAGTTATTGAGTGACTTTAATAAGGACGCTTCACTCGCTTATGATTCGTTATATGAAAGTTTTGTTTTCGACATGAAAGGAGTTGGGAAGCGTTCGGCTTTTGTTATTGATAAGAATGGAATTATACAGTATGCTGAGGTTTTAGAGGATGCGGGTAAGGTTCCGGATTTCAAAGCCATTAAAAATTGCCTTTCAAATTTAAAATAATGCTTAAAGCGTATTTTGATAGGCATTTGATTGAAGCCGGTTGTGATGAAGCCGGAAGAGGTTGCTTAGCAGGGCCTGTTTTTGCGGCTGCAGTTATTTTACCTAAAGATTATAAAAACAAAATTTTAAATGATAGTAAGCAGCTCACGGATAAAGTGCGTTACGAGTTGCGCCCGATCATAGAAAAGGAAGCTCTCGCTTTTTCTGTAGTACAGGTAAGTAACACTGAAATTGACGAAATCAATATTTTAAATGCATCCATAACGGGAATGCAGCGAGCAGTGGGACAATTAAAAATTCGTCCGGAACTTCTGTTAATTGACGGTAACCGTTTTAAGCCCTACGACAACATTCCGCATCAATGCATCATTAAAGGTGACGCCAAGTTTTTAAGTATTGCTGCGGCCAGTATTTTAGCCAAAACCTACAGAGATGATTTTATGAAGGAGGCTGCAATAAAACACCCCGGATATGGATGGGAAAGGAACATGGGTTATCCAACAAAGGAACATAGGGAAGGGATAAAAAAACTGGGCTCTACTCCTTTGCATCGTACAACCTTCAGACTCTTGCCTGATCAACTGGAATTGGAGTTCTGACAATTCACAAAGGCAGTTTAATAAGTAGGTTTTTTTCATCAAAAATCAATCGGGCTATCCTATAACTTAGATAGCTATAGTTTGATTTGAAAAAATTTAAAACCATATTTTTTTACGTGTTTGTTACTGCAGGTTTAGGTGCCGCGGTTTGGGGATATTTTTATTTGAAACAAAATAAAAAACCTGCTTTAAACGCTTTAGATGTTTTACCAAACAATGCTGTTTGTTTGGTAGAGGTTTCGGGATTTCACGAATTAACCAATAAACTCATTAACCAAAATTTAATTTGGAACGGACTAACTAGCGTGTCTCAGATTAAGTCCATTGAATCACAAATTTCTTATTTCGACTCGTTAACAACACAAGTGGAAGTCTTTAAAGATTTTTTTGAAGGCAGAAAAATTAATCTCGGATTTTATAATGAAAATCAAAGTCTCCGTTTACTCATCACATTTAATTTACGTGAGTTGGCTCAGGAAAAAGATTTCAAAGAATTACTCTCACAAAATTTAAAATGCGAAGTCAATGCGGAGGGATTAGCAGAATTCTGGAAGGATCGTTTGAAGTATACAATACAAGTATCGAATGGAGTGGTGGCAATATCAGAGAGTTTGGAACTGATTAAAAAATGTTTTAATGCAGCAGAAAAGAAATTAAGTAAGGAACCGAAATTTTTGCAGCTTCGAAAAAATTTAGATGAAGATGATTTATGCAATGTATATTTTAATTATGATTTACTTAAAAAGAGTAATTTGAAAATTAATGCGCAGCAAATTGCTTTAACCGGTGTCTCGTCAGCTAAACTTGAAGTTACACCTGATGCAATAGTAATGAATGGATTTAATGACGCTGATACTTCAACATTTCTAAACGCACTAAGCGGACAACCTGCCAAGACTGTAGATTTTTTCCAAATACTGCCTTTCAATATTTTGTCGTATAAGGCAACGGCTACAAGTAATTATCCTTTGTTACACGAAAAATTAAAAATTAAGTCTAATGCATTTTATTGGAAGCAGGCTAACGATAGTGCTTTGTATAATGTACAAAGACAATTGGCGGAAAACATTAGTGATGTTGTAGTGGAGTGCGAATACAACTTAAATAATGTAACTGAAAGGGCATTAGTAATTCAAATAAAGGACTCTATGCTGGTGAATGAAGCAATGCGTTTTTTGTCGGATAGCGTAATGAATTTTCAAGGAGTAAAGAATTTCAGGTTACGTGATAGTATTAGTGATTTATGCAGGGAGCTGCTTGGCGATTTGTTTACTGCAAAAGCTCAATTCGCTTTTGCCTATGCAAATTATTTAGTGATATCCGAAAGTTTGCAAGGGCATTTATTTTACATGAATTCAGTTTTAAATAATTCTTCTGCCGCACAAAATGAAGTGTTCATGAATTACGCGAAAGATAATTTGCTGGTTGAATTTAACTATCAAGTGTATTGTAATGTTAGCAAGCAATCGCACAAAGCAAAAGAATTATTTACCTTTTTATCGGATAGCGATTTAGTGTATGTGAAAAGGATAAATGATTATAGCATTAACATCAGTAATTATAAAAACCTTTTACAATTTAGGGCCGCGCTTAAATACCAAAACACTTCCGGTAACAAAGATGTACCCGGTTTATGGACCTGTGAATCCGATACATTAATTACACAAGGGCCTTTTTCTTTTTTAAATCATAAGTCAGGACAAAATGAGTTGTTGTTTCAAGATGCTAAAGGTAATTTGTATTTAACCAGTGCCACAGGAAATATTCTTTGGAAGAAGAATATTGGAGAGCAAAGTTTATCCCCATTTTATACTGTTGATGCATTTAAGAATAACAAGTATCAGATTTTATTTAATACAAAAACCCATCTTCATTTAATCGATCGAAACGGAAATTATGTTCCGGGATTTCCTCTAAAATTACCAGCGACTGCAACTAATCCAATTTCCTTACTCGACTACGATAAAACCAGAGATTACAGGATTATTGTTGCCTGTTCCGATAATAAAATCTATAATTATAATATTACCGGAACAAAAAATGAAAGGTTTACTCCAATTAAAGTTGACCATCCTGTTTATTTACCTGTTAAGTATGCAAAAGTGGGCGCAAGTGATTATTTAATTGCAAATGATTCTGAAGGAAAAATTTATGTTTACAGTCGCAGAGGCGAGGGAAGAATTGACCTGTCGAATAAATTAATTACCAATAGCAGTGATTATTTTATTGATGTAGCTAATAATGTGCAAAACACAACTCTCATTTATTATGACGACAAGAACAGTTTACTCGAGAAAATCAGTCTTGAGGATAAAAAGGACATTGCTAAATTAAATACCGATTTTGAAAATCCTTCCTATTATTTCGAGTTAATAGACGATGATAAGAAAACAGATATAGTGATTGTCGACAAAACAAAATTGGCATGTTACGATTTAATGGGAAATGAATTATTCAAACACGAAACAAGTGATGAAGGTTTTGTTGGAGCAACTTACTATTTTGATACGGATGGAATGTACTTTTTAATAAATACAATTAATGGCAACCTCGAAATTGTTCAGGCAGGATTAAAAAAAGTAGTTAAACGAATTAAAGGAACAGGAAAACCATTGGTGTTTGATTTATTTAAAGATGGCAAGAAATACCTCCTCGTTTCTGATAACAGCACTTTAAAGTGTGTGTTGTTAAAGTAAACTAATATTCAAACACGCCAAATTCTGATTTAACAGTTACGTGCTTTCCTTCTCCTTTTTCAACACGACCAATTATTTTAGCATCTACATTAAATGATTTTGAAATCTTGATAATTTCAGCGGCAAGGTTTTCCGGAACATAAATTTCCATACGGTGTCCCATGTTAAATACCTTGTACATTTCTTTGTAGTCTGTTTCGCTTTGTTGGTGTATGGTTTTAAATAGTGGGGGCACTTCAAACAAATTATCTTTTATAACATGTAAACCATCGTTTAAAAAATGGAGCACTTTAGTTTGTGCCCCGCCGCTGCAATGCACAAGTCCGTTTATTTGACCTGCAAATTGATTTAGAACAGCTTTAATTATGGGAGCGTAAGTACGGGTTGGCGACAAAACTAATTTCGCTGCATCAATCATTTCCGTTGTTTGCTTACCGTTAGATTCGGCGTAGCTCACTTCAATTTTATCGGTAAGATTTAATCCTCCTGTATACACCACATCTTTTGGAAGTGCATTATCGAAAGTCTCAGGAAATTTTTGAGCCACTGATTTTCCAAACACATCGTGTCGAGCAGAAGTTAAACCGTTGCTGCCCATTCCTCCATTATATTCGTTTTCATAAGAAGCTTTGCCATACGAAGAAAGACCAACAATCGCATCACCGGCTTTAATATTGTCGTTAGAAACAACTTCGTTGCGTTTCATACGGCACACAACAGTGCTATCAACAATAATGGTTCTCACTAAATCTCCCACATCAGCAGTTTCGCCGCCTGTAGAATAAATATTAATTCCGTTATTGCGAAGCATTTCCAAAACTTCTTCAGTACCGTTAATGATAGCAGAAATGACTTCACCCGGAATAAGATTTTTGTTACGTCCGATAGTTGAAGAAAGTAAAATGTTATCAGTTGCTCCTGCACAAATTAAGTCATCCACATTCATGATTACAGCGTCTTGCGCAATCCCTTTCCAAACATTTAAATCACCGGTTTCCTTCCAATAGGCATAAGCTAAAGACGATTTTGTACCGGCACCATC
>CAZBTD010000147.1:0-1234 GCA_964494815.1 uncultured Ferruginibacter sp. | reverse complement strand
TAACTACTTTTTGTAGAGTAAATTAAGTCATTGAAAAATGTTTTTAAGAAAGCTCACATATATTTCTATTGCACTTGTTGCTGTTATTGCTTTGTATAGTTTTGCACCTAAGGCTTCAGATTTACGTGGCTCAAGCTTACAAATTCATGGCGACACTTTAAAAACGGATGGCTCAACAAAGCAATCAAAACTTGATATTGATGAAGGTATAAAGTGTACACGCGCGCAATTATTAGAGCGAGAGTTTTTCGCCATCGGAGCAAATAAATACGGAGAGATTTTACGTATTACCTTTCAGGATTTAGAACGTGGTGCGCGTGAGATTATTTTCCAGAAAAAATTAATGGAGAATGATAACGTGAAATTTTTTATGCCAAATGATTTAATTAAGGAAGCCAACACTGCTGTTCTTATTGTGATGAAGGGCGATAAGATGTATTTCAAAAAGATTGACCTAGTCGACGAAGAATAATCTCTTCCTGTTCTTATTAAAACCAAAATTTCTATAGTCAGCTACTTTAATACTTTACCGTTTAGGTATGGATTAAAGAATTCGACATTTATTAATAAAATAGATTTACAGGAAGACATTCCCAGTATTTGCGCCCAGAAATTAAAATTTAAGCAAGTTGAAATTGGTTTAGTGCCGGTAGCTTTATTGCCGGAGTTGGAAAATTTTAAAGTGATTACCGATTACTGTATTGGCGCTAACGGAAAGGTGGATAGCGTGAAGCTTTATAGCATGGTTCCATTGCATGAAATTAAAACTGTAATTCTTGATTATCAATCCAAATCTTCTGTTACGCTTACTAAAGTATTGAATAAGTTTTTCTGGAACACCAATTTTCAATTTGAAGATGCGGTACCGGGCTACGAACAATTTGTGAGTGGAAATACGGCAGCGGTTGTTATAGGTGATCGTACTTTTGCACTCAACGGCACCTATAAATACGAATATGATTTAGCAGAAGAATGGAAAAAATTTACCGGACTACCTTTTGTATTTGCGGCTTGGGTAAGTACTTCTGAAACCAATCCCGAATTTGTCAATGAATTTAATGAAGTATTAAAAAAAGGAATTAAGGATATTGATTCGGCGCTAAAAAACTCGAAACTTAATTTCCCCTCTAAATTTGATCCGGAAGATTATTTGAAAAATAAAATAGATTTTAATCTTGATGATAAAAAGAAAATTGCGCTGGAGTTATTTCTACATTATATCAGACAATTATAG
>CAZBTD010000146.1:5586-6962 GCA_964494815.1 uncultured Ferruginibacter sp. | reverse complement strand
GGGTTTATCATTAACTCATTACCAACTGCAGCTTCAACTTTTTCTTTTTTTATGGGAAAGCCAATTTCAAAACGATAACGCAGTCTTGTTCTTTCTTTATATACAGAAAGTTTTTCGCTTCCGGACATTTGCTGAAAAAAACGCTGCTCAAGCCGAAGGCGCTGGGTAAAATTAATTTTTTTGCCTTCAATGATATATGCAATTTCTTCCCACGGCCTCCACTCATTGGGCACTGCTATCTCATCATTAATATATCTTACTGTGCCAAACCATGCAAAGCCTGCTGTAGCAGAAAAATGTTTATTAAACTGGTAAGTAATCCCCGTACGCACTGCAAACTGCGACCATTTTTCAGTCCAGTTTCTTGTACGCAACTGCACATCATTACCAAGCGCTAATTTATTATTCAGCCTGATGCTGTTATTATAATTGAACCAAAGCATATTGGCATGTGTGGTTTTATGCTGTGCGCCAGCAAAAAAAATCATCAGTGAAACCACAACTGTGTTTATTAATTTATACATGGAAAAAATAAAAGTAAATGAAAACTATAAAAAGACTGCCCGGTAAATTGTGATAAGGCTGCACACAATTACAACAACGCCTACGATTACAAACATTTTCCGGGGTGGTATTTTTGTAGTAAGCATTGCAGAAAAAGGGGCCGTAACCACTCCGCCAATTAAAAGCCCTGCTACAATATTCCAGTGCTGGATACCAATGGTAAAAATAAATGTAACAGCGCTTGCAACAGTAAGTATAAATTTTGCAAAAGTGGAACTGCCAATAACATACCTTGGTGTGTGGCCGTTCTTAATAAACGTACCTGTAACCAACGGGCCCCAGCCGCCGCCGCCAAATGAATCAATAAAACCACCAACTAAACCCAATGCTTTTATATTAACAGCTTTCTTTTCTCCACCATTCTCTTTTCGTCTAAAAGCATTTTGTAAAATGCGTATGCCGAGGTACATGGAGTACAAAGCAATAAACGGCTTTGTTGTTTTAGCATATTTTTCTCCAACATAGGTTAACAGCAATGCACCAATAACAGCGCCAATGATTGCAGGTACCGCAAGTGCTTTCGCCAGTTTTTTATTGATATTTCCCAATTGCCAGTGACTAACGGTGCCTGCTGCACTTGTAAAAGATTCTGCAGAATGTATGCTGGCACTTATTACCGGCGGCGGTACATTAAGGATTAATAAAACAGTGGTGCATATTACACCATAACCCATGCCCATTGAACCGGCAACAATTTCTGCAATAAAACCAGCCAGCAGCATCCAGTAAAAAAGATGATTATCCTTATGCAGTGCCGACTGAAATGCAACAAGCTGTTCAGGAGATAAAAAAAGAAAAACGGAAAGCACAGT
>CAZBTD010000146.1:0-5486 GCA_964494815.1 uncultured Ferruginibacter sp. | reverse complement strand
GGTGATTTACCATTGGTTGATATTGCAATTTTTAAATTTCCTTTTTGCACAACAGAGCTTAAATAAAAATCACATAACTCCGGTTTATCAGCCACATTCGCCAGCTTGCCTTTTGCTTTGGCATCGGCTGCCACCTGTTTGCTCACCTCACTGTCATTGAGTGCAGCAATTACAATGTCTGCTCCATCAATATCAGATAATTGATAAGGCCGTTCAATTAATTCAACTTTATAATCTTTAGAAAATAATTTTATTTCATCGCTTATTTGTGCAGCAACAAGTTTTACTGTTGCCTGCGGTGAGTTTTGAAGTATTGCAGCCAGTTTCTCATTGCCCACATATCCCCCGCCAACAATCAATACAGAGAGTTGTTCCAGTTTGAGAAAAACAGGAAATAAATGATTGGCACCGGCCGCTGCCTGGTGCTGCTCATTTGCTGATAAAATTTCTTTTTCCCCTTCCATAAAATGCAGTGAAACCTGCATGTTGGTTTTAGTAAAAAACAAAAATAAGTATTTCCCACTAAATTAGTGGACTAATACAAAAATATTTTTCTACTGCTTTAGTAGACTAATGTTTTTAAACGGGAATTCAGACTATTTCCTGTAAACTGTCCTTTGTTTTACTGATGGTTTCATCCAAATCGGCATAGGTAAGGGCATTATTAAGGAACCAGCTTTCAAAGGCAGAAGGTGGCAGGTAAATACCCCTTTTAAGCATGGCATGAAAATATTTATTGAACAACTGGTTATTGGCAGCTGCAGCACTTGTAAAATCAACAACGGGGAAATCACTGAAATGTACGCTTATCATAGAACCAAAACGATTAATACGGAAAGGCTCTCCTTCCCATTCAGTTAAAACATCCTGCAAACCTTTGTGTAAGTATTCTGTTTTTTCTTCAAGTTCTTTATAAATGGAAGGATTATCTTTTAATTCTTTCAACATAGTGTAGCCTGCAACCATTGCAATGGGGTTGCCGCTTAATGTACCAGCCTGGTAAACATTTCCCAATGGAGCAATATGTTGCATGATTTCCTTTCTTCCGCCAAAAGCTCCAACAGGCATACCTCCACCAATTACTTTTCCATATGTAACTAAATCAGCTTTAATATTTAATTTTTCCTGTGCACCCCCAGCACACAAACGGAAGCCTGTCATCACTTCATCAAAAATGAAAACGATTCCTTCTTCATCACAGAGCTTTCTTAATCCTTCATGAAAACCGGGTTCTGGTAAAATGCAGCCCATGTTGCCTGCAACTGGTTCAACTATGATTGCAGCAATTTCTCCCTTGTGCTCAGAAACTAATTGCCTCACTCCTTCCAAATCGTTGTATGCCGTCGTTAGTGTATCATTTGTAACACCAGCTGTAACACCCGGAACAGTTTGAATATTGAACGTAGCAACACCACTTCCTGCCTTTACTAAGAATGAGTCTGCATGGCCGTGATAATGCCCTTCAAACTTTATAATCTTATTTCTCTTTGTATAGCCACGTGCAAGCCTTATCGCACTCATACAGGCTTCCGTGCCGCTGCTCACCATTCTTATTAAATCAACATTTGGAACCATGCTGATTATAAGTTCAGCCATTTCTATTTCCAACTCTGTTGGTGCACCAAAAGATGTAGAGCCTAAAGCTTTCTCTTGTATTGCTTTTACAACCGGTTCGTACGCATGCCCCAATATCATTGGCCCCCATGAAGCGATGTAATCAATGTATTTATTTCCGTCAGCATCATAGAGGTAAGCACCTTTAGCAGATTTCATAAACACCGGTGTGCCACCAACTGACTTAAATGCCCTAACAGGCGAGTTCACTCCACCGGGAATTGATTGTTGTGCTCTCTCAAAAAGTTCTTTGCTCTTTTCGTACATCTTTATTTTTTTGAACCACAAAGACACAAAGAACACCAAGAGTCACTAAGACTTTGTGTTTCTTAGCGCCTTTGCGTCTTAGTGGTTTAATAATTTTATTGCGTCCTTCGCAAAATATGTTGCTATCAAATCCGCTCCTGCTCTTTTAATTGAAGTCAATGTTTCCAATATTGCTTTGTCTTCATTAATCCAACCTTTTTGTGCAGCCGCTTTTATCATTGCATATTCGCCACTGATGTTATACACACTTACCGGAACAGTCACAGCATTCTTTACTTCTCTTACAATATCCAAATATGGTAAGCCCGGTTTCACCATTACAATATCAGCTCCTTCTTCCACATCCATCAACGCTTCTTTTACAGCTTCAATACGGTTTGAATAATCCATTTGATAAGTTTTCTTATCGCCGAAACCCGGAGCACTATCCAATGCATCTCTGAATGGCCCATAAAAGCAGGAAGCATATTTAGCACTGTATGCCATGATACCAACTTTAGTAAAGTTGTTTTCTTCCAAACCTTTTCTGATAGCACCAATTCTTCCATCCATCATATCACTTGGGGCCACCATGTCAGCACCTGCTTCTGCATGGCTGATGCTCATCTTAACCAATGCTTCCACAGTTTCGTCATTTACAATCTCTCCATCTTTTACAATACCATCATGCCCGTAAGATGAATATGGGTCAAGTGCCACATCTGTCATCACATACATTTCAGGAATGGCATCCTTAATGGCCTTAATACTTCGTTGCATCAATCCATTTTTATTCCATGCTTCTTTACCAGTATTATCTTTCAGTTCATCTTTTGATTTTACAAAGAGCAAAACACTTTTCAATCCCATACCCCATAATTCTTTTACTTCTTGTATAGTTATATCCAAACTGTTGCGGTAATAATTTGGCATGGAAGGGATTTCTGTTTTGATATTTGTTCCCTCATCAATAAACAAGGGAACAATAAAATCATTCGGAGTTAAAACAGTTTCAGCCACCATGCTTCGTATTGCCGGTGTAGTGCGTAATATTCTGTTTCGTCTTTGCAGATACATAAAATAATGTTTTACGTTTTAATCTGTCGCCCCTACGGGGCTTAATTAAAATTGTTTTATTCTTCTACCAATATATCGTTCCTACGGAACTAAATCATAAATCAAACATCCTGCACCAGATAGTTTTAACAAGTATTAGAACGTCTTGCCCACTCTTCTCTTTCTGCATCACTTACTTCATTCAACCAATCCCTTGGATGCAAACAAGCTTCCTGCATTTTATACTCCTCCGTTCCGTATTGTGGTTGATAATTATATTCAAATCTTACTGTCGGTGGAAGGCTCATCAAGATACTTTCTATTCTTCCATTTGTTTTTAAGCCAAACAATGTTCCCCTGTCATGCACCAGGTTAAACTCCACATATCTTCCTCTTCTTATTTCCTGCCAGTGTTTGTTCGTTTCAGTATATGTCGTGTTTTTTCTTTTTTCTACAATGGGAATATAAGCATCCACAAATGCATCGCCACAACATTTTCCAAAATTCATCCAGAAGTCAACATCCTGTTTTTCATTTGGTCTTTGATAATCATAAAATATTCCACCAATGCCTCTTCTCTCTTTATTACGATGCCAGTTCACAAAATAATTATCACATTCAAGTTTAAATTTTGGATAAAATGAAGAATCAAAAGCATCACAAGCATTCTTATAGGTTTGATGAAAATGTTTTGCATCTTCTTCAAATAAATAATATGGTGTTAAGTCTGTGCCGCCGCCAAACCACCTGTCAATTACTTCATCTTTTTCATTGTACAGTTCAAACATGCGGTAATTGCAATGCACAGTTGGCACAAAAGGATTCAAAGGATGAATCACCAAACTCAATCCGCAGGCAAACCATTTTGCACCATCAATCTTCAATTGTGTTTTCATTGCATCTGTTACATCGCCAAAAACAACAGATGTATTAACGCCTCCTTTCTCAAATATATTTCCATTTGCAATTACTCTTGTTTTGCCACCTCCTCCTTCTTCTCTTTCCCACTTATCTTCAAAGAACTTTGCTTTACCATCAACATTCTCTAATGCAGAACAAATTTTATCCTGCAATTGATGTATGTATGATATCCAGTTTTCTTTTACTGACATTGAATTATTAATTAGCTCTATACTCTTTTACTGCTTCTACAAATGCCTTCGCATGGTCAACCGGCACATTTGGTGTAATGCCATGACCAAGATTGGCAATATAATTTTGTACACCAAACGCATCAATCATTTCTTTCACACTTTTCTTTATTTCAGGAATGGGCGCCAATAATTTCGCCGGGTCAAAATTACCCTGTATCGTAATTTTATTTTGCGTTAATTCTCTTGCAAATTGCGGCGTAATACACCAGTCAATACCAACACCGCTTGCAGCACTTTCACTTATATCTTTTAAAGCATACCAGCTTCCTTTAGGAAATAAGATAACTGGTGCATCATCTTTCAACGCATCAGCAATTTGAAATAAATAAGGCTGTGCAAATGCTTTAAAATCTGCCGGGCTTAATGAACCAGCCCAACTGTCAAACACCTGCACTGTATCTGCACCAGCTTTCACCTGCAATTTTAAATACTGAATGGTGATGTCAGTTATCTTTTGCAATAAAGAATGAGCAAGCATCGGCTGGGTGTAAGCAAACTGCTTTGCTTTGTCCCATGTCTTGCTTCCCTTTCCTTCCACCATATAACAAAGAATCGTCCATGGTGCTCCGGCAAAACCAATCAATGGCACCCGGCCATTCAATTCTCTTTTTGTCAAACTCAATGCATCATATACATATTTCAAACTTTCTTTAGCACCTGTTGTAATCAATGCATCAATATCATTTTGTGTTTTAATTGTCTTTGGCAATGAAGGGCCTTTTCCTTCTTCCATCAACACTTCCACACCCATTGCCTGTGGTATCACCAGGATATCACTGAAGATAATAGCTGCATCCACACCAACCTGGTCAACAGGCTGCAGTGTAATTTCTGTTGCCAACTCTGGCGTTTGGCATCGGGTGAAGAAATCATATTTTTCCCTCAGCTTTATATAATCAGGCAAGTATCTTCCGGCCTGTCTCATCATCCATACAGGAGGACGTTCTACTTTTTCTTTTCTTAATGCCCTTAAAAGCAAATCGTTTTTAAGCATGGTTGATGATGTATGCTCTATTATTGTTGATGTCTGACTCATGGTGCAAAATATTCTATCATTTTCTGAACAAGGCTTTCTTTGCCTGGTTCATCACTTACAATTATTTTATTAGAAGAATGCTTTTTTATTTCATTTGCTGTTGTGTTACCGATTGCAAACAAAACTGTCTTTTCATTCAGTTTATTCATTTTAAAAAAGCTTCTTACTGCACTTGGGCTAAAAAACAAAATGCCGTGATAATCCTTATTAATTGAATGCGGCAGTTCTATTGTTTGATACACAACTATTTCATCCACTTCAATTCCGGCATCATTTAAAATTGTTGGCAATTCATCTCTTCGCTGGTCACCGCAAAAAAATATCACTTCATCTGCTATTCCTTCTTCAACAATCAATTCCGCTAACGCTGCTGCATCATT
>CAZBTD010000145.1:0-7108 GCA_964494815.1 uncultured Ferruginibacter sp. | reverse complement strand
CTCAGCGATCGGCGTTTGACGGTGACGAGATTATGTCGTTAGCGTGCGCCTTAAGGGCCGAATTCAGGCTCGATTCGGGACGTTCACCGTAGTGGGGGACGCCTCGGTGTCCGTACCGCGTTTCGGGTGGCTATCGCAGGGGCGATAGATTCTTTGGGCGTGGAGTTAATCGGTCCCAAGCGCTCCGGCGCGGTTGAAACCAGGGGGTTCAAGTATGAGTTCCAAAGAAGATAAGCGTAAGTCGTTGCTTTCGGGCGTTTCGCTCGTTGCTGCGGCTGCCGCAGCGCTGGCGGGCTCGCCAGCCCATGCGCAGGACGCAAGCAGCGACGATGACGACGCAATCGTCGTTACCGGCTCGCGCATTCCGCAGCCGAACCTTTACACCACAAGCCCGATCACGCAGCTGACCGCTGAAGATATCACCACGCAAGGCGCGACGCGCGTGGAAGATATGACGAACCAGCTCCCGCAAGTGTTCGCGGCGCAAGGCTCGAATATCTCGAACGGCGCTTCGGGCACCGCCACGGTGGACCTCCGCGGTCTTGGCGCCGCCCGCACGCTCGTCCTCATCGACGGTCGCCGGATGGGCTATGGCTCGATCACCGACTCTGCGGCCGACTTGAACCAAATTCCTGGCCCGCTCGTTGAGCGCGTCGAAGTTCTGACCGGCGGCGCCTCGGCCGTGTACGGTTCTGACGCCATCGCCGGCGTCGTGAACTTCATCATGCGTGATGACTTCGAAGGCTTCCGCGTCGACGGTCAGTACAGCTTCCACCAGCACTCGAACGACTCGGATGATGGCTACATTCGCCAAGTCATCGCAGCGCGCGCCGCGACGAACCCGGCTCAGTTCCAACTGCCGCAAGACCACGTGACGACTGGCTACGGCCAAGAAATCACGGCGATCTTCGGCGTTTCGGCGCCGGACGGCCGTGGCAATGTCACCGCCTACGCCAGCTACCGCCATGACGACGCGGTGCTGCAGCGCGACTATGACTATTCCTCTTGCTCGCTCGACAGCTTGGTGAACCCGGCCTCGACCAGCGCTGTCGCTGGCGTTCCGGCTGGCGCCCAGCACTGGAGCTGCGGTGGTTCGTCAACGACCTCGCCGGGCCGCATCTTCTCGCTGGTCAACGGCGCGAACGTCACCCCGCGTGGCCCAGGCGGCGCGTTCATTCCGTACTCTGGCGGCACGCACGCTTACAACTTCGGCCCGCTGAACTACTACCAGCGTCCGTCTGAGCGCTACACGGCTGGCGCTTTCGGTCACTACGAGATCAACGAGAACGTCGAAGCCTACGCGCAAGTGATGTTCAGCGACTACAGCACGGTCGCTCAGATCGCTCCGTCGGGCGCCTTCTTCGGCACGCCGTTCGAGATCAACTGCGGTGACCCGAACCTCGGTTCAACGCGCGCGACCACTCTGGGCTGCACCGCCGGCGATATCGCTGCCGACACGACGATTCCGGTCTTCATCGGTCGTCGTAACACTGAAGGCGGCGGCCGTCAGGACAACCGCTCGTTCGAATCCTACCGCACTGTGCTCGGCTTCCGTGGCCCGGTCAGCGACTCGTGGGATTACGACGTGTCGGCCCAGTTCTCGCGGGTTCGCCTGTCGCAAGTCTACCAAAACGACTTCTCGAACGCCCGCCTCGGTCGCGCGCTCGACGTCATCGATGCCGGCTTCGGCCCGGTCTGCCGTACGGGCCCGACAGCTCTCGGCGGCGACGGTACGGATCCGAGCTGCGTTCCGTACGACATCTGGAATCCAGGCGGCGTGACGCAAGACGCGCTGGACTACCTGCAGATCCCGCTGGTCCGCACGGGCGACGCGTCGCAACAAGTCGTGAGCGCTTCGTTGACCGGTGAACTCGGCGTGCACTCGCCGTGGGCGGAATCGGGCATCGCTGCTTCGGTCGGCCTCGAATATCGCCGTGACGATCTTCTCTCCGTCACGGACACCGCCTTCACCACCGGCGACGGCGCGGGCCAAGGTGGTCCGACGTTGGGCCTCCAAGGCGATACGGACGTGTTCGACTTCTTCACTGAAGCGCGCATCCCGATCGTCGAAGGCGCTGCGTTCGCCGATCTGCTTTCGATCGATGTCGCTTACCGCTATTCGAGCTACAACAACGGCATCACCACCGACACCTACAAGGTCGGCGGTGAGTGGGCGCCATATGAAGACCTGCGCTTCCGTGGCAGCTTCCAGCGTGCGGTTCGCGCCGCCAACATCATCGAGCTCTTCGCCTCGCAAGGCGCTGGTCTCTTCGATATGGCGTTCGACCCGTGCGACGACATCGGCGACGATGCCCTGAACAACAACTCGATCCCGGCCTCGTGCATCGGTGCAAACCCGTGGCAAGTGACCGTTGGTCAGTCGGACAGCGGCCTGCTCGGCAGCCCCGCGGGCCAATACAACGGCCTGTTCGGCGGCAACCCGAACCTGACGCCGGAAGTCTCGGACACGACCACGCTCGGCTTCGTGTTCGCGCCGCAGTTCCTGCCAGGCTTCAACGTGTCGCTGGATTGGTTCCACATCGAGGTTTCGAACCTCGTTGCGACTACCGGCGCGCAAAACACGCTCAACGACTGCTACGTTAACCTGAACGCGGCATCTTGCGCCCGGATCACGCGCGATCCGAGCCTGGGATCGCTTTGGGTCGCCGGCGGCGAAGTCGAAGATCTGAACACCAACATCGGTGGCATCGAGACGACGGGCGTTGACATCAACGCCAACTACTCGGTGGACGTCGGTTCGATGGGCAGCCTCGGCTTCCAACTCGTTGGCACGTGGCTCGACGAGCTGATCACCGACCCGGGGCAAGGCATCACGCCGTACGACTGCGCCGGCAATTACGGCCAGGTCTGCGGCACGCCGAACCCCGAGTGGCGTCACCGCTTCCGGGTGTCGTGGGAAACCCCGTGGTCGTTCGACGTGGACGCGACGTGGCGTTACTACGGCTCGGTTGACCAGGTTAACGGGGCTGGCACGCCGATCGCGGCGGGCGATCTCGACTCCTCGTTCGATGCGATCAGCTACTTCGACGTGTCGGGCAGCTGGGATGTCCTCGACAACACCAGCCTCCGCTTCGGCGTCAACAACGTGCTGGATACCGATCCGCCGCTCTCCAACAACGTTGGCGCGGGTTCGGGCAACGGCAACACCTACCCGCAAGTCTATGAGGCGCTGGGTCGGTACGTGTTCGCTGGTTTCACGGTCGACTTCTAAGAAGAAGTCACTGCAGCAAGCAGACTTTGCGGCGGGCCCAACGGCCCGCCGCTTTGTTTTTGAGAAGTAGAAAAACATCGACAGCGCATGCGGCCGCGCCGCTGGCGCACGCTGTAACGCTCGGCTCGTCGCCGTTTAGCTGTCGTAAGTGTTGAGGGCAGTCATGAGCTCGGTGACGAGCTCGCGTTCCGCGTCGCTTAGAAGCGGGTTCCAAACGTCGAAAATCAATATGTGACGCGTTTGATCGCTGTCGTTCCACGCTTCGTGTTCGATCGTATCGTCAAACACCCAAGCCTCATTCATGCGCCACTCTCGCGTATCGTTACCCACCCTGAAACCGCAACCAGGCGGGAGGATGAGCGGCAGGTGGCAGATGAGGCGAACGTTCGTGGAGCCCGTATGCGGCGGGATGCGTGTCCGCGGACTCAAGGTTGAGAACATCGCTGTGGGGCCAAACCCGGCCTGATGCGCCATCGGGAGGGTCTGCAACAACGCCGCCGTTTGCGGGCAACGCGCGCAATTGTCCTCAAACTTAACTCCGTCGCGCCAAAAGAAGTAGGTGCTCCAAGAGGGCGACCAATTGAGCTCCGCCCACTGGTTGACGGGCGCGTGCGCCGGAAACTGGATATACGGCGCAAACTTCGCGCCATCCTCTTTCACGGCCCCAATCAGCTCTTCACGAATGACATCGGTGGCGGCTTCGAGAGTCTGGAACCAAGGAAACAGCTCGCGATCGAAGAACGGGATCGCGGGCAGCCGCGGAAAGTGCAGGAGGATCGGCTCCTGCGGCTTTGGCGTTTGGATCCCTGCGAGAATTTGCAGGCATTCATCGAAACGCTCCAGCCTCTCGCCGGCGTAGCGCGCCCGGGTGCTCTTCGTCGCCGCCTGCAAATGATCCGCCAGCGCCCGCGCGTTTGCCTCAACCACTTCGCGCGCGTGCTCCAAGGCGCCGCGCTGCGCCGGCGCAACGGCAACCGGCGGTGGCGCGATCTTTACCGCATCGCGATAGACGCGCGCCGCCTGACGAGGTTGGGCCATGCTTTCAAGAAGCGAACCCTTCGAAAGCAGGGCCACGAAAGAATAAGGGTCCAGCGCTAGAGCTCGATCAATGGTCCGCAGTGCGCCGGGGATATCGCCCTGCATTTTCTGGGCGAGCGCCAGATAAAGCGGGATGTCCGCGTTAGATTTGTCTGCAATTTCGGCGCGCGAGAAGAGGGAGGCCGCCGTGGCCGCATCACCTTGTTCGACGCGCCGTCGGCCCTCGTGAAAGAGGGCTTGCGAGTTGTTGGGATCTACGGCGAGCGCCTGCCGCCACAGCGCGGCGGCCTCTTCCATCCGACCTGCCCTAGCCGCCTGCGCCGCGCGGGCTGCAAGCTCGTCCCCCGTCGCCGTCATTCCAAAACGCTAGCTGAACCGTTCTTTGTGGGCAACGTCGATCCGGTCTCATTGCAGCTAACCCCAACGGGACGTAGTGAAGGGCCCCATGTTTCTAGAAATCAAGAACCTTCTGACGGCGCCTGAAGTCGCGAAGCTGCGCCAATATGCGGGGGAGGTGCGCTTCATTGATGGCCGCGCATCGAATTCTGGTTTCGACCAGAAGCAGAATCTCCAGGCGGAGACCCATGGGCAGGCGTACTCTGACTCATCCAAGATTGTGAGCGACGCGCTGTGGCGATCGCGCGAGTTTCGCGATTTCGCGTTGCCCCGTCGTTTCGCGGCGCCCCTGTTGGCGCGGTACGAACCCGGGATGAAATACGGCGCCCATGCGGACGCGGCCTTCTTGCCCCTACCAGAAGGTCCGTTGCGGTCGGATGTCTCCTGCACCGTGTTCATTTCGGACCCCAGCACATATGAGGGCGGCGAGCTGGTGATCCACCTTGGCGTGCGCGCCATGCCGCTCAAACTGGCGCCCGGAAGCGCAATTCTCTATCCATCAACAACGCTGCACGAGGTTGCGCCCGTGCGATCGGGCCAACGCCTGGTTTCGATTACCTTCATCGAGAGCATGGTGCCGGACGAACAAGAGCGCGCGATGTTGTTCGAGCTAGGCGAAGTGAGCGCGATCGAAGGCAACAACATGAATTGGGTAAACCGCATGCGGCTTGAGGTCGTGCGCCAGAACCTCACTCGAAAGTGGTCGCGTTAGAACTCGATGTGAGGCGCGGCGCGCCGCAAAGCCTCGAGCCAATGCAGGCCAGCTTGTATTTCCCGCGCGTTGTCATGGCGTGACTGTTCGAGAATTCGCGCCCGCAAGAGAGGCGTGTAGCCTTGTTCGGGAGCCTTGGAATACTGGCTAAACGCGGGACTGTTTTCGATGTCGTTCAGAAAAGAGCTCGGCGCCTCGATCTGCAGGTGCGTCGTGATTTGATGCATGTATTGTCGCGGCTCGCCTAAGAACGCGTCGAAATCTATGGACAAGACGCGATCGGGAAAGCCCGCTTCGGCCTGTTTTTGGGTGAGCCTCTCGGTGGCCCATGTCATGGCGGCGATTTGGCCGAGACTCATAGCATGCAGAGGTGTTGGACTTCGGGCGTCGATGAGCCGCGTCAGTCGGCGTATTCTTTCGCCCGCCATGCCGCGAAGGTCGAGATGGGAATTGGCGCCTGCGAGCAAGGTGGCGAGATAGCTCTCGGCTTTCAAATTCATATAAATAGCACGGGCGTGCGGCGCTGAATTCAGCAGATTAGGATGAAGGCGAGCGACACTACTTGTCGCCTTTAAGACGACAGTCTTGGTGTCAGCGTACCCACGCGCCCAAAGGACAACAAACCAGTTGAGAAGGCGATCGAGTTGCCCGGGACTGGCGAGGCAAAAGTCCTCACCCCTTAGATCGAAAGCGTCAGCCAATGTTCGCAATGCGAGCGGCTCACGCAAACTGAGCACACCCGGGGCTTCATCAAGAAGGCGACTTATCATGGTCGAGCCGACATGCCCGCTATGAAAGATGAAGTGGAGGGGCTTCACATGCGCGAGAGCGCCGATGAGCTGCTCGATTTGCTCGAACTGCACCCAGCGGCCACTGGTCTGCGGATTGCGGATACGGTCGTCTAGAAAGCTGGCGCGCCTAAGCTCGTCGCGGCTCAATTGCAGCAAGAGGATCGCCTGTCGCGCGAAATCGAGGTTTTGCGGCAATATCGAAGGTTCGGCGAGCCCTTCACGAACCTGTTCCAAAGAAAGCAGCGCCATCCTCGTTCGTTACACAATGTGGCCCGGGTCGTCGAACAGTTTGCAAGTATGTGGCGGCATCGACCCGCCGCGTTATTTTTGCGACCAGAGGCATGGCCAAGTACGCCGCTCGCTACTATCAGTGGCTACTCTTCCCCGAGGTGCTCTATGATTGACGCAGTTTTTGTCGTTCTTTTCCAAGTGGCTGCTGGCGCGCCTGTAGCGCCGCCCGCTCCAGAAGCTGCGCCCGTGACTGAAGCTCAAAGCGCCGCCACGGAGACTGCGGCGCAGACGCAAGATCAGGAAGCTGCGGAGCGGCGTCGCCGTTGCCGACGCGAAGCGTCTACCGGTAGCCGTTTGCCGGTCGCCCGTTGCAGCTCCGCATCAGAGGATGCCGCCGTCGAGAACGACTCCCGCAACTTTCTGAATCGCGCCCAGAGCCAGATTCCACTGAACTCGAACTGAGCTGCCCCGCCTTTTCGGCCCCTTATGCGTTCTGACCCGGCGAATATGACCGTGGCGCTGCTTGACGCTTCGGGACGCCCTCAGTAGATAACGCCCCTCATTCGGAACGGCCGCGGCCACGCTTGAAGCGCCGCCCCGCCGATTGGCTTTGATTTTGGCGCGCCATATGGCGGTTCCGGAAGGGCCGCCCAGGCGCGCTGTTTGAGTTTGAAAGAACGGAACGGAAGAGGCGAATGCCGACGATCA
>CAZBTD010000144.1:0-7169 GCA_964494815.1 uncultured Ferruginibacter sp. | reverse complement strand
AAAAATCTCATAAACTCCAGCTCCATCATTCCCTGCGAAGGGTTGCCAGCAAAAATTTGTATCGGGCTGTCATACACTACAAACATTGCCAGTTGATGGCATCTTGTCCCCTGGCTCATTACCTTTTTACCAATCGGCCTGAATTGTTCTTTTGTTGCATTATCTAAAATTCCAGGTTCATAATCCATCGGGCCAGCTAACATTCTTGTAAAAGGCAATGTTACATCATGCTCCGGCGTGGGCTTATCACTCCAGATGTTGTACTCAGAACCCAACACACCTTCTCTTGTAATATTGTTTGGCCATGTACGGTTGTAGCCTTTAGGAGGATAGGCCCCATGAAACATGATCATGATTTTTTTATCAGCACAGGCTTTGGAAATGCGATCATAAAAATTCACCATGGGCTGGTCATCCCTGTCCATAAAATCTGTCATGATAAAATCAACACCCCATTTATTGAATTGGTTTAATGCACTGTCTAATTGTTTATCCAGTGTAGAACACAAAGTCCACATGCTTAATTTGATGCCTTTGCTTTTTGCATATGCTGCAATAGTGTCCATGTTTATTTCAGGAGTGATATCAAAAAGATTTTTATAGTTACTCCATCCTGCATCCATCATAATACGCTGCAAGCCGAATTGCTTTGCAAAATCTATATAGTATTTATACGTAGCAGTATTAACGCCTGCTTTAAAAGGAATGTTGAATAAGTTGATACCAATGATCCATTCGTCAGTTCCCTTACCTGGATTTATCCATAATGCATCTTTTATTTTTGAAGGTGATGCCAGTCGATACACTAAATCGCAGCCCGGCAAATCTTTATCCTCTTTGGCAATGATTAATACACGCCAGGGAAAATTTCTTGTACCTTTTGTTTTAGCAATATAGTTGGCTCGCTTTGTTACTACTTCCTGTGGGAACTCGCCATCAGTCATTTTTGTTTCTAAAGGAAAAGGTGCAAATAAACCTTCCATCGCATTAGAAATAGTTCCCTGCAAAAACATTCCCGGGTAATCTTCCAAATCCGATTCTGTGATGGCAATTTTAATTTCATCATCACCGCCAACCAACACTGGTGAATAAGCAAATGATTGTACAGTTAAACTGTCAATTGTTTTTTGCTGGTATAACTCTTCGAAACTGGTGTGGAATTTGTCTGTACGCTGGCCCGGGTCAATCAACGGCAACAGTACTTTCTTTCCTTTTTCAAAAGCAAACAATGCTTTTTCATTTTTTACAACGATTGAATCCTTAAACCTTGTTGCAATGCGATAGGCAAAGCCATCGTTGTACACACGGAATATTAAAGAGTAAGGCTGCTGCAGGTTCGCCATCAGTTCGTTATAATTATCACGGATAATTCTTCTTTTTTCAGGAACGGGAGATGTGATTGTTTGATCAACATTTTTTATAGTATGCGATTTTAATTTTATTTTTTCTGAAAGAGAGGGCTTGTTTTCCAGTGACAAATCAATCAACGATGGATAAAGGATTGTTTTGTTTTCAAATTTAATTGTATAACTAATGTTGCTTTTAAAATGAACAGTAACAATAATTTTTTTGTCTGGTGATGCTATCAATAAACTATCTGCTGCAAACAAATGATTGATTGCGATGAAAGAAAAAATAAAAGAAAAAAACAATTTCATACAACAGCAAACTTTAAATATAAGTTTCGTACCTATAGCACGCCTCATCAATATTTATATATAATATTCTCTACCAATATTGTGTGCCTACGGCACAAATAATAAACCCAACCTTCCGGCTGGGTTTGTATCAATCTTATTGCAACTTGAAGGATGCTTCTCTCACATCCCGGCTGTTACCACCAATAAAAACTTTAAAATCACCAGGCTCTGCTACAAACTTTAAATCGCTGTTATAAAACTTCAAATCATCAACGGAAATTTTAAATTCCACTGTTTTGCTTTGCCCTGCTTTCAATTCAATTTTTTGAAACCCTTTCAATTCTTTCACCGGCCTTGTAATGCTGCCAACTATATCACGGGTGTATAATTGAACTACTTCTTTTCCGTCGGTGTGGCTGTTATTAGTTACCACTACAGACGCAGTAATACTTTGTCCTGCTTTTAAAGCAGTACTGCTCAATTTTATATTGCTGTAATAAAAATTGCTATAGCTTAATCCATAGCCAAATGGATACACCGGATCATTATTTACATCAAGATAATTACTACGGAATTTTTCAAACCATTTGCCTTCGCCCAACGGACGGCCAGTGTTTTTGTGATTGTAATACATTGGAACCTGCCCAACATTCTGCGGCCATGTGGTACTTAATTTACCTGATGGGTTTATATCACCAAACAAAACATCTGAAATAGCATAACCAGCTTCGCTGCCACCAAACCACACATTTAAAATAGCAGGCACTTTTTCGCTTTCCCATTTTATTGCCAATGGCCTTCCTGTAAATAAAACCAATACAACTGGTTTACCCGTTTTCAATAAAGCAGCCAATAAATCTTTTTGCGCCTGTGGTATTTCTATACTGCTGCGGCTGCTGCATTCGCCACTCATCTCAGCACTTTCACCTATAGCTGCTACAATTACATCTGCGTTTTTTGAAATACTCACAGCTTCATCAATTATTTCCTGGGCAGGCCTTGTATCTCTTTTAAAATCTTTTCCAAACATGCCGGCTCTTTCTTCAAATTTTGCATCGTAATCAAGATTACTTCCCAATGCATACACAACATTTGCTTTATCGCCAGCCACTTCTTTTAACCCTTTTAACAATGAAATGGCTTCACTAAATCTTGCCGCCACAGCCCATGTGCCCGGCATATTCTCTTTTGCATCTGCCAACGGTCCTACCAATGCAATAGTGCCTGTTTTTTTTAGTGGTAAAATGTTGTCCTGGTTTTTCAGCAATACAAAACTTTGTGCAGCTATTGCTCTTGCTTCGTTCCTGTTTGCATTAGTGAATACTTCTTTTGCAGCTCTTTCTTCATTGCAATATTTATATGGATCATCAAACAAACCGAGTTTGTATTTTGCTTCCAGTATTCTTCTGCAGGCTGCATCAATTTGTGCAACAGTTATCTTTTTTTCTTTCAATGACTTTTGTAATGTTGTCAGAAAACCTTCACCCACCATATCCATATCAATGCCTGCATTTAATGCAAGTGACGATACGTTTTGAAGGTCGCCCATGCCATGATCTATCATTTCATTAATGCCGGTATAATCGGTTACAACAAAACCTTTAAAGCCCCATTGTTTCCTTAATATATCTGTCATTAAAAATTTACTTCCTGTTGCAGGTATTCCATCCACTTCATTAAATGATGCCATCACACTGCCAACACCTGCATCCACTGCTGCTTTGTATGGTGGCAAATAATTATTGAACATTCCTACACGGCTCATGTCAGTTATATTATAATCTCTTCCTGCTTCTGCTGCGCCATACATAGCGTAGTGTTTTACACAAGCCATGATGTTGTTGTTTTTATAGCTGCCGCTTGTGCCCTGGTAACCTTTCACCATTGCTTTTGCAATTTCGCCGCCGAGATATGGGTCTTCGCCATTACCTTCTGCAATACGTCCCCAGCGTGGGTCACGGGCAATGTCCACCATTGGAGAAAATGTCCAGTTGATGCCATCGGCACTGGCCTCTTGTGCAGCAATTTGTGCAGTGCGTTCAATGGCTTTCATATCCCATGTGCAGCTTAAACCCAATGGTATAGGAAATACCGTTTCGTAACCGTGTATTACATCCATGCCAAATATCATCGGGATTTTCAAACGGCTTTCTTCAACAGCTACTTTTTGTACTGCTTTAATTTTAGCAACTGTTTTTATATTGAACAGCCCTCCTACTTTTCCTTCTTTTATTTTTTTACCAATATCAGAGTTGCTTGCCTGCCCGGTAACAATATCTCCACTGCCCGGTAAATTCAATTGTCCTATTTTTTCTTCCAATGTCATTTTTTTCATTAATGCATCAATGAAGGTTTTCATTTTTGCATCATTGGTTTGTGCTTTTGAATTAAAGCAAATAATGACAGTTAAAACCAGCAGTGTTGTTATTCGTTTCATCGTCCTGTATTTTTAATTGTTTGTTTTAATAAGATGTGGTTGAATTGATTTTTGCCAAATATGATAACCTTTTGCATTCATGTGCAAGTTATCTTCTAAAAAAATATCTTTAAGTGGTTCACCGGTATCATCAACCATGTTATGATACACATCAATAAATTCAGTATGCTTCTGCCTCTTTAAAAAAGTTTCAATAAATAAATTTGTTTCCACCATTTTAAGCATAAGATGTTTTCTACTAGGGCTTGGCTTAAGTGAGATAAATGCAATTGGTGTTTTAGAAAATGAGCTCCTAATTATTCCGAACAATTGCTTAAACCGGTTAAACACCTCAACTGAAGTGATTGTGTCTGAATAGGCCAAATCATTTTCACCGCAGTAGATAATAATTTGTTTAGGTTGGTATGGAATGATAATATCATTTGCATAACGTATTACATCCACCAGTGTAGAGCCACCAAAACCACGGTTGATGATTGTATGCTTCGGAAAATAATCCTGCACGTCTGTCCATTTAGTGAAAGAAGAGCTGCCAACAAAAAGAATAGCATTTTTTGGTGGCATACTGTCGGCATCCTGTTTTTTGAAAGCCTGTATATCTTCCCAATACGGCGGAGAGGGCTGTGCGTTGATGGTATTACAGCATAAAAGAAACAGCAGTATGAGTTTTATAAATTTCATTAGTCTGCTTTTTGCACTGGTGTTTTTGCACTTACTCCATTCTCATTGATTGCCTCAATAGAAAAATAGTATGCCTTCTTTAAGTCCATTGCTTTAAACCAGTATTCATTAAAATCGTAAATCATAATACTGTTGTACAATTTATCCGGCGCTGTACCCCAGTATAAGTTATAAGCAAAGGCATTATCAACCGGGTTCCATTTTATGTAAGCACTGCGTTTGTCTTTTTCTGTTCTTAATACAATTAAATTTTTTACGGCATCCGGTTTAGCTCCGCCGCCATTTCCAAACACACGAAGACCACTGACAGCAAACTTACCTGTTGGCATGTGAATGTTTTCCAGCTTTATATACCTTGCTTGTACTGCCGTTGGCAGTTCTACATATTCATGTGGCACATCTGTTTTGTTGCTGCTCTTGTCAACCAATAAATTCCATTTCTTTCCATCAAGCGAAGAATACAATTTATACTGATGGTAAATACTCGTTTGCTTGCCGATGAATTCCGCATCCTGGTCTGCGTAGTTGATTTGGATTGCATTTACTGTTGATACATTGCCTAAATCAGATTGTATCCATTCGCCTTTGTCTGCTGTTTTTGCACTCCAGTATGTTTTAATGCTTTCATCATTGGCATTATTGGGATAAAAAGATGCCAATGTTGATGAAACGGTAACAGGTTTCCTGTAATTAAGCAAATACCATTCTGGGCGGAAAGCATCTTTGGTGGCTGCAGATGGAAGATACAAAGGATAATCACCAAAAGCAGTATTGCACCACATCACATCGTCTTTATCAAAACCAGCTGGCCAAATACCCATTCTTCTTTCCCAGGTATTTTTTACGCAGATGATGCTGGTGGAAATATGCCAGTAATTATTATTGTTATCGGTAAATGTAGCTCCATGACCAGCGCCTCTTGAAAAACCTCCCATCTTAGAACTATATGGGTCGCTTTGAGGAAATGTTTGATGGCCATCAAACAACGGTGCATCACTCATTACTACTCCATCTGCATAGCCGCTCATTTCAGTTCCGGGGGCACCATATTGAAAATAATATTTGTTGTTGTGCTTCGTCATCCATGCGCCTTCAATAAATGGATCAAGAAAAGTATTGTCCATGTGTTCACCAAAACGTTGCCAGCCATAGCGCCATGCTTCTAAAATATACATGGCTGTTCTTGTTCCCTTTGGTTTAAATGTTTTTCTATCCAACTCCACACCATACACAGGGTAATTATTGCTGCTGCCGTTATACATATAAAATTTTCCATCATCATCTGTAAAGAATGCCGGATCCCATCCACCAATTTCAAATGAATCAACAAGTGGAAACCATTTATTTTCTTTTGGGTCGGTGCTTCCCCAGAGTGTAAATGTTCTTGTGTAAGTGCTGCCAAACACAACCATCGTATCACCAATAACTCCAACTGCTGGTGCACACAAATCATCTTTGGTATCATTCCATGGACGGAGAAAATTCTTTGACACAAATTTCCAGTTTAGCATATCGCTGCTCCACCAGTAGCCCCATTGATTAGTACTAAATAAATAATAATCACCTTTATAGTTTACAACAACGGGATCTGCTGTGGCTCTGTGCTTTCCCCATTCGGTAAATGATGGATGAGGTGTGTAGCCGTAATCTACATTGATGGGATTGCAATAGGTTTTCTGCTGTGCAGATACTTTGTTGCAATAGAATATGCTTAATAGCAGCAATGCAGTTGAAGTGAGTGACACAACGATGCTGGGTTTGCATACTACAGTTCGTCTAAAAAAAATTCTTTTCATTTATTATAAATTTCCTTTTTTCATTTCTTCCACTGCATAATTAACAGCCCTTGCAGTAAACGCCATATATAAAATAGACGGGCTCTGGCTTCCTGTACTTGTCATGCAAGCGCCATCGGTAACAAAAACATTTTTGCAATGATGCAATTGATTCCATTCATTGAGCATTGATGTTTTTGGGTCTCTACCCATTCTGCAACCGCCCATTTCATGAATATCCAAACCGGGTGCCTGGCGATTATCATAAGTATTTACTTCTTTTATACCACATGCTTCCATCATTGCTTTACCCTCTTGTAAAAAATCCTTCACCATCTTATCATCGTTGTTATCATAACCAACAGACGCAATCAACAACGGAATACCCCACTGGTCTTTTTTATCTGTACTTAACCGTACATGATTTGTTGCTTTAGGAATTGTTTCTCCCTGCATATACATATACACACTCCATTTGCCGGGTTCACTCATGGCTTCTTTAAAATCAGCGCCAAGCGCTGGTTCAATATTTACATTGAATTTTTCACGGCTGGCGCCTGAATAAATTACATAGCCGCCAACAAAATCGGTATCCTGTTTCTCTACATTCCTGAAGTTTGCCATGATACATTCCAC
>CAZBTD010000143.1:3491-7171 GCA_964494815.1 uncultured Ferruginibacter sp. | reverse complement strand
ACTACATACGTTATCAAAACGGGCAGCATGTACAAATGAAACCGGTGGTAAAAGTCCAGTAATAACTCATAAATTTTCTGTATCGATAAGCTTGCTGAACATACAATTCTGTAAGCTTTTTTTATCGCCTATTTTTCACCTGCATTTTGTTGATAAATAAACATTATTCCAAAGACAAGAAAGCCCCTCTTTTTTTCGTTACCAAACTAACTAAATCCGCTTTCTGTGAAAAAAGTATCCCTCTTTTCAGCATTACTCCTATGCCATTCATTTTCATTTGCACAAACAGCTTTTGCAAAAGCCCAATTAGAAGAAGGTGAAAAAATGATTGAGCAGAAAGAAAATGTAATATCAGAAAAAACCATCATCAAAATTGAAAACCTGGGCTTGCCCATCAATACAGAATACCCGGAGCTAAGGCCTACTATTTCTGCTGATGGCAGTTTGTTGTTTTTCATTCGTGAAAGCGATCCTCAAAATACAAAGATTGGTGAAGTACCGAATGCACAGGATATCTGGTTCAGCTACAGGGACAGTGTAAGCGGCAAGTGGAGCAAGGCTGTTCATTTGGGCTATCCATTAAATACATACTACTACAATGCAGTGTTCTGGATTTCTCCCGATAATAATCAAATACTCATACGCAATGCTTTCATCAATGGCGATTACTATGGCCGTGGTATCAGCATGTGTTATTTAAAGAAAAATGGGTACTGGAGCAAGCCGGAAATGCTGCGGATTAAAAACTTTGCCAAATACGACCAGGGAAGGCAAAACGGCGCCACGATGGCCAACAATGGAATGGCATTACTCTATTATATGACGCCGGAAGAAGGCGGGCAGAACAATGATTTGTATGTAAGTTTTCCTGCAGAGAACGATACATGGACAGAACCAAAAAACCTCGGCAAAATCATTAATGGAAAACATACCAACGAAACAACTCCTTATTTAGCGCCCGATGGTGTTACACTTTATTTCAGCAGCAACCGGGATGGTGGCTTTGGCTACAATGATATATGGATGAGCAAACGCCTTGATGAGAGCTGGCAAAAATGGAGTGAGCCGGTAAACCTTGGCGAACCGATTAATACACCGGAGATTGAATCGTTTTTTACAATGGATGCCGGTGGTGAATATGCATACATGAGCACTGCACAGGACAGCTATGGCGAAAGCGATATTGTAAGAATAAAATTATTAGAGAAAGAAAAACCAAACCCCGTAGTGCTGGTAAGCGGCAATGTATATAACAAAAAAACAAACCAGCCGCTGAGCGCCAACCTCATTTATGAAACACTGCCTGATGGAACGCTTGCAGGCACCGCCATTTCAAGCCCGGTGGATGGCGCTTTTAAAATGGTATTGCCATACAATAAAAATTACAGCATCCATGCGCAGGCCGATCACTTTTTTGCCATCAGCGAAAACATGAACCTTGATTCGTTTGTAAAAGCCGGTTATAAAGAAATACATAAAGACATTTACATGGTACCAATTGAAATTGGCGCTGTTGTAAGGCTCAACAATGTGTTCTTTGATTTTGACAAATGGAGCCTGCGCCCCGAAAGTTTTGTAGAGCTTGACCGTGTAGTAAAACTAATGCAGGAAAATCCGGCCATAGAAATTGAGATGAGCGCCCACACCGACAGCCGTGGCAGTGATGAATACAATCTTAAGCTGAGTGATAACAGGGCAAGAAGCGTAATGGAATACATACTTTCAAAAGGTATAGCACCAGCAAGGATTATTTCGCATGGATACGGTGAAACAAAACCTGTAGCCCCAGGCAATTCTGAAGAAAACCACCAGCTGAACAGGAGGTGTGAGTTTACGATACTCAAGAATTAAGAAACCAAATAAACTGTTGAAATTAATTCAATGCAGGCTGGCGCTACTGTGCCAGCTTACTTTTTTTATAGCCATATAAAAAGTAAATAACTAAACCAATTCCCAACCAGCCTAAAAACCAAACCCAGTTATTTTTGGTCATGCCGGTTAACAGGTACATACAGGTAATAAGCCCCATTAAAGGGATAAGAGAATATTTTTTTACAAATGCAGCTGCAGAAAGAACAACGGCAGCTATCCAAAAAATTATTAAAGAAATATTTGGTGTGGCGGCATCCATAAAACTAATCTTGCCCTCAGCATAATCTTTATTACCGCTAAAATCAAAATTGAAAATATTGCCAAAATAGTTCTTAGAAAAAATAAACAAACATGCAATGGCACCAAATACAATCAATGGAAAAACAAATTGACCATTGATATACGGCAGGTTGAATTTTCCATGCTCTTTTTCCTTCGGCGGAATCAACAATACGCCACCGCAAACCAATACAAAAGCAAACAAGGTGGCAATGCTTGTAAAGTCAAGCACAAAAGTTTTGTCAGTAAATAAAATAGGAATACCGACAACCAACCCGGTAACAATTGTGGAGAAAGAAGGTGTTTTATACTTATGATGTATTTTTTGAAACACCGGCGGCAATAAACCATCACGGCTCATACTCATCCATATTCTTGGTTGCCCCATTTGAAAAACAAGCAATACACTTGTCATGGCAACAACAGCACAAATAGCTACCAGCAACTGCATCCAGCCTACATTCAAATTATCTTTTTCAAAAATAAAAGCCAACGGATCGCCTACCCCATCAAAGTTTTTATAATTCACTGCACCTGTTAACACCAGTGTAAGCAGTATATAAACCACAGTACATATCACCAGCGAATAAATCATCCCTTTTGGCAAATCCCTTTGTGGGTTTTTACTTTCCTCTGCCATCACACTCACCGCATCAAAGCCGATATAAGCAAAGAACACACCTGCCACAGCCGCCATTACACCACTAAAACCATTTGGCATGAATGAATGTACACCTTCATCATTAGCAGGCACCCAATTGTGTGTAAGCCCGTTTGAAAAAACTAAATAGCCTCCTACTAAAATTACAAGGCCTACCACCACCATCTTCAATATCACCATCACATTGCTAAAATTGCGGCTCTCTTTTACACCACGAAAAACTAAATATGTAATAAGAAGATTGATAACAAGTGCAGGCAAATCAAAAATGATTCGTAAGCTGCCAATCATTGGTGCTGTATTCCATGCAGCAATATCATCAAGGTTTCCATTGTCGGCCACGGCACCTTTTGCCTCTGCATAGCTTGTGCTTAGCCAATGCGGTACATACACACCTACTTTATCAAGAAAAGAGGTAAAGTAATCACTCCAGCTAAATGCAACATAAATATTGCCAATGCTGTATTCCATTATCAATGCCCAGCCAATTATCCAGGCAAACAATTCGCCAAAGCTGGCATAAGCATATGTATAAGCGCTGCCTGCAACAGGGATACGGCTTGCAAATTCGCTATAACAAAAAGCCGTGAATGCACAGGCAACTGCAGTTATTATAAATAATATCACCACACCGGGGCCGCCATTAAATACGGCGCCGCCCAAACTACTAAAACTACCAGCTCCAAGAATAGCAGCTATGCCAAAGAAAGTAAGGTCACGTACATTCAGCACACGTTTTAATCCATGATGTGCATGTGGATCATCATCACCGCCTTCTGCTACAATATTTGAAATCTTCTTTGTTCTGAATAAAGAATTGGGCATGTTAGTATTGATTTACAGGATGGTAAATTAAGTATTTTATTTT
>CAZBTD010000143.1:0-3391 GCA_964494815.1 uncultured Ferruginibacter sp. | reverse complement strand
AATGGTCATAACCCCGGCTGAAATGTTTGGTGAAATTTGTGCCGTAATTAAAAAGGAAACAATGAAAGCAATACTTCACCACCAAGCCGCTAACCATACTCTTTATCAAAATAAAACTGCACAGGCAGGATTGGGGCAGCGTTTTGTTGCCTGGATGGAAACACAAGAAGAAAAACGTTTTTTCTGGGCAGCATTAAGCCTTGTAGGTCATGGAACCATTTTCACCATACTAACTTTTGCAACAGTGGTACTAACAGGAAATGAGTTCGCATTAATAGCTATTACTTGCAGTACCTTAATGGTGGTATTAGCAGTAAACCTTGCGGCCCTGCCAGTTAAATATATTATCCCGATATTCTTTGGAAGTTTGTTAGTGGACTTGTTGGTAATGATTACAGCAATAGTCTTATGGCTGTAATCAATTTAGTTTTGACGTTCGATTAAGAAAAGGGCCAGTTGTTTCAACGGCTCTTTTCGTTTTGATACCACGGCAATATCTTCCAGGTGCTGAAGAGCGGTTTGCAAATATTTTTCCTTTAATTCATTTGCCCATGTATCTACATCACATTTCTTAAATACCGCCAATACCTTTTCCACTTTATCCAAAGGATTGCTGTTCATTAATTTTAATAATTCATTTTTTGATGATTCATTTGCCACTTCCATCGCCCTTATCATCAAAAAGGTTTTTTTGTTGGCTATAATATCGCCGCCAACCTGCTTGCCAAATTTTGCCGGATCACCAAAGGCATCTAAATAATCATCCTGCAACTGGAAGGCAATACCGAGGTTTTTGCCAAACTCATACAAATGCTGCTGGTTTCTTTCCGTGGTACCGCCCAATATAGAACCGAGTTGTAAACTTGCTGCCAGTAACACAGAGGTTTTTAAAGTAATCATGTTTACATATTCATCCATGCTTACTGTTTCTCTTTTTTCAAAGTCCATATCTAATTGTTGCCCTTCACAAACCTGCGCCGCTGTATGATTAAATATGTGAAGAATTTTATGAAACGAAGAGCTGCTTAATTTATTCAGGTAATCATAGCATCTCACCAGCATAACATCCCCGGCCAGCAATGCAGTGCTTTCTCCAAATTTTGTATGCACAGTTGGCAAGCCCCGCCGCACCGGCGCTCTATCCATTATATCGTCATGTATCAAAGTGAAATTATGAAAGAGTTCTATTGCACTAGCCAGTTCATACGCATCAGGAGTAATTTCATCAAATAATTCATTTCCCATCAGCACACTCACAGGCCTCACCCTTTTGCCGCCCAATTGTAAAATGTACTGTGCAGGATCATACAAGGATTTGGTATGAGACGGGAAATGCCGGGTATTAAATTTCTCTTCAAATATTTTTGAGAGTTCTATAAAGGAGTGCATATAAAGTTGAAAGTTGAAAGTGATTCCATTCCCTCACTCTGTAAACTATTTTATTTCGTTTTCTTTTTTGGTTTTTGAATTTTAGACTTTGGATTTTCTTCTTCCTTCTGCACCCAATGCAGATCCAATTGTCGTTTATCTAAGTTAGCGGCTGCCACTTTTACTTTCACTGCATCACCCATACGGAATTTTCTTCCGCTTCTCATTCCCACTAAAGCATAGTCTGCTTCATCCAGCCTGAAATCATCATACTCACTTAAATCATCTCTTACAGAAACAAGCCCTTCGCACTTATGCAATACTGTCTCGGCAAAAAAACCGAAACTTGCCACACCACTTATCACTGCATCAAATTCCTCCCCAATATAATCTTGCATAAACTCCACCTGCTTGTATTTGTTTGATGCCCTTTCTGTTTCCATAGCCTTGCGTTCTCTTTCGCTACAATGCTTGCACTTTTCTTCCATCTTTTTATCAGGCACCACATTTTTATCTAAGCATTCCTGCAGCACACGGTGCACCATTACATCGGGATAGCGGCGAATGGGTGATGTAAAATGACAATAATGCTCAAAACCTAAACCATAGTGGCCAATATTTTCAGATGTGTAAACAGCTTTTGCCATTGTTCTTATCCCCAACTGCTCCAGCACATGCTGTTCTGGTTTGCCATTTACTTCTTTTAGCAAATTATTAAATGAACTTGCTACAGCGGCTTCATCATGTATATCGAATTTGTAACCAAACTTTTTTGCAAACGCTGCAAATGGTTTCAGCTTTTCATCATCGGGTGTATCATGTATGCGGTAAGGAAAAGGAACCGGTTCTTTATTAATTTTTATTCTTGATACATATTCAGCCACTGCCCTGTTTGCCAACAGCATAAATTCTTCAATGAGTTGATGAGCTTCTTTGCTTTCTTTAATAACAATACCAATTGGTTTTGCATTTTCATCCAGCTTAAACCTTACTTCCTGTGAAGAAAAATTAATGGCCCCATTATCAAAACGCTGCTGGCGAAATTGTTGTGCTAAACCGTTCAATAATAAAATTGCTTTAAAATGCAATCCTTCCTTTTTTTCAATTATATCCTGTACTTCTTCATAAGTAAAGCGGTGGTTGCTGTGGATGATGGTACGGCCAATCCATTTACTTTTTATTTCTCCCCTGTTAGTAACCTGGAACACAGCAGAGAAAGTATATTTATCTTCATGCGGACGAAGGGAACACAATTCATTACTTATTCTTTCCGGCAACATTGGGTTCACCCTGTCGGGCAAATAAACACTGGTGGCTCTTTCATAAGCTGCCTTGTCTAATATACCACCCGGCTTTACAAAATGGCTTACATCGGCAATGTGAACGCCGATTTCATAGTAACCATTATCCAGGTTTCTTATAGAAATAGCATCATCAAAATCCTTTGCATCTACCGGGTCGATGGTAAACGTTAGTATATCCCTGAAATCCTTTCGCTTTCTTTCTTCTTCCCTTGTAATCTTATCGCTCAGGGATGCAGCCTCTGCCAGCACTTCTTTTTCAAATGATAAAGGAAAGCCTGCTTCCAGCAGCAATTCTTTCATCGCCATATCATTTAAATCGCTGGCTTGCAAAATACTTACCACTTCACCTTCGGGCTTGCGGTCAGTTTTATCCCACTTTACCAAACGCACCACTACCCTTTGGCCATCCTTTACGCCATTCAGTTTTTCCCATGGAATATAAAAGTCCGGAATTGGTTTTTCAGATGCAGGGATAAAAAATGCCACATTATTTCTTACCTGCATACTGCCGATAAAAGTTGTTTGTTTCCTTTCAACAATATCTGTAATTACCCCTTCGGTACGTTTGCCATTGCCATCTTTTTTTATTTGCACCCTCACTGTATCGCCATGCAGCGCCCTGCCAAAATCATTTGGCCTCACCACCACATCCCTTTCCATGCCTTCTACCATTACAAATCCTAATCCTCCCTTTGAAATAGCCAATTGACCCGTTAACG
>CAZBTD010000142.1:0-7176 GCA_964494815.1 uncultured Ferruginibacter sp. | reverse complement strand
CATTTTTTTTTATAAAGCCAATCAGCGAAAAATAATTGATTACAGCAGCTCCTTGCTCTGTTGCTGTTTGGGCAAGGTTAATAGCGAGGCGGCTGTCATCAAACTGACCGTCAAAGTATAAAATACCGCCAGTTAATTTTTCTTCGGCCAGCCCGGGCAGGTTTCTTAATGTTCCTTTCTTAGATAAAAATTTTGTTTTGCCTAAACTCCATTTGCCAGATAAAAATTCATACAGCAATAAACCACACCAGTAATACCATTTTTGCCAGTTGTTGTAAAAAGGAACAGCAAATGCAAGTGTATGACAAACATGCGGAGCGTTTTTCAACAGCCTTCCTCTTTCCCGTAAAGCTTCTCTTACCAATCTTATATTTCCCTGTGCTAAGTACCTTACGCCGCCATGTACCAGCTTGGTTGCCCTGCTGGATGTGCCTTTTGCAAAATCATATTTTTCCAGCAACAAAGTTTTATATCCACGGCTGGCAGCATCCACAGCACAGCCTAATCCAGTAGCTCCACCACCAATGATGATAATATCCCATTGTTGGGTAGTTTTTATTTGTTGTATAGAATTGTTCCTGTTCAAAAAACCTCTTTGTGATTAAAATGTTTTTCCTCTGTATTTCCAGCGCCCAGTGTGCCAAAGCTTAAAATCTCACTGCCGCCTTTACCGCTCTCTTCCAACCTTTTTTTAATTGTGTTCTTTCTGTGGCTTTCATTGCTGGAGAAAACTTTTTATCTATTTGCCACTGTTGCTGTAAGTCATCAATGCTTTTCCAGTAACCCACTGCAAGACCGGCTAAATAAGCAGCACCTAAGGCAGTAGTTTCTGTTACTCTTGGCCGCAGCACTTTTGTTTTTAATATATCACTTTGAAACTGCATCAGTAAATTGTTTACAGTAGCGCCGCCGTCCACTCTTAATTCTTTAATAGAAATGTCTGCGTCGCTTTCCATCGCCAGCAATACATCCATTGTTTGGTAGGCGATGCTTTCTAATGCTGCCCTTGCAATATGTGCCGCAGTGCTTCCTCTTGTCAATCCTGTTACCATTCCCCTTGCATCTTGTTTCCAATGTGGTGCACCGAGGCCTACAAAGGCGGGAACAAAATAAACACCGCCACTATCATCAACCTGTCTTGCTAATGCTTCCACTTCAGCAGAAGTTTTTATAATGCCCAATCCATCTCTCAGCCATTGTGTAACAGCGCCAGCAATAAACACACTTCCTTCCAGAGCATATTCCGTTCTGCCATTTATCTTCCATGCAACAGTTGTCAACAAATTATTTTTTGATGCAACAGGTACTTGCCCCGTATTCATCAACATAAAACAGCCGGTACCATAAGTATTTTTTACCATGCCGGGTTGTGTGCACAATTGGCCAAACAATGCACTTTGCTGATCGCCTGCAATACCTGCTACAGGAATTTTTGCGTTGCTGAAATTGCCTGATGTGTGACCAAAAATTTCACTGCTGCTTTTTATTACTGGTAACATGTTTTTTGGAACGCCAAGCATAGAAAGCAATTCATCATCCCATTGCAGGGTATGAATATTGCAAAGCATGGTACGGCTTGCATTGCTTACATCGGTGGCATGTACAGCGCCATTGGTAAGGTTCCACAGCAACCATGTATCAATAGTGCCAAAACATAGTTCTCCTTTTACAGCCTTGTCTCTTGCACCGGCAATATTATCCAGTATCCATTTTATTTTGGTACCACTGAAGTACGCATCAATTACCAATCCTGTTTTTTGTTGTACTAACTGTTGCTTGTTTTTTGCTTTTAATTCGTCACAGATTGAGGCAGTCCTTCTATCCTGCCACACAATAGCATTATAAATGGGTTTGCCCGTTGCTCTATCCCAAACTATTGTTGTTTCTCTTTGATTAGTAATGCCAATGGCTGCAATATCCTGCGGCGTTAATCCTGCTTTGCTGATGGCTTCTGCAGCCACACCTAATTGCGTACTCCATATTTCTATAGGGTCATGCTCTACCCAGCCGGGCTGAGGAAATATTTGTGTAAATTCTTTTTGAGCAGTGCTTATAATGTTGCCTTCATGATTGAAGATGATGGCCCTTGAACTGGTAGTACCCTGGTCAAGTGAAAGAATGTATTTGGACATGCAAGCAATTTTTATTTTGAAGGTAAAGGAAAGTTGAATACAAGATTCATTAAAAAGAAAACCCCGGCTAACTGCCGGGGTTCTTATCATGTCAATACTCTTTATTCTGTTACCATCACCCTTTTTGTTTCTCTCAATCCATCCATTGAAAAAGCGATGGAGTAAATACCCGGCGGAAAATCACCCATGTGTATGTGGCCGTTGTTTATTCCCTTGTTAGCGGTAAGATCAAGTTTCATTACCGTTCTTCCGTTGGCGTCTATTATCACCGCTTTCATTTCTCCATCCCTGTCGGCATTAAACTGGAACATAAGATGACCCACATCTTTTGATACTGGGTTAGGTGCCATGCTTGTAATTAATTTTTTTGCAGCAGCATCATTTCGTACCAGTTTTACAGATGATAAACTGTATTTGCCATTCTTGTCAATAGCTTTTATCATATAGTAAATATACCTGTTGCTTAATTCAAGATTTTCATCTTTAAAACTGTATGATTGCAGTACATCTGAATTGCCACTTGCACTCACACGGCCTGCTTCTGTATAATCTTTTCCGTCCAAGCTTTTTAATACTGAAAAGTGAGAGAGGTTTTGTTCGGAAACTGTTTGCCATTTTGCCAAAACAGATTTATTGGAATAAGCAGCAGTGAAATTTTTTAGCACCACTGGCACCACGCCGCTGGCAGTAAATGTACCCACCATTCCTGTAACGCCATTGAAACTATGAATTTCGCAGTAATAACGATAACTGCCTGCAACGGTAACAGTATATGAATAGGTAGTGGTAACAGTACCAGGATCGCCGCTATACATAGGTGCGGCACCTGCAGGTACCTGGCCAAGAGGAGAAGAGGTAACGTTGTGAAAATTAAATGCTGCAAAATGGAAAGTAATTACATCACCCACCAGCACATTGGGAATATTGGCTGGCGAAAATTGGCTGTTGGAAACAGTGACATCAAAATTATTAGCATTGGAACACAGCACAACCAATACAAAAGAAAAAAGCGTAATAAATTTTTTCATGATAAAAATTTTAAGCAGAATAGTATAGTGTATGTACGGTTGACGGGTAGAAAGAGTTGCCTGCTATAATTGTTTCTTTATTGCTAATAAATATTTTCTTATATCAGTTTTCGCTATAAGTATTTCTTACTTTTATCACTATGCCTTTAAGTAATTATTACCAGCTGCAAATAACCAGTATTATTACAGAAACAAAAGCTGCAAAAACTTTTGTATTGCAGCCTTTACATGGCTGGCAGCCTGTTTATAAACCTGGTCAGTTTATAACGTTAGTATTTGATACAAAACATGGGGAGAAAAGAAGAAGTTATTCTGTGTCATCTTCTCCTTTGCTGAATGAGCCATTGAGTATAACAATTAAAAAAGTTGACAATGGCGAATTTTCAAGATTGATGCTGAGTCATGCAAAAGCGGGAGATGTTTTAACCTGTTCTGGCATTAGTGGCTTTTTTGTATTACCCGAAGATGACTCTACGGAGCAGTTTTTCTTTTTAGCAGCAGGGAGCGGCATTACACCTTGCTACTCACTTATAAAAACATTGCTGCATAGCACAAATAAAAAGGCTGTATTAATTTACAGTAACAGGTCAGAGGAGGAAACTATTTTTTACAATCAGCTGAAACGGTTACAAAATGATTTTGGCAGCAGGTTTCAAATCCATTTTCTTTTTAGTAGCAGGATTAAGGTGTATGAGAGCAGGTTGAGCAACTGGCTGCTGCAACAGTTATTCAACAAATATCTTTCTGTACCACGAGAAAAAACTTTGTTTTACCTGTGCGGCCCATATGACTACATGCAAACGATAACCATTACTTTATTGAACGAAGGCATTGCACAAAAAAATATCCGTAAAGAAAATTTTAATTCACTGCCAAGAATTGCCAAGCCTGTGCCGCCTGATACATATGCACATTTTGTTTCTGTTAATTTTCAAAACAATATTTATAAAATAAAAGTACAGTACCCACAAACATTATTGGCAGCAGCAAAAGAAAATAATATTGCATTACCATATAGTTGTGAAGCCGGACGTTGTGGCAGTTGTGCAGCCACTTGTATCACTGGAAAATTCTGGATGGCATACAATGAAGTATTGATGGATGATGAGCTGGCAAAAGGGAGAATATTATGTTGCCAGGCATATCCAATAGATGGAGATGCTGAAATAATTGTATAGAATTTCTGTGAAATGTTTTTATCTTGAGGCAACTAAAACTAATAAACCATGGACACACAAAACATGATGGGCCAGGAAGAAACACCTGCTGTTCCACCCACATCTGATGAAAAGACATTGGCAATACTGTCGCACATACTTTGTGTTGCTGTAGGATTTCTTGCCCCTTTAATTATATATTTAATGAAGAAGGATGAATCGGTCTATGTGAGGGAGCATGCAAAGGAGTCGCTGAATTTCCAGATTACAATGTTTATTATTTGCATTATTCTTTTTATTACTGTTATTGGCATACTGCTTATTTGGGTGGTGGCTATTCTTGCGCTGGTGTTAGAAATAATAGCAACTATAAAAGCAAGTGAAAGTAAAATGTACCGTTATCCAATTAATTTTCGTCTTATAAAATAACATGTGCATAATAATGTGCTAAACAAGTGCAAAATATCGGGCTTTAAAATTTTGAATTGAGTATTTGTAAGCATTATCTTTAGTGTACAATAACAAAAACAGAAATTCGGAAACGAAATGAAGTTTTTGGCTGGTTACCAAAAATCAGAAATGATATAATAATGTAACCACGAAACCATCGGGTTAGCAGATACAAAGGTCAAACGGCGTAGAAGTAAAACTTGATGGTTTTTTTATTTATATAAGTTTGCCCTTCACCCAAATTCCCCAAACAATTATTCCGCTACATTTGCTTCTTTACAAAAAGATGCAGCTACTACAGGTAAACAATGACAAACAGGCAAAGCAGTTTTTGCAGGTGCCTGTGGAATTGTACAGAAATGATAAAAACTGGATACGCCCTTTAGACAAAGACATCAATGATGTGTTTGATAAGAAGAAAAACAAAGCTTTTCGTTTTGGAGAAGCTATCCGCTGGATATTGAAAGATGATGACGGGAAACTAATTGGCCGTATTGCTGCATTTACTAATAAAAAGTATAAGAACAAGGGTGATGATGTTCCAGTGGGAGGCATTGGTTTTTTTGAATGTATAAATAACCACGAAGCGGCTAATTTTTTATTTGACACTGCAAAACAATGGCTTGCAGAAAAAGAAATGCAGGCAATGGACGGCCCTATCAATTTTGGAGAACGGGACAGGTGGTGGGGTTTAGTAACGGAAGGATATTACGAACCGCTTTACTGCATGAATTATAATCCTCCTTATTATGTACAGTTGTTTGAAAACTATGGTTTCAAATTATTCTTCAATCAAATTTGTTTTGGACTGGAGGCGCAAAAACCTATCTCACAAAAAATATTTGATCGCTACGCAGCATTATCAGCACAGCCGGGCATGAGTGTGAGATTGATTGATAAAAGTAAACTTGAAAAATTTGCGGCAGACTTTGTAACTGTATATAATAAAGCCTGGGCTGGTCACGGCGGGCTTAAGCAATTAGCAGTGGAGCAGGTTATGATTATGTTTAAAAAGATGAAGCCTGTAATGGACAAACGCATCATCTATTTTGCTTATCATAATGAAGAGCCTATCGGCATGTTTCTTAACCTGCCTGATTTAAACCAGTATTTCAAACACATGAATGGGAAGTTTGGGTTATTTCAAAAACTGTATTTTCTGTATCTGCAAAAATTCAAACCTTCAAAAAAATTTACAGGCCTGGTATTTGGGGTAGTACCGGAGTGGCAGGGAAAAGGTGTGGATGCTTTTATGATTGGTGAATGCCAAAAACAGGTGCAGGCGCCATCCAAACCATATCTTTCTTATGAAATGCAATGGATTGGCGACTTTAATCCTAAGATGATAAATGTGGCTGAGAGTTTTGGTGATACATACAGAAGCCGCAATCTTACAACATACAGGTATTTGTTTGACAAGGATAAAGAGTTTAAACGGCACCCGGTTGTGTTATGACAGGACAGTTGTGCCGGGAACTAACTTAGATGTGAAATACACGTAAATTGCGTTTTAAAACCCAGGGATCGAGGATGGAAAATTTCATCGTTTCAGCAAGAAAATACCGGCCACAGAATTTTAGCACTGTTGTTGGGCAGGCACATATAACCACCACTTTAAAGAACGCCATTAGGAACAACCAATTGGCGCATGCTTTTTTGTTTTGTGGGCCAAGAGGTGTGGGTAAAACCACTTGCGCAAGGATATTGGCAAAAACAATTAATTGCGAAAAACAAACAAAGGATGGTGAAGCATGTAATAAATGTAACAGTTGTGTTTCTTTTGATGCAGGCACATCATTAAATATACATGAGCTTGATGCTGCCAGCAATAACTCTGTTGATGATATAAGGACACTTGTTGAACAGGTTCGTTTTGCACCCCAGGCAGGTAAATACAAAGTGTATATTGTGGATGAGGTTCATATGTTAAGTTCCTCTGCATTCAATGCATTTCTAAAGACGCTGGAAGAGCCGCCACCGTACGCCATTTTTATTTTGGCCACAACAGAAAAACATAAAATACTTCCAACTATACTAAGCCGCTGCCAGATATTTGACTTTAAGCGTATCACTAATAACGATACAGTTGAGCATCTGCAGGAAATTTGCGATAAGGAAGAAATAAAAGCAGACAAAGCAGCCCTGCACATCATTGCTCAAAAAAGCGAAGGCTGCATGAGAGATTCACTCAGCATCCTTGACAAGATAGTAAGCTTTACCAGTGGAAAAGTTACCTATGCCAATACGCTTGAACACCTGAACATACTTGATGAAGATTATTACTTCCGCTTGCTCGAACAGCTGCAGCAACAGCAACTTCCGGAAGCTCTGTTGTTATTTGATGAAATAAACAGGAAAGGTTTTGAAGGCGACACTTTGCTGGAAGGCTTTGCAGAATTTACCAGGAAT
>CAZBTD010000141.1:0-7232 GCA_964494815.1 uncultured Ferruginibacter sp. | reverse complement strand
AAGCCAAGTCGCCGTCGATGCGAGCCGCACTGGCCTTGCTGACCCTTGGACTCCGCATTGACGAGGTTCTTGGCGCAACCTGGGATGAAGTTGATGGGGACATCCTGCACGTGCGGCATCAACAGATACGGGTCGCCAAGAAGGACCAAGGCTTATCGAAGGTTAAGAGCGAACTTGGCCTAGGACCCACAAAGCGGTTCTCGTCGACTCGCAAGGTCAAGCTCCATCAGTTTCACCTGACCTGTATTCAAGCAGCCAAGGACTCGGCAATACCAGTTAGAGTCCGAACCCAGGCCAAAGAATCTGAAGACAAGCTCTTCGTTTGTCCAAATCAGACTGGCGGGATGTGGTCGTACAATGCGTTCCGAACGGCCTATCACAAGCTTCGCAAGAAGCTGAACCTACATCCAAGCACACCACATGATTGGCGCGCAACGGCCGCGACCAACAGCATCGAGGCCGGCTTTGACCCGAAAGCAGTTGCCAAGACTCTCGGCCATTCGCGTGTCGAGCAAACACTTGGCATCTACACCCGGACGCGCAAGTCGACCACGGATGCAATCAGCGACCGCATCGGTTCGAAGCTTGAAGAAGGACTTGCGCAGCGGGCGGCGAGCGCACGCATGTCGGACTCGCCCGAGGAGACGAACCTTGCGGACATGCTTCTCGACGACGTTGAGTGAAGACAACCTGGGCCAATCAGAGTTCAGGATGTCTTGCTCACCACCGGTCGTCCATCCTTCAATTTGACCTCCACGACAAGTAGCTCGCTCGGCTGAACAGCTTGCTGTATGGACGCAACGAACTCGGTTGACTATCTTCGGACTTCAAGCCGAAGTTCTTTGGCTGGCTTCGTTGATGGAGAATGCCCAATCTAAGTATCTCTGTGTCTGACGGGCGTTCTTAGCATTCGGAGGCCGTTGAAGACCACCAGCAAGCTTGCACCCATATCTGCGAACACAGCCATCCACAACGTGGCAACTCCCACTAGAGCCAAGGCAAAGAAGACGACTTTGATTCCGAGCGCAAAGGCAATGTTTTGCGCCAAGATGGTCGCGGTTCTTCGGCTGAGCAGAATGTAGGTTGGAATCTTTCGGAGGTCGTCGTCCATAAGAGCAACATCAGCGGTTTCGATGGCGGTGTCGGTGCCTGCTGCGCCCATGGCGAATCCAACCGTCGACTTCGCCAACGCTGGTGCATCGTTCACGCCATCGCCAACCATGCCAACTTTGTCGCCCTGCGATATCAACTCCTCAATAGCCGTCAGCTTGGCTTCGGGGAGCATTTCAGCCTGGACCTGGTCAATCCCAACTTTCGCACCGATGGCATTGGCCGTTGCCAGGTTATCTCCGGTAAGCATCACCACCTTGAGACCCATAGCATGAAGTCCTTGGACAGCTTCAATACTCTCCGGCCTGACTGCGTCAGCAACGGCAAAGACCGCGACAGCTTCCTTGGCGGTCGCCAGGATAACGACTGTCATGCCCTTGTTCTCAAGGTCGAGGAGTGCGTCATGCACATGGTCGCAGCAGACGCCACTCTCCTCAATCAGACGGTGGTTGCCGAGGAAGAAAGGCTCGCGGCCGACGATGCCCTTCACACCGCGGCCTGACAAAGACTCAAATGAGTCGACAGCGAGTAGCGTGCCGTCCCAATGTTCGACGATAGCCTTGGCAACCGGGTGCGCACTGAGGTGGTCCAGACTGGCTGCAACCTGTTTAGCCAGCTTCTCGTCAAAGCCATGAAGCTGAACCATGGCTTCGACCCTTGGTTGGCCAAATGTGAGTGTTCCAGTCTTGTCCAATGCGATGGCGGTTAGGTGCTTGCCCGACTCAAGGTGAGCACCGCCCTTCACGAGGATTCCGAGTTTGGCTGCCGCTGCAAGCCCACTAACGACAGTGACCGGAGTTGAGATGACCAGGGCGCACGGGCACGCGATGACAAGCAGGACCAGCGACTTATAAAGCCAAGGCACGAACGGCTGACCGAAAATGATGCTAGGAACAATCGCTACAAGCAGGGCTAGGCAAACTACCACCGGCGTGTATACACGGGCAAATGAGTCGATGAACCGCTGTGATGTGGCCCGAGACCCTTGAGCCTCCTGAACGGTCTTGATAATTCTGTCGAGAGTTGTATGCCCCTTGGCGCTAGTGACCTCGAACTCAAGTACACCTTCCTCGTTGATGGTGCCAGCGAAGAGGGACGAACCAACAACCTTATCCACGGGGATGCTCTCCCCCGTAATTGGAGCCTGGTTGACACTGCTTAATCCTCCAACCACAGTCCCGTCGAGCGGTATTCGGTCACCGGGCCGGACTCGTACAACTTCGCCAATTTCGACGCTTGATGCTGTGACCTCAACCCACGTGCCGCCACGGTTGACAAGAGCGTTGTCGGGCGCTAGGCTCATTAGCGAGCGCACCGCGTCCCTCGCCTTGTCGAGAGCAAACGACTCAATGCGTTCGGCAATCGCGAACAGCACCGTCACCATCGCGGCCTCAGGGTAGGAGCCGATTATAAAGGCTCCTATCACGGCCAAGCACATCAGGAAATTGATATTGAGCGTGAATGTTCGAACTGCGACGAGACCCTTCTTGAAGGTCTGCACTCCTCCCATCACGATTGCCAAGACCGCCAGTGCCGCGACGGGGAACGAACGCTCGTTCCCCGTGTAGACGGCCAATAGCTCTGCAGCAATCGCGACACCAAGGGCCAAGCCCAGGAGCAGGTCGGCTTTGGAAGCAGGTCTGGGTTCAGGTGTGCACCCAACCTCGCAATCGGCCGCCGCGGGCATTCCGACTTCCGCCAGTATCTGGCGGACGGGCTCATCGGAAGCGAAATGGTGGTCCACCGTCAACTGCCGGTTCACCAGGTCGAAAGTCAACGAGGAGACCTCGCTGACTTTGCTGAACCTCTTTCTGAGGACTTGCTCCTCAGCAGAACAGTCCATGGCCTCGATGCGGAAGACCGACTTCAAAGCTCCTCCTCGACATCGGCATCCTTTTCAAACATGGCATAGAGAGCGGGAAGAACGACCAGCGTGAGCAACGTTGCTGAAGCAATTCCGCCAATAACCACGGTGGCCAGCGGTCGTTGCACTTCAGCGCCAATGCCTGTGTTGAGGGCCATTGGAATGAACCCAAGCGCGGCGACAAGAGCGGTCATCAGAACTGGGCGCAATCGTTCGGTCGCGCCTTCTCGAACGGCATCAGCAACTGTTCGCCCCTCCGTCCGCAACCGGTTGATTGCCGAGACCATGACGACGCCATTCATCACTGCCACGCCAGACAATGCTATGAAGCCTATGCCTGCTGTGATGCTGAATGGCAAGCTCCGCATGGCAAGCGCCAAGATGCCCCCAGTGATTGCGAGGGGGACGCCGGTGAAGATGAGAATCGCCTGCTTGAGCGAACCAAACGTTGAGAAGAGAAGAATGAAAATCAACGCAAGGGCAACCGGCACAACGAGAGTCAGTCGCTGAGAAGCTTGTTGCAGGTTCTCGAACTGGCCGCCCCACGTGATGTAGTAACCCTCCTTGAGTTTCACCCTTTCTTTGATTGCCGATTGCGCCTTGGCAACGAACGTGCCCAGGTCGGTCCCTCGAACGTTGAGTTGGACGACGACCCGTCGTTTACCCATCTCTCGGGAAATCTGAGCCGGAGCGGGCACGTTGTCGATGTGCGCGACCGAGCTCAGGGGGACGCCTCCCCCATCCGGAGTTTCCACGAGGATGCCCTTGATAGCGTCGATGTCGTTCCGAAGTTCATTGGGCATCGTCACTGTGAGAGAAAATCGCTTGTCTCCTTCGATGATTTGCCCAACGGGCTCGCCACCGAGCGCTGTCGCAACTAGTTCCTGAATTTCATCAATATTGATGCCCAGTCGGGAAATCGCGTCGCGGTCAATGTCGATTTGAAGAACCGGAACCTCATCGACCTGCTCGACTTCGACGTCTTGAGCGCCCGGAATATCCCGCATGACAGCAGCAATCTCATCCGCTTTGGATTTCAACTCCTTCAGGTCTTCACCGAAGACCTTGATGCCGACGTCGGCCTTGACTCCAGATACCAACTCGGAGAAGCGCATCTGAATGGGTTGCGAGAAGTTGTAGCCTTGGCCCGGAACCTCGGCGACCTTGGCCTCAAGCTCTTCGACAAGCCCCTCCTTGGTCAGACCCTTTCGCCACTGGTCGCGTGGCTTGAGCATGATGAAACTATCAGTCAGACTAAGCGGCATCGGGTCTGTCGCCACCTCGGGGGTGCCACTCCTTGAAAAGACAGTCAAAACCTCGGGCACTTCAAGCACTTTCCTTTCGAAAGCTGTGACCAACTTGACGGTCTGCTCGGCATCGACTGTCCGTACTCGTACGGGCTGTATTACAATCGAGCCTTCGTCGAGTTGGGGTACGAACTCCGAGCCCAATCTCGAAAACACCAATCCTGAGACTGCCAGCAGTACAAGGGCTCCACCGATAACGACGCCTCGCGCACGGAGCGAGAAGCTGAGCGCGGGAGCGTAGATGCGGCTGAAAAGGCTCATCACCGGGTTGTTGCCTTCCTTGGTGTCCCCCGACAGAAACATGCTCGCCAATACTGGAACCAGCGTCATCGTCAGAAGGAGAGCACCAATGAGCGCAAACACAACGGTGAAGGCCATCGGCTTGAACATCTTGCCTTCGGTTCCTTCAAGAGCGAGAATCGGCAAGTAGACAACGGTGATGATGGTCACCGCGAATGCAGTTGGCTTGGCCACCTCTCGCGCAGATTCCCATACCGAATGCCTGACTTCCTTGCGCGTGAGAGTTATGCCCTTGTGTTCTCTCGCTTCCGCAAGTCGCCGGACGGCGTTTTCAATCATGACAACGGCTCCGTCCACAATAAGGCCGAAGTCGATGGCCCCTAAACTCATCAGGTTGCCCGAGATGCCAAAGCGGTTCATTCCGATGACAGCGCAGAGCATCGCGAGCGGTATTGCCAGTGCCACGACTATGGCACCCCGAACGTTGCCAAGCAACAAAACGAGCACGATGATAACGAGAGCTGCACCTTCCAGCAAGCTCTTGGCAACGGTGTGTAAGACGTCGTCGACCAGGTGTGACCGGTCGTAGGTCGTCGTGAGGGTGACGTCTCCGGGAAGTTGAGCCTTGATTTCTTGGATTCGGTCATCGACCGCTTTGGCGACTTCGCGGCCGTTTGCCCCCTTCAGCATCATCACAATGCCAAGCAAGGATTCTTCTCCATCCTTTGTGGAAATCCCGGTAAGGGTTGGGATTCCTAATCTGACATCCGCGACATCTCGAATGAGAACCGGAACGCCGCCCTCGGTCTTCACGACGATGCGTTCGATGTCGCTCATCGTGGTCGCCATTCCGACGGAACGGATAAGCACCCGTTCGCCGTTTTGCTCCAAAACGCCACCCCCGGCATTCTGGTTGTTCTTCTGAAGGGCGGTGACGACCTCGTCCACGGCGATGCCACGGGCCAGCAACGCACGGGGTCGAACGACGACCTGATATTGCTTGACGCTACCGTCCGCCGAGTTGACTTCGGCTACACCCGCAACGTTCCGCAGCTGTGGTGATATGAACCAATCCTGCAAGCTCCGCAACTCCATGGGTGGTCGAGTTTTCGACTCCAGGGCATACATGTAAATGTCGCCAAGGCCAGTGGATACGGGCCCCATTTGGGGTGACACGATTCCCGTGGGCAGAAGCTCTTTGACATTGTTGAGCCGCTCGCTCACCAGTTGCCGGGCAAAGTAGGTGTCGACCTCGTCCTTGAAGGTGACGGTGACTTGTGAGAGCCCGTATTGACTGAGGCTCCGAACCTGTGTTACTCCGGGAATCCCTCCCATCGCCGTCTCGATGGGGAAGGTGACAAGCTTCTCCACCTCTTCCGGGCCCATTCCGCCCGTTTCGGTGTTGATGGCGACCTGATTGGTCGTGATGTCTGGGACTGCGTCGAGGTTGAGCTGCCGCCACGAAACCAAGCCGAACCCAACCATGAGGATGGTTCCGATAATGACAAGAAACCTCTGAGTGAGGCTGAAGTGTAAGAGGCGGTCGAGCATTAGTGTTCGTGCCCCTTGAGCTCGTCTTTCTTCTGCTCGCTAGCGAGGACAAAACCGCCCTTAACCACGACGATGTCGCCAACTTTGAGGCCGGACACGACTTCGATGTGGCCATCTGAGCGTGTTCCCAACTCGACAGCCGTTTTCACGTATCCGTCATCGTGCTTGACGAAGACAAACGACTTTCCTTCTTCCGTGACGATTGACGTCCTGGGTACGGCAATGGCTTGTTCACCGGCCCCATAGTTGAGGTGCACGGTCGCAAACATGTCTGGCTTTAGCTCGCCGGACACTCCAGTCACAAGACATTGCACGGGGATGGCCCTGGTCTTCGGGTCGACTCGATTGCCAACGACTTGGACGACACCATCAAATTCCCGGCCCTGGAGCGCGGCAACCGTGACTCTTACCGAAGCTCCTGCACGAACCTTTACGGCATCCTGCTCGGGCACATTTGCAGTCACCCAGACCGACGACAAGTTCTCAACCTCCATGAGCACCTGTGTCCGGTCGACCGCCTGTCCCTTGGTGACATCCAAGTGGGTCAAAGTTCCGGCAATCGGCGCCGTGAGGGCGACTCTGCCAACAGATGCGCTTCCACCAGCACTCGATGAGCGGTAGACCGACCGTGCGTTCGCAATCTCGCGATTTGCATTGGCAACCGCAGCCTCGGCCGAGCGAACTCGAATGCGGGAACGGTCGACCTCAAGCTGGGCTGACCGCACCTCGGCCTCAGCGGTCTGTAGTTCTTTGGCGTTGAGTAACCCGCGAGAAGCGATGTTCTTCTCCCGGTCATAGGTCGCCTTGGCGTTTGCGATGCGGGCTGACGCTCGGTCGAGCCGAATCTGGTCTTGTTGAAGTTCGAGCCTCGCCGCTTCAAGTTCAGACTTGGAGACAATGCCATCGCGGTAGAGGTTCTCCAACCGACGGACGACCTCGGCGTGGCTTGCCTGTTCCTTTTGGATGCTGAGCAACTCACTCTGGGCATCGTTAAGCTCGCTTTGCGCTTGCTGCAATGGAGCTTGACTGAAGGCACCTGCCTTTGCGAGTTCACGCTGGCGCGCCAAGTTGGATTTGGCCGCGGCCAACTTGGAGAGGGCCAGGTCAACCTCTGATTTGGTTTCCCTTAGCGTGGCCGATGCGGCGTCACGGTTACGCTC
>CAZBTD010000140.1:0-7276 GCA_964494815.1 uncultured Ferruginibacter sp. | reverse complement strand
GCGGCTTTTTGGGCATGCTGCACATGGAAATTATACAGGAACGTTTGGAAAGGGAGTTTAACCAAACAGTAATTACCACTGTACCTAACGTAAGCTTTACGGCTGTTACCAATAAAGGGCAAACCGTTGTCATCAACAATCCAACGGAAATGCCTGACCCAACAAGGATTGACCATATTGACGAGCCTTTCATCAAAGCACAAATTATTACCAAGCCGGATTATATCGGCAACATTATGACGCTGTGTATTGGCAAGCGTGGCATTCTTACTTCTCAAAGTTATTTAACGCCAACCCGTGTTGAATTAAGTTTTGAAATGCCATTGACAGAAATTGTATTTGACTTTTATGATAAGCTTAAGAGCATGACGAGGGGTTATGCTTCTTTTGATTACCATCCTATCGGCTACCGTGAGAGTGACATTGTGAAGATGGATATTCTGCTGAATAATGAAAGGGTGGATGCATTGAGTGCATTGATTCACCGTGGCAGGGCGCATGAGTTTGGCCGTAAGTTGTGTGAGAAACTGAAAGAGCTGTTACCAAAGCAACAGTTCCAGATAGCGATACAAGCGGCGATTGGGGCGAAGATTGTAGCAAGGGAAAACATTAGTGCCATGCGGAAGGATGTTACGGCAAAATGTTATGGTGGGGATATAAGCCGTAAGCGTAAATTATTGGAGAAACAGAAGGAGGGTAAAAAAAGAATGAAACAGATTGGGAATGTGGAAGTGCCGCAGGAAGCGTTTTTGGCGGTGCTTAAACTCAACGACTAGTTTAATGATGAGTTATAAGTTGATTGAAGAAAAAAGTTTTTTTGCGGCTTCTGCCAGTGGGCAGTCTGCGTGGCATGGTTTGGTAATGCTGATGTGTAGCATACAAGTGGTTTGTATGTAGAGATGCAGCGGTAATTAATATTGCATAAATATGTTTCAAAAATAAAAATGCCTTCCTGTTTATTGAGGAAGGCATTTTGCTTATAACCCATCACTTATAACCTATAACTTATCACTTATAACTTATCACTTATCACTTATAACTTATCACTTCAGCTTCTCCGCCCATGCATCCATCTTTCTCTCCAGCACATCCAGTGGCATACACCCATCTTTTAATATTTCATCATGAAATGCTGCAATCTTAAATTTTGCACCCAATTGTTTTTCATATTTAGCTCTTAGTTCTCTTATTTTTATTGAGCCGGTTTTATAACTAAGTGCCTGGGCAGGTATGGCCATGTAGCGCTCAATGGCGGATACTGCTTCTGCTTCACTGGTTGGTAAATTAGCCATCATATATTCAATGGCTTTTTCCCTGCTCCATCCTTTTGCATGAAGGCCCACATCCACCACCAGCCTTACAGCCCTCAGCATTTCATCGCTTAGGTTGCCCATTTTTTGATATGGGTCTGTATATAGTCCAAGTTCTTCACCCAACGATTCAGTGTACAATGCCCAGCCTTCGCCATAAGCACCATACCAGCTAAACCTCCTGAATTTTGGCAGCAAACTATTTTCCTGCTGCAATGATATCTGGTAGTGGTGTCCAGGTATGGCTTCATGTGCAAACAATGTTTCCATACCGGTATAGTTAAATGTTTTTGCGTCGGGTATAGGAGTGTAAAAGATACCCGGCCTGCTGCCATCCTCCGTTGCCTGGCTGTATTCGGCGCTGGCGCTGGCTTCTCTGAATGCTTCTGTTCTTCTTATTTCAAATTTTGTTTTTGGAAAACGGCCAAAAAGTTTTTTTAACTGTGGTTCTTCTTTTGCCTGTATAGCCCGGAATCCTTCCAGCACTTCCTCCGGTGTTTTATAAATGTTGAATTTTTTATCGGTAAGTATGTAATTGAAAAAGGCCTTTAAGTCACCTGTAAAACCTGTTTGAGTTTTTATCCTTTCCATTTCTGTTTTTATCCTTTCCACTTCTTTCTGGCCTGTTTCATAAATTTCATCAGGCGTTTTGTTGGTGGTAGTCCAGTAGCGGATAAGGTACTTATATGCTGCTGCTCCATTGGGTATGCTGTCTATCCCACTGCTGTTGCGGCCTTTTGGCAAATATTCGTTTTCAAGAAAATCTGTAAACTTTTTGTACGAAGGGATTATTTTTTCCACAATCGCTTTTGTGTAAGCGTCTGTCAATCTTGTTTTATCTGCATCGCTAAAATCAGCTGGCATTTTCTTTACAGGGCTGTAAAAAAGATTTGATTTTGCATCTTTGGTAACAAATGCTTTTACCTGCGGAACTATTTTTACAATTAAGGATTTAGGAAGTACATAACCCGACGCCATACCCCGGCGCATGTTGGCAATACTCGTATCTGTCCATACAGCAAAGCCATTTATACGGCTAAGAAAATTATCATAATCTTTTACTGTTGCAAAAGGCTGGCTTCCATCACCGGATCCTAACATGCCAAAAGTTATTTGTAGTCCCCAGAATTGATTTATCGGTATTAACTCATTATGAAAAGAGAAACTTTCCAACTGCATTTCCATCTCTCTTTTAAAAATATCGTAGCTGATGCGATCATTTTCGCTAAGGTTATCCCGGTTAAATGTTTTTACACTGTCGAGATAGCGGGTGAAGAATTGTTTTGTATCATTAATGTAAGCCACACTGCCATCGTTTGGCCAAATATCATTATACCTGTTGTCGCCAGATGTAGTGGCCTCAAGTGGATACAATTTTGACTTCTCCTCCCAGTAATTTGCAAACATGCGGTTGATAGCCACAGAATCATTCGTTGTTGTTTTTTCCATGTGGGAGTTGTTGCATGAGGTAAGGCCAATACACAGCAAAAAGCCTGCACCTGTAAATAATTTTATCATATCAGTACTTTAATTAGCTGTGAAAAGTAGGTTTTTTTACAGTAATTACCTGCGGAAATATATGAATGGCAATGGTTTTTTACATTTCAAAATATACCATACCCGGAAAGCTTTGTGCATGTTTTTGTTCAGCCTGGGTTTTATTTTCAGTAGTTATGGTATATCCCAAAGCGCCAAATAGCAGGCAGGCTGCAACAGTAATAATGGCAAAAAGGCTGGCTGATTTTGTGTTCATGGCTAATACTTTAATTGGAACTGCTAAAGTATTACAGCGTTGCTCATTGCAGAATAAGAAAAGCGCCAGGTGCAGAAAAAGCAGGGTGAACTGCGTAAAACAGCGGTTAAACTTTTGTCAGGAGTTGCCGTACACTTTTATTATTGGTTCCCTTAGTGCCGCAGCATCATTGCTGCAATGAAATGAAATAACAGAAGCGATGGCTTCAGGTGTTACCCATTTGCTGTAATCTGCATCGGGCATTGCTTTGCGGTTTTGTGGTGTATCAATGGTGGAGGGTACCACCACACTTGTAACCACATTAGTTCCTTTTGCTTCGCTGTTCATTAAGTCTGCCAGGCGAAAAATAAGAGATTTGGCAAGGCTGTATGCCACCATGCCTTTTCCTGCTGCAGCGCTAAGCCCGGGTTTTGAACCAATTAAAAATATCCTGCCGCTCTTTTGCTTCATCATTTGTACAAACAAAGGCCTGGCAATATTATAAGCGGTTTCAAAATTCAGCTGGTATTGTTTTGCAATATCTGCTGATGAGGTTTCTGAAATAGTACCCATGGCAAAACCACCAACGGTGAGTATAGCAGCATCAATAACATTGTTAGCAGCAACTATAGTATCAATAAATTTTTGAGAAGCAGTTTCATTTGCCACGTCAATTTTGTGCTGTTCAAAATTATTGCCCGAAAAATCAAATGTGTCGTTTTGCAAAGGATCCGTTACAGCAATTACTTTATACCCTTCCTCTATAAACTTTTTTACCACGGCCCTTCCCATATTGCCTGCTGCGCCGGTAATGATTGCTGTTTTCATGAAATTGATTTAAGAAATGTAAAGTTAAAGCTCAGTATTGGCAAATGATTTAAAGAAAATAATCTATTGGATAACAAATCAGCATTCTATTTTCTCAAGCGTCTTCAAATAGCCTTCATCAAACCTTGCACCCAATCCAATCTCATCCGGCATCACAATTTCTCCTTTATCTGTATAGCCAATGCCACCTGCAACAGGATCTTCTTCAAACATTAGCGGCGTATCAAAATCGCAATGAACAATTGTATCACTGCAGAGCGCCACATGGGCAGCGGCCGTAAAACCCAGCCTGCTTTCTAAAAAACCACCCACTTGTATTTTGATGTCATGCTCTTCTGCAAGGGCAATAATTTTTTCAGCCCTGAAAATGCCAGACGATTTTCCCAGCTTGAGATTAAAGTAATCGCAGGCGCCAATATCCCAAAGCCGTTTGGCATCATGCTCATCGCAGCAACTTTCATCACTCATCATTTTAACAGGGCTTTGCTGCTTTATTACAGGCAACTCCATAAATGCCCATCTCGGTACAGGTTCTTCACAATGTTGAATGTTGTATGGCTGCAGTGCTTTTAAAATCTCAATGGCATCTTTTGTATTCCAGCCCTGGTTGGCATCAATGCGTACAGGTATTTCCATGCCCACAGCTTCTCTTATTTTTTGTATGCGTTCAATATCATCTTCTTTAGCACCTCCTAATTTTACCTTTATCACCTGGAAGCCATTGGCTTTTATTTTAGCAGCATCTTTTGCCATGGCATCAGCATCTTTAAAACTTACTGTATAATCCGTAACCAAAGTTTTATTGTTGCTTCCTCCAAGAAAAGCATAGAGTGGGAGAGCAGCCTGCTGCGACGCAATATCATACAACGCCATATCAAATGCACTTTTGATACTGCTGTTGCCATAAATAACGCTGTTCATCGCTTTATGGCAGGTTTCAATATCCAGTGCATTTTTTCCTTTTAAAATTGCCGCTAAATATTTTCCCACCACCATTCCCGTTTCCATGCTTTCGCCATTGATGGTCATAAAAGGGCTGCATTCACCAGTGCCGGTAATGCCTTGTTTTGTTTTGATGATAACAATTACATTTTCTGCATGGGTGAGTGGGCCAAGAGAAATAATAAATGGCTCTTTCAGTTTTATCCTGGAAGCATATAAAGTAATGGATTGTATTGTTGCGGCCATTGTTGTTTTTTTAGTGTTCACTATAATAATGCTTTAGTGCTGGCTTGCCAGTGGTAAAATAATAATATTTTCCGGTAGTGGAATCATATTGCACCACTGACAACACAGCAGACTCTACCGGCACCCGGGTATTGTAATTTTTATGAAAGAAAGGAATGTTTACAATGCTGTCGGTAATAATACTGCTGTCAGTTGTTACCAGTTTGATATTGATTTCTGTTCTTCGCCATGGAGGGTTGCTGTTTATCATTTCTACAAGGCAATTGTTTTTATTGCTGTCTTTTGTTACCACAGTCCGGTACCGTATAAGTGCATTGCAATCCCCGGTTTGCTTGATGATTTGACGGTTACTGTCGTATTCCAAATGGGCGAGGGTAATATTTCGGCCATAATAAAATGTATATGCAATGAGCCGGCCAGATAAAGTATCATATTCATAATGGTCGCCTGTAAGTACATCTTGCAAAATTTGAGAACGGCTTTGTAATTTTCCAGAATAAGAATACTGGCAGGATATGCCGTTAATTTCTCCATCAGTAAACATACAGGTTTGAAAAATTTTCCCATTCCTGTGAAAGAGCGTTGTAGTACCATTGAGTCTTCCGGTGCAGGCCGTATCGTACACACTGATAGCGCTTAATTGCCCGTTTTTATAATACTGGTAAAGTGTATCCACAGGCACATTGTCAGCACAATACCATCCACGGCTCATCAATACACCATTAGAATATGTTTTTTCTTCGTAGAATCTATTTTGCCTGCATGAAAAAACAATTACTGGCACAGTAATAAAAAAGACAGCTTTTTTAATATCATTTATCATCAGTAAAAATTGACCAATGGTAATGATTAAAAGTAGGTGTTCTGTTTTGGATTATTTTATTTTCGTTTCTTATTTTTGATGCCATGTATGCCATTGTAGATATAGAAACCACCGGGGGACATGCTGCTGCAAACGGCATCACTGAAATTGCTGTGTATATCCATAATGGCGAAAAAGTTGTAAAGCGTTTTGAAACACTCATTAATCCACAGCGTGCCATTCCACGTTTTATCACCGGCCTTACCGGTATTGATAATGACCTTGTAAAAGACGCACCCACATTTGATGAAGTAGCCGATGTGTTGTTCGACATACTGAACGATAAAATATTTATTGCACACAATGTAAACTTCGATTATTCTTTTTTAAAACATCACCTCAAAGAATCTGGTTACGAACTCACAGCCAAAAAAATTTGTACTGTAAGGCTTTCAAAAAAAGTATTTCCCGGTTTGCCTTCTTACAGTTTGGGCAATCTTTGCCGCTTGCTCAAATTGCCAATCACAAATCGTCACCGTGCCGGTGGCGATGCTATGGCAACGGTAAAACTGTTTGAATACTGCCTTGCCAATAATGGTATTGAACACATAGAGCAAATGCTCAAGCGCTCCAGTGCCGACCAATGGCTGCCGCTGCACCTTACTAAAAAAGATATATTGCAATTACCGCTGTGCCCCGGTGTGTATTATTTTTTAGATGCAAAAGACAAAGTGGTGTATGTAGGCAAAGCAGTGAACATAAGAAAAAGAGTCAGCAGCCATTTCACACACAACGACCCGGACAGGAAGCGGCAAAACTTTTTACGTACCATACACAAAATAAAATTTAAAGAATGTGCCACCGAACTGGAAGCGATAGTTTTAGAAAGTGCAGAAATAAAAAGATTGTGGCCCCGGTTTAATGTAAGCCAGAAACAACCACAGCAGCGCTTCGCTTTGTATATGTTTGAGGATGGCCGTGGTTATATGCGCCTTGCTATTGATAAAAGAAAAAAGAACCTGCCATCATTATACAATTTTAATTTACTGCATGAAGGCCTGGTAATGCTGCGTAAAATGATAGATGAATTTGAATTGCATGAAAAACTTTGCTTCGTCGATAAAACAGCTTTTACAGAAAAAGACCTTGAGTTTCTTGACCCTCCTCATGTGTATAATGGTAAAATAAAAAAAGCCCTTGAAGCATTGAATGAACAACTGCCAACCTTTGCAGTAATTGATGATGGTATTAAGGCAGATGAAAAATTATGTTTACTTGTGGAGAAGGGAAACTTCTGGGGCATGGGTTATGTATCTTCATCACAGCAAATAACAAGCGCTGCGGAATTAAAAAATTATTTGCAGCCTTATGCTGATAATGATACAATTCGTAATAGTATTTATTCTTTTGTAGAAA
>CAZBTD010000139.1:0-7294 GCA_964494815.1 uncultured Ferruginibacter sp. | reverse complement strand
CAATTTGCTCTTTTTGTTTATCAAGGCATTGTATGTCATAATCAAGAATTACATTTGCAAGCTCTCTCAGTTTCCATTTGTCCTGCATCATTTGTATTTCACCTGAATAGTTATCCCATCCATTATCAATCATCATTTGCTCTGTATATACGGCCCATCCTTCTATCATAGTACCGTTTTGAAAAACTGAACGTAGCACATCGGGCGACTTTTTATTATTGTAAATGCCCTGCATGCAATGGCCGGGTACTGCCTCATGTATTGAAAGTATCTGCGACGCCCAATTATTTTCTTCCTGTAATGCGCCTTGTTGCTTTGCCGCAGGATATGCAGTAATATCGTCAATGTTATAATAAGTAGTTCCCTGTTTTTGATAGGGTGGTGTAAACTCAGCGCTGGCTGCTGCAACACCTCTTGCATACTCAGGCATCAATCTTACTTTGAGTGGATAAGAAGTGTCAAAGTCGAAAAGATTTTTACTCACTACAAATTTCTTTAAGTCATGCACCTGCTTTACCAACGAATCAAAGAAATGCTCCGGCGCTGCATGTTGTAGTGATATTTTATCTATTACCGACTGGATGATTGTAATGGTGTCTTTTGGTTTTGGCTGAGTGGCAAAATATTTTGGCCACATACTGTCTGCCAGGTGGTACATATGATTGTAGTACTTCCTTTTGTCGGCCATTGCTCTGTCATAAATTTGCTGAGGTGTAAAATCTGTAACCAGATCGTACTTAAATTTTTCTTCAAAAAGTTTTTTGCCAATCCTGAAATTGCGGAACGTATAACTCTTGTCTGCCAGTATTTCTTTTAATGATGTAACGTAACCTTTAATTGCATTAACAGTTTTGGCAACATTATCATTCAGCGTTTTCTTTTCTGCATCTGTCAATTTTGAGGTATTGATAGAGTCGGTGAGCTCTTTACCAAAAACACTAAGGCCACTTTCGTTTTGCATGGCAGATAAGTTGGTGTGCTCTTTTGTAGGGTTTCGTAAAATTTTAAATGCAGCTTTGTAATACTCATCTGCATGCTGCAGGCGGGCCGATAACGTTTTTAACCGTTCTTCAAGTGGAGCATAGGGCTGACTGATGATGTAGTAGCATTCGCCACTAATGTTATAAACAGAAGGGTCCCATTCATATTGCTTAAAAACAGAACGATACCATATATCGCTTTCAAGCTGGTTTTTAATAATGTTCCAACTTATCTTATTGTTATTGCTTAAATTTTTTAAATCAATAGCATTAAGCGAATCAATCCATTTTTTTGAAAATTGTATATCTGCGGCAACAGTATTACTGTCAGGCACCACAAGCTTATCGTAGTATTTGCCATAGCCAATAAAGATAGAGGCGGCAGAATATTGTTTCCAGTAGTCATCCAAAAAGCGATTCTCAAAATTGCTAAAAGCTTTGTCGGTGTCAGCAGTGTCATTATTTGTTTGTTCGCTGTTGTTACAGGCATATAGCATAGCCAAGGTAGCAAGCAGGATAAATATTTTCTTCATAAAAAATTATTTGGATGTGTAATGTAAGGAAAATTAATGCTGTTAACTTTTAGATAACAGCACTTGCTTAAACAATGTTAGCAAGCTGTGTAAATTTTTACCAATATTGCATTAATCCATAACCACAAAAAACATGGCACATAAATTTTACCAGTTTGATTATGCTGAGATGCAAGGGCATGAAATTGTAAACCTGGGCATATTGTACATTGAAACTGAGAAGCTGGTTACAAGAGATATGTTGAAGGAATTTACAAAAGAACACCTTGACAATCCCGCCGCTAATATTTTAATCTCTAATGTTATTAAACTCAGCAAAAGGGATTTTGAAAAAATACAAGCAGGTAAGCAAGACGGCAAAGGATAAGTTTTATTTTATTAATGTAGGCTGATGACCCTTGTAATCTTCCAGTTATTATCTGCGATTTTCCAGATGATAATAAACTTGCTGGCATGTGGCTGTTGGTCTTTTTCCTGGTTATTTCTAAACATATGGCTCCCAAGTTCTACAGCGCCGTAGCCGGGAATAGGAGATACTTCAATACTGCCCTTTACCAACTCTCTTGTCACTTTATCACAAATATATTTTTTGGTTGATGCCAGTAATTCTTCCTTTGAAGTGGAGAGGCCGCCTTTGTCATGATAAAATTCTATGCTGTCCGAATAAATGGCCTGTTGTGTGGCCATGTCACAGTTGTTATAAGCGGTAAAAAAAATACTGTCCATCCTCACAATTTGATTGTGAAGATCGGAGACTTCAGATTGTGCATTCGCATTTAGAACTAGCACAGTAATAAAGACGAATGAAAGAACAATTTTAAATTGTTTCATGCAAAAAAATATGAAAAATGAAGGTACGTGATTTATAGTTTCACATTTATCCCAATCATAAAATTAAACGGTGCCATGGGAAAATAAAAATTCTCTGTAGTTACTTTAGCATCATACACATAACTAAAAGTATATCCATTGGCTTCATATTTTTTGTTCAGCACATTGTTAAGCTGCACAGTAACAGCGGTGGCTTTAAATAACTTATTTTCTATTAAATAACTTAGCCTTACATCCTGCAGGTAATAAGGGTTAATGCTTCTATTTACATCAGTTGTATTATCAAGGTATTGCCTGCCCACGTATTTGCTTATAAAGCTTATACTCCCATTTTTTATTGGGGTAATGTTAATAATCCCGCCTGCAATAATGGAAGGAGAAAATGAAATATCTGTACGTTTATAAAAATTATTTTTTGTACCACCATTATCATAATTATCAATACGCTCTGTATAATTTTTTATTTTGTTTTCACTAAAGGTTACATTGGCTCCCATATTTATAAATTCATTAAGTTGTATGTTGCCCTGTATTTCAATACCCAGGCGGTAGCTATTGGGCACATTTGTTCTTGTGTAAGCACCCACATCATTAATATTGCCCACAAGTACCAGTTGGTTGCGGTAGTTCATGTAATAAAGGTTGGCGCTGTAATAAAATTTTTTTTTTCTTTTTTCAATACCCAGTTCAAAATCATGCAGTGTTTCTGCTTTTGGTTTGTTGCCTGTTTCAAAATCATCACGGTTGGGTTCGTGGCTGGCAACTGCATATGAAGCGTAGGCTTTCCAGCTTTGATAAGTGTAGGTAACACCAATTTTTGGGTTTACAAAACCATAGCTGTTGTTTACAAACAAAGTTGGGTTGTTCCTGAAGCCATTAATATCATACTGTATATGCCGATACTGTACGTCCATAAAGCTTTGCCATTTGTTATCCCATTGATATGCCCATTTTGTAAACAACGAAAAATCCTTTTTGTATGCAGTAAGATTATACCAGCGATAGTTTAATGGAACAGCCTGTTGCTGTTGTGCCCATATAATATCGCCGTAATGTTTGCCATCATATTTTGTGAAAACACCACCAGCACTAAAACTGTTTTTATTTTTTTGATGCTGTACAGAATAGACAGTGCCATAAAAGTAATTGTCGAGCCAAAGCCTTCTTGCAATATCTGTTTCTGAGATAATGTTATTGCCATTGTCATAAGAAGGTAGTCCATAGTCAGCCAATGCGGCTCCACCTTTATACTGCTCATAGTATCCTTTGCCACGGGTGAGGAAGAATGCAATATTTGTTTTCCAGTAGGCATTCCATTGGTGATTGTAAAAAAACTGGTAATGTGTTTGCAGGTAATCATCCACCTGGTTTTCGTATGGCTTGCCTGGCTTTTCTGTTCCTGCAGTATTGTATCTCCTGTTTGTTGCTAACGAATCCTGCGGCACACCATCCCATGCCTGGTATGTCCTTTCTTTGCCTGAAAAAATATTTACACGAACAGAATTGTTTTCATCAGTCCATGCAGTGCTGAGGTAATAAGAACGCAAAGCTGTTTTTGCCCTTTCGATATAGCCATCGCTGCTAATATTGCTTAGCCTTCCATCAATAGTAAAATGTTTCCCTATGAGGCCGCTGCCAAATTTTATAGTGTTTTTCCATGAATTGTAGCTGCCATAGCTGTTATTTGCTTCTGCATAAAATTTTTTATTCAGCTCGTTGGTGCCTACATTAATAGTGGCTCCAAAAGCACCGCCTCCATTGCTGCTGGTACCCACGCCACGCTGTATTTGTATGCTGTTGGCCGATGAGGCAAAGTCTGGCAAATCAACCCAGTAAGTAGCCTGGCTTTCAACATCATTATATGGAATACCATTTAGAGTAACATTTATCCTGGTGCCATCGGTGCCACGAATGCGGATGCCGGTATAGCCAATGCCATTACCAGCATCGGAGTTCACCACAACTGATGGTGTTTGGTTTAAAATAAATGGAATATCCTGTCCCAGGTTTACTTTTTCAATTTCTTTTTGTGAAATATCTGCTTTGGCAAAAGGTGCTTTATCATTAGCTCTTACAGCCCAAATTTCTATTGGTTGCAAATAAGCAGTGTCATTAAATTGTTTGTCTGTTTGGGCATAAGCAATGGATGCAAAGGCACAAAGCAGGAGTACTGCGGCAGTTTTTTTCATTTCAATAAATTTTCGCTGAAATCCGGGAAGGAGATACGGTTTTCACCACTAAAAGAAAACGGTGGTGTATTTCTCCCTACGCAGGTATTATCCTGTTCAGGTTAGCGGGTATAATCTCAGCCTTTTCTTTTTGTCATGTTGAGCTTATCAAAACACGGCAAAAGAAAGCAGCACCCCGGAAATTCAGACGGTTTAAAAAGAGCAATTGACGTGCAAATGTAAAGCCCTTTAAAAATATTTTCCAAAAAAATGTAACAAAGCAGTTTTTTTAAACGTATCAAACCAAAATTATAGTCATGAAAAAATTATTATTCTCCTTACTCACAGTAATAAGCCTGGCAGGCCTGGCGCAAAATGTAGTGGTAAATGATGCCAATGCTGAAAAAAGGACCTTGCCGGCAAGTTTCAGCGGCATACAGGTTTCTGATGGTATTGAGCTGTTTCTTTCCCAGGGCAGCAGCGAATCCTTAGCTGTAAGCGCTTCTGAACAAAAACATTTAGAACGCCTGAAAACAGAAGTGGAAGGCGGGATTCTTAAAATTTATTACGACAGCAAAAGCATGATTTGGAATAGCAATGAAAAGAGAAGGCTGAAGGCTTATGTTTCTTTTAAAAATCTGGAGTCATTGAAAGCATCGAGTGGCTCGGAGGTAGAAGCAAAGAGTGTATTGGCAGTTGATAATTTAAAAATGCACTTTTCAAGTGGGGCACAGTTTACTGGGCAGATGGATGTAAAATCATTAGATATATCTCAAAACAGCGGTTCAGAAATTAATATAACAGGCAAAGCAGATAATTTAAAAACAGACCTGAGCAGTGGCGCTATTTTTAAAGGCTACGATTTATCAGTTAATTATTGCGATGCTAAAGCAAGCAGTGGTGCCGAGGTTCGCATTACAGTAAATAAAGAACTGGCAGCAAAGGCAAATAGTGGTGGCAGCATCAGGTACAAGGGCGAAGGAGTAGTAAAAGACATTAATGTAAACAGCGGCGGTTCAGTAAAAAAATCATAAACATTTATAATTTTAAAACCATGAAAAATTTTCTCTTATCAATTACTTTTATCGTTGCTGTTTTCAGCAGCAACGCACAGCAAACATTAGTTAATGACGCCAATGCAGAAAAAAGAGATATCAGCGGAAGCTTCAGTGCAGTAAAAGTTTCTGGAGGTGTCGATTTGTATCTTTCACAATCATCAACAGAAGCGCTTGCTGTAAGTGCTACTGAACAGGAATACAGGGATAATATCAAAACTGTAATTGAAAACGGAACGCTCAGGATTTATTACGATTCAAACAAGGGTTGGAATAAGAGCAACAAAAAATTGAAAGTGTATATATCTTTCAAAAACTTAGAAAGACTGGAAGCAAGTGGAGCCAGTGATGTACAGGTGGCTGGTGCTATCAGCGGTTCTTCATTAAGTATAGACATGAGTGGGGCAAGCGATTTTAAAGGAGCTGTAAATGTAACTACACTCACCATGGACTTAAGCGGTGCCAGCGATGCTAAAATAAGCGGCACGGCTGCCAATGTTACTATTGAATCAAGTGGCGCCAGTGATGTAAAGGGTTATGATCTTGTAACAGAAAACTGTACAGCAAAAGCTACAGGTGCATCAGACATCAATATTACCGTAAACAAAGAATTGAATGTGCATGCCAGCGGTGCCAGCGATGTGTTTTACAAAGGCAACTGTGTAATAAGAGACCTGCACAGCAGCGGCGCCAGTACTGTGGCAAAAAGAGGATAAGAAATAATTGCCTGTTTTTTCTTGCGATAAACAGTAGCGAACTACTTCCCAAAAGCCCAAATTAAAAAATCTGGAAAAACCTTACTCCAGCTTTCATAATCATGTTTGCCCTCTGAGGATTCTTTATAAAAGATATCTCCCGGAGGGCAAACATTTTTATTATTAATTATCGCAATTAGATCTTTTGTGTCGTCCACTACATCTGTTATTCCATCTTTATCCCTGTCAGCAGTTTCTTCATTTGTGCCTGCATAAAACCAATATTTCAAATGCGGCTTTTTTCTTGATGCTTTTGTATAGTTCAGCATGATGCGGTTTTTATCATCTGAATAATCTGCTGCTGTTTGGTCTTTATCTCTCCACCAGAATGAACCGGAAAGCACACCTACTTTATCAATTTTGTCTGCATGGTTCCAGGCAATATCAAAAGCAGATAAACCACCCAGCGAAACACCAGCCATTACAACCGAATTAAATTTTCTGACGCCGGCCCGCTTTTTTACAAAAGCGTACAATTCGTTATCAATAAAATCAGCGTATTTATCAGCTTTGCTGCCACGCTTTTCATAATCAGGATGTCCGGCTACACCATAAATATCTTCCCTGTTTGTGGCTTTAATGCCAACAACAATTACGGGCTCAATTAATTTCTTTTTATACAAGTCTGTAAGTGTTTCTTTTACTTTTAATTGTTCTATATCCTGCCCGTCATTTAGCAAAAGCAAATTCATGTCGCTTTTATCATCAGGCATTGGTGTACTGATGATGGTGAGTTTTACATGCTGCTGCAAGTGTCTTGAGTAAATTTCATCATCCTGCTGTTTAATTTTTTTTGAACAGGCTGTGAGCAGTAAAACTGCTGCCAGAAAGGGTTTGAACGGGGATGTAATATTTTTCATCGAATTATTTTTCAAAACAAATGTATATTATTTGGCTGCAAAGTCTCCGACCCTTACTTTTGCACTGCGAAGTAGAGCAGCGGTAGCTCGTCGGGCTCATAACCCGAAGGTC
>CAZBTD010000138.1:0-7339 GCA_964494815.1 uncultured Ferruginibacter sp. | reverse complement strand
ATCTGCCAGCAACACCTGCCAGGCTTCATTTACTTTCCCTTCATCAAGCAATTGCTTTGCATACCTGTGCAACTCGGTATCCATATCATCGGGATTGAGTGAGTAATACTGGATGATGTTTTTTAGTTTATCATCATCAAATGATGCATCTATAAAAGGCATTTCATGCACATTACCTAATTGACCAAGATTATTGCCGGTGAGTACTTTACTGTTGCGTACACTTTCAGGTAAAGCATCTACACCAATACCAAGTTTTATATTGGGCTTTTCCACCTTAAAAAGGTTATTGCTGTCCACCTTGCAATACCAATCACCTCCCAATCTTGCAATGTGATGCAATTTTGTTTGATCAATCATAGTCCTTTCTTCATTCAGCACTGCATCGTTAATATGCATCAGCAAAACTTCAGCAATAATTAAATTGCCGGCGCCGCCTTCTGTACCTAATGGTTTTACTTCAATCACTTTACATTCCAACTGTACCGGGCTTTCTTTCACTCTCGGTGGTTTCACCAATTGTGAAGGCTCTTTTGTAAAACCGGCTTTTATAAATTCATCAGTGCCTTTCGGAAATTCACAACTGGAAAGGCTTACCTGCTGTACCATATTATAGTCGCAAATGTTTACTACTACTTCGGGCACTTCTAAAATATTTTCAAGGGTATGCTTGGTGGTATTATCTCTTACCCTTCTTGCAGGAGAAAAAACCACGACTGGGGGATTGGATGAAAATAAATTAAAAAAAGAAAACGGGCTAAGGTTGATGTTCCCTTCTTTATCTATTGTGGATGCAAAACAAACCGGCCTTGGTGCAATGGCGTGTTGCAAAAAATTTTGCCGTTCTGCAGGTTTTAAATCTTTTAATTCAATCGTCTTATACATTTTTCTTTAAACTTAAAATTGAAAAATCGCTTTCGTCTTTTACAATTGTATTTGATAGTTTGCCTAAGCCATCAATTTCCATTTCCACCACATCGCCTTCTTTCAACCATTGTTCCTGATAATTTGGGTCGTTTAATTTTCCTGTTCCATTCAATTCTAAAAAGCAACCGGTGCCAACAGTGCCACTACCAATCACATCACCTGGGAAAAGGTTAACACCATAACTGCAACGTTCGATAATTTCTGCAAAGGTCCAGTCCATATCGCTCACATTGCCTTCGCTTACCTGTATACCATTAACAGTGCATGTCATTTTTAAATTCCATGCTTTACCCGTATGATTTTCTTTACAGGGCACTTCAAATTCTTCCAGTTCGTCAAGTGTAACAAGCATTGGCCCAATAACAGTTGAAAAATCTTTCCCCTTTGCAGGACCAAGATTCAGCAACATTTCTTCCATCTGCAGCCTTCTTGCACTCATATCATTCATAATCATTAAACCGGCAACGTAATTATCTGCTTGTGCTGCAGTAATGTTTCTACCGTGCCTGCAAATAACAATAGCTGCTTCCAGTTCGAAATCCAGTTTTTCAAAATGATCGGGCATGCAAACAATTTCACCCGGGCCTTGTATACTGTTGTGATTGGTAAAATAAAAGATAGGGTATTGGTCAAACTCAGGAATCATATCCACTTTTCTATTTCGCCTTGCAGCAGCCACATGCTGCCGAAATGCATATCCATCACGGCAACTCGTAGGCGTGGGAACGGGGGCCAGTATATCTGCAACGTCAAATGATGCTGATGGCAGTGTTCTTGCAAGGCCTTCTTTAATCCTCTTTTCTGCTGCCAGCGCCACTGGGTACATATCATCCCAATAGTTTAAAAACATCGACATACTTATTGGCAAATCAGGATGTAATGCGTCGGTATCATATAACATCCCTTCAATCAAAAGAGCAAGTTGCTCATGACCATTCTTTACATAAGTAACTAATTTCATCAGTGTAAAATTTGCTGCCAAAAGTAGGTATTAAATATTGATGAAATAGCAGCAACAAATGCTTCACCATTTTTCTTCTTCTGTAAATCCTTCATCATTGGTTTTAAACCGTTGTCTTGATTGTATCTTTTGCAGTTGCCGTTCAATAATCAGGTTTGCTATAATATCGCCTGCATTTGTGCCAGGCTGCATTTTGAGAAGTGATTTGATTTTTGGTTCACTTACGTCAATACGGTAAAGCAGGTTGATCAATTGTTCAAAATTGTGCTGGATAAGGCGGTTGATATGGGCGGATAATTTTTCTTGTATCTCTTTCATGGAAATTTGCATTGGCAATTCAATGGCCATTTCTTTATTAACCAGATTTACCAGTTCTTCGTTTTCCATTTATACAAGTTAATACTTTTCAATTACGCCCAAGCCAAACAAAGCATAGTCATATTTCACAGGGTCATTTGCATCCAATGTTTTTAAATAAGCAGTGAGTTCGGTTGCGGCTTGCCAGTCATCTTGCTTTCGCTGGAGTAAATTAAAACGTCTTGCCACTCTTGCTACATGCACATCCAAGGGGCAAACCAGTTGCGATGTTCTGATATTTTGCCAAATACCAAAGTCAACACCTTTGTTGTCATTTCTCACCATCCATCGTAAAAACATATTCAGCCTTTTGCAGGCAGATTTTTTTACAGGAGTTGAAATATGTTTCCGGCAATGTGTTTCTTCCTTTGCTTCTTCAGTAAAACTGAATACATAGTCATGAAATCCGGACAACCCTTTTTCAATCGTATCATCTGCTAAAGTAATATTTTTGCTGAAAGCTATTTCCAGACTTTCATTACTGCGGTAATGATGCTGAAGGAAATTGAACAAATGCCACAAGTCCAAATTATTAAAAGTACGGTGAACAAATGTCTCAAAAGGTTCAAATGATTTCTTATTATTTAAATCAGTATTAAGAATAAAATTATAAGGCCGATTACCCATGCCTGCCAATAATTTATTACAGGAATTAATGATTCCCTTTCTTGTTCCCCATGCTAAAACTGATGCAAAAAATGCTGCTATTTCAATATCCTGCTTTTTGGAGAAGCGGTGTGGAATTGTAATGGGATCGTCAGCAATAAAAGACGGATGATTGTATTGAAGATATTTTTCGTCGAGCAACTTTTTGAGATCGGTTTGCATATTGACTATTTATCTTTCTTCAACAGTGCTGCCATTGCAATAAACACCCAAATAACATTTACCACCATATTAGGCCAGGTTCTGTGGGCATAGGTATATATGGAAAACAAAACACCGCCAACAAGATTGGCAAGTATGTATGGTACAGACGTGCTTTTTATTTTTCCATTGATGTTAAGAAAATAGGCACCCACTATAAGTATGGTGCCTATCCAGCCAATTATTTCTATGAGATTCATATTTTATCCAATTGCCTGTTCCAAATCTTTTATTAAATCATTCACATCTTCAATACCTACACTTAGTCTTATTAATCCATCATCTAAGCCATTCTTAATTCTTTCTTCTCTTGGTATGCTGGCATGCGTCATACTTGCAGGATGATTAATGAGCGACTCAACACCACCTAAACTTTCTGCCAGTGAAAATACTTTTGTAGATGAAAGTACTTTGTTTGCCGCTTCCACCGTGTCGTCTTTTAATATAAAACTTATCATGCCGCCAAATCCACGCATTTGTTTTTTGGCAACAGCATGACCCGGGGCATCTTCAAAACCTGGCCAAAAAACTTTCATCACTTTTGGATGATTGCGGAGCCACTTTGCTATTACTTCGCCATTTTCACAATGTTGCTTCATACGCACATGCAATGTTTTAATACCCCGAAGCACAAGAAAACAATCCATGGGGCCGGGCACTGCACCGCAGCTTTTTTGAATCAGGTATAATTTTTCTCTCAGTTCCTTATCATTCATTACCAAACAACCTTGTATTACGTCGCTGTGGCCACCAAGGTATTTCGTAGCTGAGTGCATTACGATATCAGCACCCAAATCCATTGGGTTCTGTAAATAGGGTGAAGCAAAAGTATTGTCAACACAAAGCAATGCGCCTGCTTGCTTTGCGATAGCACTCACAGCAGCAATATCTGTAATGTTCATTAATGGATTGGTAGGTGTTTCTAACCAAATGAGTTTTGTATTAGCAGTAATTGCAGCTTTTACATTCTCTACGTTACTGGTATCAACATAAATAAATTTAATACCAAACTTTTCAAATATTTTGGTGAACAGCCGGTACGTTCCACCATACATATCGCTTGCCGCAATCACTTCATCACCGGGGCCCATTAATTTTATCACTGCATCTGTTGCAGCTACGCCACTGCTGAATGCCAGACCATAGTTTGCATTTTCTAAAATGGCATATGCTTCTTCCAGCGCTTTTCTTGTAGGATTTTGGCTACGGGCATATTCAAAGCCTTTGTGCTGGCCTGGCGCACTTTGCACATAAGTGCTGGTTTGAAATATTGGCATCATTATAGCGCCGGTAGATGGATCAGGCTCGGCACCTGCATGGATGATTTTAGTTGCAAGGCCCTTGCCTTTTAAATTATCTGAACTCATTTAAAGTAATTTTGGAGCTGCAAGTTAAGATGATAGAGAGATAAACTTTTAATTATTGTTTGCAGTACGCAGCACTTTCATTTTTACGGTCTCAATCCTGGTGCCACTTACATTTAAAATGTCAAACTGGTAGTTGCCTGTTATCACCGTTTCTTTTTGTTTGGGTATTTCATCACGGTTCTGGATTATAAAGCCACTAAGCGTTTCTGTACTTTCACTATCCGGAAATTCAAGGCCGTATTTTTCTGTGATATAGTCAAGTTCAATTCTTCCACTAAAAATATATTCGTTAGCAGAGATTTGTTTTTCAATTAATTCGTCAGTATCATATTCATCTCGTATTTCACCAAAAATTTCTTCAAGTAAATCTTCCATTGTAATGATACCTGCTGTGCCGCCAAACTCATCCACCACCCATGCAATACTTTTTCTTTCTTTACTGAACTTATTCATTAAATCAGTAGCGCTCATACTTTCGGGAATAACAGGTATAGGCAACAATACTGCCCGGATATCAGACGGATTTTTAAATAAATCAAGCTGGTGAACATAACCAACGATATTGTCAATGCTTTCTTCAAATACCACCAGCTTGCTAAGTTTGCTGCTGATAAATTTATCCTTTACATCATTGATGTTTGTTTTTATATCTACCGCCTCTATTTCTCTTCTTGGTATTAAACACTCTCTTACTTTTGTTTCGCTAAGTGATAAAGCATTTTCAAACAGCTCCTTGTTTATTTCCATGCTGTCTTCTTCTTCGTGGTGCTTGCTTTGATTTACAAAATGCTCAAGATCTATTTTTGTAAAGGCATCCTTTTTATCATTAAGCTTTACGTTAAATATGTACCGCAATATCCATTCCGCCATATCTACAAACAAATTAGCCACGCCGGAGAATGCGTTGTAAAAAAACCTCACAACAGCACCAATTAAATCACTGGCAAGTATCATATCATTTTTTGCCCTGAAAAAAGCTTTGAAAATAAATTCCATAAACAACAGCACTGTAGCTGAAGCCAACGTTTCCACCACCAGCCGCAGATATGGATTTTCGGCATTAAATTTTTTCCATAAAAACCCTAGCGACTCCATCTTCCACACAGGCGCAAAAAGTGTACTCCAGAGCAACCCATATATTACAAGGATAATATTAAAGCAAACTAATGTAGTACCTATAAACTTCGCAGGTTTATCGGCATATTGCCCCCAGGTTTTGCCACTGGTTGACCCTTGTTTTTTTCTTAATTCAATCGATAACTTATTTGCCGATACAAAGGCTATCTCGATACCAGAAAAAAAACCAATGAGCACCAGTGAAATCACTATTGAAATAAGTGCGGAAATCCAATCCATGTTGTAAAAATAATAAAATGAAATACTATTTATTAATAAACTCCTGCACTATTACAACGGCTTTTTCCCTTGCTTGTTGCAGGTTGTCGTTAATAATACTTTTATCAAACTGATCTTTAAATGATATTTCATAAGAAGCTTTATTTACCCTTGCAGCCAGCGACTCTTCCGTTTCCGTGCCACGGCTTTCTAATCTTTTCTTTAATTCGGCCACAGATGGCGGCTCAATAAAAATAGTGAGTGCAGTATCAGGGTATTGTTGCTTTACGTGTATGGCGCCTTTTACATCAATATCCAAAATAGGAATTTGATGATTATCCCAAATGCGTTGCAGTTCTGATTTTAATGTACCATAAAACTTGCCCTCGTATACCATCTCCCATTCTACAAATTCATTAGCCTGTATTTTATGTTGAAAATCATCGGCGCTCATAAAGTAATAATCCACGCCATTCTTTTCGTTACCTCTTGCTTTTCTTGTAGCAGCAGAAACAGAGAATGCCAGTTGAGGAAACTGCTGCATTAAATGGTGAGTGATGGAAGTTTTGCCAGCCCCGGATGGTGCGGTAATAATGATGATCTTATTATTGATTGCCATGTGCAAAGAAAAGGAATGTTTGCCACATACTTCGACCAGGCTCAGTAAACAGATAAACACAGATTGACTGCCACGAATTTCACTGATTTACACAAATGTTTTTACTCAGCTTTTGTAATGCTATTAAGCACCGTTGTGTCACTCTCTTTTACTGAATATCATTACTCAACAGAAAGCCCTTATACATTATTCTCCTTTAAACACTGGGTTTCTCTTTTCTAAAAAAGAATTGATGCCTTCATTGTAATCATAAGTCAATGCGGCTTTTTGCTGGTATTCGTCTTCCATCAGCAATTGCTCTTCCCAACTGTTGGCAAAAGATTGATTAAGGGCATGTTTTGTATAGGCCAATCCTTTTGTAGGCATACTTGCCAGTGTTGCAGCAATTTTTGTTGATTCTTCTTTAAATATATCGTCGGAAAAAACTTTATAAATCATTCCCATTTTTTCAGCATCGCCGGCTGATATTTTATCACCTGTCATCATCAAAGCACTTGCTTTTTGCCAACCAACTAATCTTGGCAAAGTAAACGTGCCGCCGCTATCGGGTATCAAGCCAATTTTACTAAAAGCCTGGATAAATGATGCTGCCTCAGAAGCCACAACAACATCGCAACACAAAGCAATATTAGCGCCAGCACCAGCAGCCACGCCATTTACAGCACACACTACAGGCTTGGCTATATTTCTTATTCTTTTTACAATAGGATTATAATGCTCAGATAAAATTTGTTTGATCTCAATCTTGTTATCGCCAACCAGTTCACTTATATCCTGCCCGGCGCAAAATGCTTTGCCTGCTCCAGTGATATACACACACCTCACCTCATGCAGCGACGCTGCTTCGTCCAGCTTTGCCTGTAGCAGTAATGCCATCTCCCTGTTGAATGAATTAAATTTTTCGGG
>CAZBTD010000137.1:0-7345 GCA_964494815.1 uncultured Ferruginibacter sp. | reverse complement strand
ATTACAAAAATGCACTTGCCGCTAAAGGCTTTGATGATAAAGCCTTTGCAAAATTAAAATCTTTATGTGGCCAGTTTAATGAGCAAACTCCAAAAGAAACTTTACAAAAGCTGACAGGATATTACATTACTGATATTCGTTATGATAATGGAGAGAATCAAAAAGCATTGATCTGGATACCCAAAGAAGAAAATATTTTTTTGGAAAAAGAACAACCCATATTTGGGGATGATGAAGGTTTTATTATGTTATGCACACCCACTATACAGGTAACCGGCAAAATCAATGTTCCTGAAAACAATACAGAAACACTTTTAATGGCCAGGCTTTTTAGAAATGCCGAAAACAAATGTAAGCTGCCCAGGAATGGTTATATGTATGAAATACATGGGCACTACAAAAACGAAGTTCAATATTATCTTGAAACATTAGCCGGCAATAATACGGCACTGGATAGCCTTTTTAAACAATTTATGAATAATCCTTCCATTCCATTTTGTATAAATGGTATTCAATTAGCTCATGATCCAAAGGACAAACGATGGAAGAAATGTGATTCTAAAATAAGCAAACTTATTGCTTATAAGGTATTGCAGTTTAATGAGCCGGACCCGGACACATTTAAGCGGATATTTTTTGACGTGTATTGGATACCCGGTGACGAAAATCAATCGGCGAATGAAGATGTAAAACCTTTAAAAGATGAAGGATATTTGCTTTTGGTACATGGAGCTAACAACGGCCATTTTATAGAAAAACTAAAACGTGAAATTTATTAAGCTGCAGCGGCAGGTATCCTTCGCCACGATTGGTGGCACACAAAACGAAAATAAACATAATAACGGCCATTACATTCGTGTGCCAAGAATGCAGGTAAAGAAACCCTGCTGATGAAAATCATACAGTATCATATTACTGTCTTCAACATAAGCTGTAATTTCAATAAAAACATTATATGCCACAATCAAAAAAACGTCATCATCATCATCGGCATCATCAGCATCAACAGCATCATGTTCCCACCAATCAGCAGAAGCATAGCAAATCCAACAGGGTAATTTATGCTGGGATGTTCTTTTTTGCTGTACTGGGATTACTCGTAAGTTATTATGTTTCCGGCGCTGATACAAAGTGGATGCTGGCTGGAACCATCATTGGAGGAATAGTTGGTTATTTTTTTGCAAGGCAAATGAACAAGACATTCTCAAAATAATATTCTCTTCTGCCTGTTGCAGGTTTTCCTTACTTGCTGCCTTCATCGCTAATCTTAATATTTATCCGGTATTTGCAATATAGTTAAGTAACAGTAAGGTACAGAACGGAGTCCTGCGCCAGTGTGAAAACAGGCGATACAAAGAAGTATTTAATTTGAAGTGTATGCTATGAAAATTCCACAGCAATGTTTAGAGATATCTGAAATAAAAAATAGGCGATACATTTTAAATTTATAGTTTTTCGGTGTATTTTGTTAAAAACTATAATGAAAAAATCCTTCTCCAGTATAGTTATACTTTGCACAATAGTTCTGCTCTCCTGTGAGGATCGGGCAGGGCAAATACTTTCTACACAGTTTAAGTGGAAAATAAACGGAGGAGCATTCGTAATGGCCGATAAAGCTGAGGGGTACAAATTTTCAAGTACTATAGCTGCTGTAAAAGATACAGCTAACCCTGCAACAGCGGTACGATTTGAGATATCTTTGATCTCACCCCCAGGGCCAGGGCTCATATACGGAACATACGACTTCAGTGTAAACCCTAATTTTCTGGATTATGAAACAGCTGGTGTTACAATGCGTTGTACAAACGGGTCGATTACGATCAGTTCAGGAGGCGATGCTGACCACTTAAACGGTTCCTTCAGCGGGACATTTCCAGATGGCACTACTATAGCCGGGGACTTTGTTCAGGTACCATATTAGTGACTTTTTCCTCCGCTGTGAATGTTACAAAGCTATCTTTAGTTTTTCCAAAATTATTGAAGCCTGTTTAAGTGTTGTCCTGAATTTGTAACTTATTCCCGGCAATATCTTTCTCCGGGCCAGGGTGAAAAGCCGGGTGCCATAGCCTGGAAAAATCAATAAAAAGCTACGCATAAGCAACTTTATTTAAGCTTTATCCGTACAAATGGCAGCTTTCAAAAATGTATTACTTTCGGAAAAAGCCAACACATGAAACCGCCAGCCTGCTTTGCTTTTATTTTAATAACTGTAATGTTGCTTTTTACCACATCTTGTGTGCAGGCACAGGAGTATGAGTGGGCTATCACGCTGCACAAACTTCCCCGTACTTACCCAGTGGCTATTCGGCAAGATGGTAACAACAATATTTACACAGCTACTTTTACCGATTCATTGTCTCATCCGGTGGCTGCAATGGTTGAAAAAAGAAATGCAGCCCTCCAGCTGCTGTGGCAAATAACCATTGATGGCCCGGCTACTATTACAGACGTGGAAATAAACAGCGCCAACCATACTTTAGTTACCGGTTATTTTGAAGGCAGCATTGCCATACAGGGGAATACAATAACAGGCTTGCCTGCAGATAATACCGGTTTTATTTTTGAAGCTGATGAAGCAGGCTCATTATTATGGGTGAAGGGGTTGCAACCACAGGGAGAGCGCTTTGAACCAGTTGACCTTTTTATTGCTGCTAACGGTAGCCTATACCTGTCGGCAGAAAATGGAGGCAGTGGGGGCTTCTGCAGTTTTCACAAGCTGGATGCAGCAGGTAATATTATCAAGAGCGAATTTCCACCAAGTTTTGAGAACCGGACTTTCTCACATATCATTGCTGATACTGCCGGAAATGTATATGTAAGCGGCACCTGCGGCAACCTGGCTGACTTTGATGGCATCCCTGCCAACCCTGCTTTCAGCTACCAGAATATGCTGGTAAAATACGATTCCGGTTTTACTGCCCAATGGGTGCTCAGCCATGATTACATTACGTTTGACGATAACAACAAACTCTGCACCGACGGCAAGCACCTGTACTGGGCTTATGATGAATTTGTAAACAATAGCGACACAGTGAAAATACAAAGAGTGGATTATAATGGGACTGTGCTCTCAACCAACCCTGGCCCATTCCCTCAAATATTCTTTCCAGCCTTTGATTACAATGTTGACAAAAGTGGCAGCAGCGTTTTCATGATGCAGTTTGGCATGCAGAAAATGATTATCCGTTACGATTCATTGTTCAACATTACCTGGCGGGATACCATTGATTCACAAAACTCCGGCTTTCCACTTCGAAACAGCATTGCCTGCTATGATTCTTCTTTTTACATATTTGGGATGTATCTGTCGCCAACGCTTACGCTTAACCCTTTTACGCTTGTAAATCCCAACATTGGCGAAAACTACCGGAGCGATGTGTTTGCCTGTAAATGGGGTAGCAGGCAGCCGGCCTACACTTTTATAGGCAATGGCAATTGGAGCGACGAAAATAACTGGCTTAATCACAACGTGCCGCCAGCGATGCTTCCCCGGGGTGCCGTCATATACATATCACCGGCACCCGGCAATAGCTGTGTACTGGACGTAATGCAAACTATTTTGCCTGGCGCTGCCTTAATTATTACCAGTGGCTCGCATTTTGTGGATACGGGGCATCTTACTATTAATGGACAGTAGAAAAAGTTCGGACTCATTGCCGCATCTCTACACATTACACAATACATGAAGAAAGAGTTGTTGTTCGGAAAACGCTGCGATTCATGAAGACAAGAATCTTGAAGCGGAGATATTTCTCACTGGACGACATTAAATTCCAAGGCAGAGAGCATATAAGCATATTGCCCTGCTGCAGAGTTAGCCGAGTTGTAAGTGCCAAAATAAATCGAGTAAGAGCCTGAAGGTAACCAGATGGGAAAGCTGTTCATAATTCCGGTTGATGTTCGTGACATGGGAGTGTTGTTCACAAACAAAACATAATTCCCGGGAACAAAGTTGATACTTTCAATTTTGAGTACTTTATTGGGTTCTACTGTAAAGGAGCGGTATAAGATGGTGTCTGGGCATCCGCTGGAACAATTGGATACCGAATCGGCCTGTATTACCACCGCACGGTTGAATTGTAAATTATTTTGAGCTTTTGCTATGCCGCAGCAAAATAATAGCAGCCAGATAGAAATTATTTTATTCATGATGTTGAAAAAAAATGAAAATTTATTAAGTAGTTTGATTTTGTAATGGGCAAAAGAAGGGTTCTTAAAAACCTTTAGTTGTATAGATAAGGGTATTCTGTTTATCTGTATTTACAGCAGTAGTAACTAATAAAAACCATCCTGAGCCATTGTAATAATAAAAACCGGGGTCGCCATTGGTTTGATACACTAAAAGGCCAGTGGCTGGTGAAGCAATGGAAGTTCTTTGCTGGGCTGTCATCCTGGGAATAAGCAATCCTTTCGTATTGCTGCTTATGTCGAGCATGGCAGTGCTGTCTGCCACATCGCCGGTGTTATTAATGCTTACAGATTGCGAAAAACATTTGGCAGTAAGGAGGAATGCAAAGGATACAGTAAAAATTTTAAAACAACTTTTGTACATAGAAAAAATTTAGGGGTGAAAGATACATTTTATTCTGAGCTCTTACTCTTCGTTAAAAAGTAAAAGCAATTGTATAAAACAATACAATCAATTTTACTGTCAATAATTTTATCTTTGTGCCTGCACCAAAAGATTTTTTACCATGAGTGAACTTTCGCCTTGCCCCGTATGTAAATCAACATACACCTATGAAATGGACAACCTGCTTGTGTGTCCGGAGTGTGGCCATGAATGGAACCCGGCAGAAAGCACAGAGAGTGCTGAAGCATTTGTAGTAAAAGACAGCAATGGAAATATTCTTCAAAACGGAGATACCGTGGTAACGATAAAAAACCTTCCTGTAAGAGGCTCAGCCCAAAGTATAAAGGCCGGCACCAAAGTAAAAAATATACGGCTGGTTGAAAGCGATCATAATATTGATTGCAAAATTGATGGGTTTGGCGCTATGGCGCTTAAATCAGAGTTTGTAAAAAAAGTATAGCAGCTTTTTTACCTGAACAAATTCTCTGGTAGAAAAATAATATTATTTATCGTATCTGCTGATGCCGGTATGCATGTAGTAAGCCAGCTCTTTTGCAGAAAAACTGTCGGCATTGTCATAGCTAAACCATGCTGTGTAAAATGAAGTGGAGTCTTTGTGTATCCTTCTCAAAATACTGATTGAATCGCCCTTGTGAAAACTAAGACCAGATATATATGGAACACAAATAAATGTATCTGTTTGCTGTTGCCTGGCGCCACTGAAAAGATGCTTCATTTGCTGTAGAAACGCAGGCGCTCTTTTCCACACCTCTTCAGCCTTGTCGTTTGCTACAGTAAAAGGATTTTGTTGCTGGTTTACTGCGGCTTTAAATTGCTTACTCATGCTGCTGCCTGCAAAGCATAATTTATAAACCAATGAAAAAATAATAAGTATTACAAGGCCCGAAAGAATGTACTTCATTTTATGAAAGCAGTATTTAGATTACTAAAGAGTAAATGAATCTTTTGATTATCCTCATCATCAGTATATTTGCTGCTGCAAAATAAATATTATGTTCCGCAGTGTAAATGTACCCTTTGTTTATTTATTGTTTCTTTTCCCTGTTCATTCATTTGCACAAAAAGACTGGCAATTAAAATCGGAGAAAGAAGGGATAAAAGTTTATACAAAATTCACAGACAATTCAAAATACAAAGCTGTAAAAACAGAGTGTATTGTGCCGGCATCACTTAGTACAGCCACAGCAGTATTAATGGATGTAACCAATGCCACAGAATGGGTGTATGCTACTAAGACATCTACACTGCTTAAAACCATAACAGCAGCAGAATTAATTTATCATTCAGAAATAGATGTGCCCTGGCCCTTCGACAACAGGGATTTTATTGTTCGGCTTTCTGCATGGCAGGATGCAAAAACAAAAGTAGTGACGGTGCAGGGTGAAAATAAGCCGGCTTACCAGCCTGAAAATAAAGATGTGGTAAGGGTGCAGTATTCTTACAGCAAATGGACGCTTGAGCCGGTTGGTAATGGGCAGTTAAAAGTTGTGTTTGAATTGCAGACCGATCCGGGCGGCAATATACCTGCATGGCTTATTAATATGTTTGCCACCAAAGGCCCCTTTGAGTCGTTTAAAAAATTTAAAGAACAACTTAACAAAACAGCATACACAAAAACTATTTTCCCTTTTATTAAAGAGTAAGTTTCTTATTTCTTACTACTTCATTTATTCTATTTTTAATTTTCTTCAATCGGGTATCTGCACCTGGTTACAATTTTTCGCTAATACAGCTATTGCCAAAACGTTGCACTTATTGCTAAAAAGCAGCACTAATTAGTTTGTTGTGCTAAATATGATTTTTTATTTTTTTATTAGTGTAAGTTTTTCAGAACTACTAACCCCTCTTCTGAATTTTTCCGGCTTCAAACCAATACTGTTATGCTTAAAAAACTATTGCTGCTGTTTTTTGCTCTAGTAAGTTGCAGCGATGACACTAAGGCTGTAAGCCATTTGAAACCGTCTTTTAGTTTCATTTTTATAAACAACATTCCTAACACTCAAAAAGAAAATTATGAAAAGTTATTCGCCGCCCCTTTTTTCTTTAGTTAATTGTAAAATTTTTAAATTGAATTGTATGCAAAAGATATTTTTTCTTTTTGCTGCTTTTCTTTTTGCACAAAGCAATATAATGGCCCAATGGGATCAAAGCAATCTTCCTAACATTACATCGCCGGTTGGTTCTAAGGTTGGAATTGGTTTCCCAACTGGTGCAGGCTTGCTGGCAAAATTTCATTTGCAAAACAACGGGTTTGGAAAGGGATGGGATGTTTCGAGTAATTCAAATGGGCTTGTGTTGGAAAATAGTACTGAAACAAGCGCCAGCACAACTGAAACACAATCATCCCCGCCAATTGTTTTAATTGGACATGGACTTAAGCCGGCTGTGGGAGCTACTCCGGCAACAGACAAATTAATGGATTATAAAATTGATGTATCAAATACCAGTACCCCATTTGGTGGAGGCCAGGTGCTTTGGGGGCCTGATTATTCAGCTTTTCGTATTCAAAGGAGATTTGCAACTACTGATATATACAGCGACTTTTTTTCTATATCAGCTAAAATTGATGCAGCCGCAGACCTAACACTCCGCCTGGGACAAACAAAATTTCTTTCTAATTCAAGCGGCGTAAATATTCTTTATGGACATTCTTCCTCAGGCGGCACAATAGGCTTTTATAATCATCCTGGTAGTATTATGTATGGCCGTTTTTTGACAGAGGGCACAAATGCTGGTAATCTTACAATTGGA
>CAZBTD010000136.1:0-7417 GCA_964494815.1 uncultured Ferruginibacter sp. | reverse complement strand
GCCATTAGCTATGATAATCTGCTTAACAGTTACCCAGAATCCGTTACAGCAGATTCATATAAATTGGAAGCAATAAAATCTTATTACAAATTTGCTCAATTAAGCATTTTTGAAAAACAAATAGAGCGCTACGAAAAAGTGGTTACAGAATTTGATGATTTTTCCGACCGGTTTCCTGAAAGCAAATTGCTTAAGGAAGCAGCAGAATACAAAAATTTAAGTTTAAACAACATTAAAGAAATACAAAATGAGCAAGCTAAGACGTCAGCACAGCTCTAGCACCAGCAGTGTGGTAGAGCCAAAAAATTTATACGACCTGAAAGAAAAAACAGGTAACCTGTATGAGTCTATTGCAATTATTGCAAAACGAGCCAACCAGATCAACATATCTGTAAAGGAAGAATTGCACAATAAGCTGGAAGAGTTTGCAAGCCATACCGATAGCCTCGAAGAAATACATGAAAACAAAGAACAGATAGAAATATCAAAAGCTTATGAACGTATGCCCAACCCAGCTCTTCTTGCAACCCAGGAATTTATTGAAAGTAAGGTTTACTTCCGTAAAAATGAGGAAGACCTCTTCAGGTAATTTTGTAAAATTATTTACAACAGATTCAGTTAAGAAGTTATATTTTTAATCACGCTAATGGCGTGATTTTTTTATGCTTACAGGCAAGAAAATATTAATTGGTGTTACAGGCAGCATTGCTGCGTATAAAATTCCCGTGCTTGTGCGGTTGCTTATTAAAGCAGGTGCAGAAGTAAAAGTTATAATGACACCCTCTTCGAAAGATTTTGTTTCGCAACTTACTTTATCAACTGTTTCTAAAAATACAGTGCTGGCCGATATAGCCGAAAATAACTCATGGGCAAATCATGTGATGCTTGGCAGGTGGGCAGATGTATTTGTGATAGCGCCATTGAGTTGTAACAGCCTTGCTAAAATGGCAAGTGGTATATGTGATAACCTGTTGATGGCTGTTTATCTCTCAGCTACCTGTCCGGTGGTGGTAGCGCCTGCTATGGATGAAGACATGTGGAGGCATCCTGCTACAAAAACTAACCTTGACAAAATATCTTCTTATGACAACTTAATAATACCGGTAGAATCGGGTGAATTGGCAAGTGGTTTAACGGGTGAAGGGAGAATGGCGGAGCCGGAAACAATTATGAAGTGGGTAAATGAGTTCTTTAAAAAAAAAGATGAGTTGAAAGGGTATAAAGCATTGGTAACAGCAGGCCCTACATATGAGGCATTAGATCCTGTTCGTTTTATTGGCAATCATTCTTCTGGAAAAATGGGAATGGAGATTGCAAATGAACTTGCTGAAAGAGGAGCTGAAGTAACGCTTGTGTTAGGACCCTCTGCGTTGAAAAACTCGGCTGGTATTAAAACAATCAGGGTAAAGTCGGCTGAAGAAATGTACAACGCTTGTGTGGAAGAATTTGCAGATAAACAAATTGCAGTGATGAGTGCAGCAGTAGCAGACTACACCCCGGTAACTGTGGCAGAAGAAAAAATAAAAAAGAAAACAGACAGTTTCGTTATTGAGTTAAAAAAAACAACAGATATTTTAAAGCAACTTGGAACAACAAAAAAAGATGGGCAAATACTGGTAGGCTTTGCACTGGAAACAAACAATGAAAAGGAATATGCCCTTAAAAAGTTGTCTGAAAAAAATGCTGATATAATTGTACTTAATTCTTTGAATGATGCAGGCGCTGGCTTTGGTCACGACACGAATAAAGTAACTATTTTTGACAAAAAAGGAAATGAATACTTATTTGAGACTAAAAGCAAGAAACAGGTAGCTGAAGACATAGTGAATACCATTATTCAATACAGAAAATGAAAATAATAAAATCAATAATACTCCTGATCGCTGTAGCAGGTTGCAGTACCGTACAAGCTCAGGAGTTAAATGCCAGAATAACGGTTAATAGCAGCCGTATTGCAAATACGGTAAATAGAAAGGTATTTCAAACTTTACAAAATGCTCTCAATACATTTGTAAATAACCGAAAGTGGACTGCTGATAATTTCCTTTCGAATGAAAAAATAGACTGTAATTTTTTACTGAACCTGCAACCGACCGACAATCTGAATGTATATTCTGCATCGCTTACAATACAGGTGGCAAGGCCTGTGTTTAACAGCACTTATATGTCACCCTTAATTAATTTCCAGGATGAGGATATTACATTTAAATATGTAGAGTTTCAGCAGCTTGAATTTAACGATAACCGTGTTAGCGGCAGTGACGCAGAAGCATCTAATCTTACAGCTGTAATGGCTTATTACGCTTACATGATACTTGGATTTGATTACGATTCTTATTCCCCTAAAGGTGGCGGCCCTTACTTTTTGAAAGCACAGAATATTGTGAACAATGCACCTGAAGGAAGGGGTATAAGCGGATGGAAACCTTTTGACGGGATGCGTAACCGCTACTGGCTGGTTGAAAATATTCTCAATTCACGGTATGCAATCATGCATGATATTTATTATAACTATTACCGCACTTCATTAGACAAAATGTATGAAGACGAGAATGCTGCCCGGGCGGAAATGCTTAATGTACTAAACCTGCTTACTAACTTTAATAATGATAACCCTAATACAATGATCAACCAATTTTTCTTCCAGGGAAAGGCAAACGAATTGATAAAATTATTCTCAAAAGGGCCACAACAAGATAGGTCCCGTGCCAGTGCACTGCTTCAAAAGTTGGATATTACCAATGCCACTAGGTATAAAAACGAAATAAAATAGAATGAAAACTTTATTGTATGCGTACGGCATAACTATAGTTTTCCTCTGCTCCTGTGCCGATAATAAAAAGGGCAGGGTAATACAAAAAGAAGCTATGGAGGCAGTGATGTGGGATATGATACAGGCTGATGCTTTTACACAAAATTTCATAAAGAAAGACAGCACAAAAAAAGACAGCTTAGAAAACGCATCCCTTCAAAAAAAAATATTTCAGCTGCATCACATCACTAAAGAAGATTTTGACGTGAGTTATAATTTTTATTCTGCTAATCCTGGTCAGATGAAAATAATGCTTGACAGTATTACAGCAAGGGCCGAAAGGGACAGGAGTAAGCTGATAATGGAAAGATATTCAAAAGGGGTAGCAAATAAATAATGGTATTCGCTATATTTTTTTTTCAAAGCAAACACTGTTTTCCACGCCTATGTACTGGCCATAATTAGCTGTGATGCTGTAACCGTTCTTTCTATACAACCCAATTGCTTCTGGTTGTTTTTTACCAGTTTCAAGCACACATTTTTCATATTGCATCTCTTTTGCCCATTTTTCAAGTTCTTGTAATACGGCAGAAGCCACGCCGCCTCCCCGAAATTGTTCAGGTACATACATCCGCTTAACTTCCATTACTCCGGCTGAGAATTCTTTAATGGCACCGCAGCCAGCAGGCGTATTATTTTTATATGCAATAACAACATGCCTTATCAAATCAAGTTTATTAAACTGGGCATAGAAGGAATGTTCCGAACCATCTCTTACAGCAAGATCTGCATCAAGGGCTGCAACAAGTGTTATAAAATCTATATTAGCAGAGTTGGTACGTAAAAGTGTATGTATCATAATATTGCTTTTACAGGCAGTTGTATAAAAATAAGACTTTGTGCTCTCATAGTATTTGACTCTAATAAAAATTACATGCTGCGGAGTATAAAAAACAAAAATCCTTTCTTTGTATATTGCAAAAGATTGCTGCTAAATAACTGCTATGGCAAACTTGTGGGATAAACTAAAAGAGACAAAGCTGGTGAAAGGTTCGGTGTATGCATTGGTTGGGGCATTATCTTACCCGGGCCTTACACTGGTGAACCGTCTTAAAATAAACGGTATGGAAAACCTGCAGCAGCTTCCTAAAAGAAATGTACTGTTTGTAAGCAATCATCAAACTTATTTTGCAGATGTAATTACATTTCTTCATATTTTTTGTGCTGTAAGCTGGCGAAAGAAAAACGGACTCGGCATTCCATACTATTTATTGTGGCCATTTACAAGGGTAAAGTATGTGGCAGCAGAAGAAACAATGAAGAGTAGTTTTATCAGCAAGTTATTTACGCTTGCCGGGGCACTCACTGTAAAACGCACTTGGCGTAGCGAAGGAACCGAAGTAAGGCGCACGCTTGATCCAAGTGATACAAGAAAAATTGAAAGGGCGTTACAAAATAACTGGGTCATTACGTTTCCACAGGGTACTACCAAGCCTTTTGCTCCTGGAAGAAAAGGAACTGCATTTATCATCAAACAACATAAGCCTGTGGTGGTGCCTGTTGTCATCAGTGGCTTTTGGCGAGCCTTCAATAAAAAGGGCTTGAAGTTTAAAAAGAAAGGTTCGCTGCTGTCAGTAACATTTAAAGAACCACTGCATATCAACTATGACGATCCTACTGACAAAATATTGGAGCAGGTAATGGATGCTATAGAACAAAGCAAAAAATTTATGCTTAAGGGTAAACATCACTTGTTGAGCAAAATAGATAAATAATCTTTCCTCATATCCCTCCATGAAAAAAATCTATTGCATAAGTGGCCTGGGAGCAGATGAAAAAGCTTTTACAAAAATAAAAATACCCGGCTGCCAGTTGAAACACCTGCAATGGATTACCCCTGACAATAACGAACCCATTGAACAATATGCCCGGCGTATGGCAGTACAAATAGAAGATGACAACCCAACACTTATGGGCCTGTCTTTTGGTGGAATGCTGTGTATTGAAATTGCCAAGCTAAAAGCAGTAGAAAAAATAATCCTTATTTCCAGCATATCTAGTTTTAAACAATTGCCTTTTTGGATGAAGATGGCAGGTAAACTACGGCTAAACAGCATACTGCCTATTCATGCATACAGCAGGGCATTACAGCCCATACAGGATTATCATATTGGTGCCAAAACAAAAGAGGAAAAAGAAATCGTACGTCATTACAGAAAAAATGTATCACAGGTATATCTTAACTGGGCAGTGAATGCAATACTCAACTGGAAAAATGATGTGTTGCCAGCACCTATATTTCATGTACATGGAGAGGCAGATAAAATTTTTCCAATAAAGAAAGTAAAACCCGATTGTATCGTAAAAGGCGGCACACATTTTATGGTCTTTAGTCAGGCTGCCGCAGTAAATGAATTTATAACAGGGTTAATACACCATTAACAAAAGGCTGTATAGCTTCTTTTTGTTACATTTACCGGAGTATTTTGTATAGAAAAAACTAAGTTGATAATGAAAATAAGTTTTACCAAATTCTTGTGTTTTTCTCTTGCTTTTATTTTGAGTATACGGGTGCAGGCACAGCAAAATTTCTTTCGTGATGTAGCCGAAGCAAGCTTTAAAAAAGCCGGGCAAAAAAGGACAATTGTTCCTGAAAAATTCCGCACACTGCAGGCAGATACCGCAGCTTTGTGCCAATTTCTACGCACACTCCCATTAGAGCATAATGTTACCGATAGAAATACAGCTCCTGTAATGGAAATACCAATGCCCGATGGAAGCATTGCTAAGTTTCACGTATGGGAAAGCAGTACAATGGAGCCGGGCCTTGCAACTGCATTTCCTGAATTAAAAACTTTTACTGGCCAGGGAATTACAGATCGCTATGCCACCATAAAGATGGACTGGACAGAGTTTGGTTTTCATGCAATGATATTATCAGCTGTTACAGGTACTGTTTTGATAGACCCCTATGATACAAAAACAGTTGGTAATTACATTTCTTACTATAAGAAGGATTACAAAAAAAAACAACCCTTTCAAGAACTGCCGCCGCTGGAGGGAATGGAAAAAATTGCAGGTACAGGAACAAATCCTGATAATGTTCAGGCAGCTTGTGTAGGTACACAACTGCGTACTTACAGGCTTGCAGTAGCCTGTACACATGAATATGCAATAGACGCCACTGATTTGGCAACGCCAACAAAAGCGCAAACACTTGCCAAGGTTGTTGTGTCAGTAAACCGGGTTAATGGGGTTTTTGAAACTGAGTTTTCAATAAGGCTGGTTTTAATAGCAAATGACACAGCAATATTGTTTACAACAGCGGCAACAGATCCCTTTACTGGCAATAACAGCCCAACGGTATTAATAAATGAGAGTCAAACACAAATCAATAATCGTATAGGAAGCGCCAACTATGATATTGGGCATACATTTAGTACAGGTACAGCAGGATATGCAGGAGTAGGTGTTGTATGCAATACTAATTTTAAAGCAAGGGGTGTTACTGGTATTTCAAATCCTGTAGGCGATGCGTATGATATTGATTTTGTAGCCCACGAAATTGGTCATCAATTTGGTGCCAGCCATACATTTAATAATGCTACAAGCTGCGGTGTTGCTTCAGCAGATCAAAATGCAGAACCTGGAAGCGGTGTTACCATTATGGGCTACGCAGGTGTGTGTGCTACTGATAACCTGGCAAACAACAGCATTCCTAATTTTCATGCGGTGAGTTTTGATAAAATTATTGCTTTCAGCAGCGGAGCTTCTTGTGCAGTGGTAACAGCTACTGGCAATACTCCCCCAGTTGTAAATGCCGGCACAGATTATACTATACCCAAATCTACATTCTTTGTTTTAACAGGCAGTGCAACAGATGCCAATGGAGACGCACTTACTTATAGTTGGGAACAAGTGGATGTGGGGGGCCCCAATGGCCTTTCCACCTTGCCATTTGGTAACGATCCTTTATTCCGGTCTGATACACCAAAGATTACAGGCATAAGATATTTCCCAAAACTTTCGAGCCAAATAAGCAATACTACTCCCATTGGAGAATTATTACCAAGCTATGCAAGAACCATGAAATTTAGATTGACAGCAAGAGACAACCGTGCCGGAGGCGGTGGTATTTGCTCAGATGAAAATCTTATCACAGTAGCATCATCTGGGCCATTTACAGTTACGTATCCTTCTTCAGCAGTCATATGGTATGTAAATGATTTTAAAACTGTAACATGGGATGTAAATGGCACTAATACAGCACCAGTAAGTTGCGCCAATGTAACTATACAGCTATCAACAGATGGCGGCAATACTTTTCCTGTTACACTCATTGCCAGTACACCTAATGATGGTACTGAAGAAATACAGGTGCCAAACAATATTAGCTCGCAATGCCGTATAAGAGTGATGGCCGTAGGTAATATTTTTTATGATATTTCAAACAGCAATTTCACTATTTCAAATTCACCATCTTCCACCTTTGTTTTTAACAGTCAGCAACCAGTTGCAGTTTGTTCTGCTAACAGCGGAGTTATCACATTAAAAACAGGCAGCCTGAATGGTTTTAGCACTTCCATCACATTATCAGCAAGCTTAAATCCTGCTGGCACTACTGTAAGTTTTGGAAGTACAACTATAACACCCGGCTCAAGCACT
>CAZBTD010000135.1:0-7568 GCA_964494815.1 uncultured Ferruginibacter sp. | reverse complement strand
TACCTTTGCCCCCTAAATAAAAAAGCTATATGAAATTTCTTTCTGCATTAAATGTACAGGCAAAAAATAAAGGCGTAAGCACCGGCACCAAATGGCTGGCAAGCAAAGGCGCAACCATTGACAGTTACAGCCCGGTGAACGGCAAATTGATTGGCGCTGTATCAAGCACTGATAAAAATAGTTATGAAGCGGTGATGGCCAATGCACAGAGTGCGTTTACCGAATGGCGCAACTGGCCGGCACCAAAGCGTGGCGAAGTGGTAAGGCAAATTGGAGATGAATTAAGAGCCAATAAACAAGCGCTTGGCGAACTGGTGAGTTTTGAAATGGGCAAGAGCCTGCAGGAAGGCCTTGGCGAAGTGCAGGAGATGATTGACATCTGCGATTTTGCGGTGGGGCTTAGCAGGCAATTGCATGGCTTAACAATGCACAGCGAAAGGCCCGGGCACAGGATGTATGAACAATATCATCCTTTGGGAATTGTAGGAATTATTTCTGCATTTAATTTTCCTGTGGCAGTGTGGAGCTGGAATACGATGCTGGCATGGGTGTGTGGTAATGTGTGTGTATGGAAGCCAAGTGAAAAAACGCCGTTGTGTGCAGTGGCTTGCCAGAATATTACTGCTAAAGTGTTTAAGAAAAATAATGTGCCTGAAGGGGTGAATAATTTAATTGTTGGCGGCAGGGAAGTGGGAGAGTGGATGAGTAATGACACAAGGATTCCATTGATGAGTGCAACAGGAAGTACAAGAATGGGCAAGGCTGTTGCCAGTGCTGTGGCAGGGAGATTAGGAAAAAGTTTACTGGAATTGGGTGGTAATAATGCTATCATTATTACACCAGATGCAGATTTGGATATGGCATTGATTGGCGCTGCATTTGGTGCTGTTGGTACTGCAGGGCAACGTTGCACTACCACAAGAAGATTAATCATTCACGAAAAAGTCTATAACAAGTTTAAAGAAAAACTGGTGAATGCTTATAAGCAATTGAAGATTGGTAATCCGCTTGACCAGAAAAATCATGTGGGCCCATTGATTGATACAGGCGCTGTTGATATGTATGTAAAAGCTATTGAAAAAGGAAAAAGTGAAGGTTGCAACTTTATTGTGGAAGGTGGTGTGCTGAAAGGTAAAGGTTATGAAAGCGGTTGTTATGTAAAACCATGTATTGCAGAAGCAAAGAACAGCTATGAAATTGTGCAGCATGAAACTTTTGCTCCTATTTTATATTTGATGAAATACAAAACAATTGATGAAGCGATAGCGATGCAGAATGGTGTGCCACAGGGATTGTCTTCGGCAATTATGACAACTAATTTAAGAGAGGCAGAAAAATTCTTGTCTCATGCTGGTAGTGATTGCGGTATTGCGAATGTAAACATCGGAACAAGCGGTGCAGAAATTGGAGGTGCTTTTGGTGGTGAAAAAGAAACCGGTGGCGGAAGGGAAAGCGGCAGTGATGCCTGGAAGGTGTATATGCGTCGTCAAACCAATACTATTAACTATACTGATAAGTTGCCATTGGCACAAGGGATTAAATTTGATTTGTAAAATTTTATTTTGATTCGGAATGCCGTGGATTTATTCTGCGGCATTTTTGTTTTACCACAAAGTTCACGACGGAGTTATACAAAGGGCACAAGGGCTTTGTGAACTTTGTGTGTTTTTCTTTGTGCCTTTTTGGTTCAAATTCCCAATAGTTTCTCCAGGTAATGCCATTCAATGCCAAACAACTCTTTCAGCGCTTTTACTTTTTGTAAAAGTTCTTCTTTTGCAATTGCATGATTTGTTTTCACCCCAACGATCATCACATTCTTTGGCGTATGTTCTGTATTGATAAATTCAAACACTTTTGTTTTATAGCCTGATGCTTCCAGCAGCAGTGCCCTCATAGTATCTGTCACCATTTCTGATTGGCGTTCTAATAAAATCCCATGCTTTGTAATAGTTGATAAAACGTTGTTCGGTTTCACCTGTTTGCGTATCTGTTTATGACAACAAGGGGCAACAATGATCACTTTTGCATTAGCCTGTATGCCTTTATAAATTGCATCGTCTGTTGCTGTGTCGCATGCATGCAGGGCAATTAGCATATCAGCAGGTAATGCAGTGTCAGCAATAGTGCCTTTGGTAAAATGCAGCTTTTCAAAATGTGCAGCTGCTGCAATTTGATTACAGGTATTTACTAAATCATCTCTCATTTCAACACCTGTGATGGTTGCATTTAGTAGCAATGTGTTTTTTAAATAATCGTACAAAGCAAAAGTAAGATAGCCTTTGCCGCTGCCCATATCCACCACACTGATGTTTTTTCCAAAATCAATTTCCTTTATAATACCGTCAATAATTTCTGCATACCGGTTTATTTGTTTGTATTTATCCTGCATGTCTTTTTTTACAATACCGTCTCCGGTGGTAATCCCAAGTTTATACAGGTAAATGTTATTGGCAGTCCTTATGATGCGTTGTTTTTGTTTATCATGCTGCAGGTTTGTACTATTGTTTTGGGAAGAGGGCTTTGTTGTGATTTTTACTTTTTCATTTTGCTGCAGCAGTTGCACATGATTTTGTGTTGTAAACAAATCCGCATTAAAAAAATCTTCGCCAAGTAATTTGAGAATATTACTGATGGCCTCAGCGGCGCCGTAGTTTTTAGTGATGTCTTTTGTATTGTACCTGTACACAAAGGAAAGCTTACTGCCGGTTTTTATTGCAACAGGGTTTACAAATACGTTTTTCAGTTCACTGTCTTTATTTCTCTTGCCGCCCAATGTAAGTTTTACCAGCTCATTTTTATCTGCTGCTGTTTTTATTAAGTTGATAAAATCGCCAGTTGTTGCCATGGAAATAATTTATGCTTATTTGCAAATGTACCGGATAAAAACACGATGGTTTGCCCATATTAAATTTACTCTTAAAGTTAGCAAACGTTTGCGCCTGGTTTTTTTTAATGTTTGCTCACTAAAGCAGTTATTTATTCGTTATACCGCCTAAGAGACAAACATCCATAGTGAAAAGCCATCGCCATTCCATTTTTATTGCAGTATTTGCAATTTGTAATCTCATTGTTTGCCGGGTGCATGCTTATGATAGCACCGTTGCATTGGTAAATGGTGTTGCTGACTTACGCAACATCAATTTTACAGATAAATCTTACTCACTTAAAGGCAATTGCAGTTTTTCATGGCAGCAATTGGTTAACCCAAGCGAAAAAAAATTATTACAGGCAACTGTGGCTTTTCCAGCTACATGGAATAGTATAGATGTAAACGGCAAACAATTGCCAGGTATGGGTTGTGCTACTTATGGTATCACTTTGTTGGTGCCAAAAGAAAGCAAACCACTGGCCATGTATATACCGGTTGTTTACTGTTCGTACAAACTTTTTATTAATGGAAAGTTAGCTGCTCAAAATGGTGTGCCAGCTTCTGTAAAAGAAAGTTATACCCCGGGATGGGTGCCGGTAATTGTTCAGCTGCCAGAAAATAGTGAGACAACAGAAATTGTTTTACAGGTTGCTAATTACTCACATTATAAAGGCGGGCCAAATCTTAGTATGGAGATTGGGACGGCTTATAAAATGCTTAATGATAAAGAACGAAATATTGCCGGTGATTTTTTGCTGGCAGGCTGCCTGTTTATGGGCGGGCTTTTTTTTCTTGGGCTCTACCTGTTTGGAACAAGGGATAAAGCAACTTTTTACTTTTCTATCTTTTGTATGCTGTACAGCTACCGTTTGGTTGGCAGCACACCTTTTTATGCTTTGCATTCTGTTTTTCCTAATCTCCCATGGGAGCTTACCATAAGGATTGAATACATTTCACTCTTTGGTGGTGTATTTCTTTTTTTTCAATATATCCGTCATTTATATCCTGATGATGTACATAAAAAATTAGTAAAAGCACTGTCATGTGTAGCGCTTAGCTATGGTGTTATTTGCCTGCTTACACCGGTAAGTTTTTTTACGCAGTTGCTCCATAGTTTTTTGTTTGTAGTTTTCTTTTGTATTGGGTATTTGTTTTTTGTTTTTACAAAAGCCTATATACGCAGGCGTGTGGCAGCTGGTTATGCACTTGCCAGTGTGGGAGTGCTGGCGCTTATTCAGCTGGTGGGTGAGCTGGAGTATTTTGGTTTTGTAGTGCCGTCAAGGCTGCTGCTGTTTACTGGGCATATTGCATTTTTCTTTTTGCAGTCTTTAATACTTTCATTCAGGTTTGCATACACACTGCAGCAGGCAAAAAGAGAGGCAGAACAAGGTCTGCAGGCAAAGACAGAATTTCTCAGTACGATGAGCCATGAAATAAGGACGCCGCTCAATTCTGTTATTGGCATGAGCAACCTGATGCTGAAGAATAACCCAAGGCCCGATCAAAAGGAGCAACTGGATGTGCTGCAGTTTTCGGCTAAAAATCTGTTGAGTATTGTAAATGATATTCTTGATTACAATAAGATAGAAGCTGGTAAGGTTACGTTTGAACAAATTGAAATGAACCTGCCGCAAATGATGAGTAATATTGTGGCCGGTGCAAAAAACGCTGCAAATGAAAAAGGTGTGGATGTAAGGCTGGTTGTTGATAGTAGTATTACTAATTATGTTACTGGAGATCCTACAAGGCTTGCACAGGTAATACACAACCTGGCAGGCAACGCAGTAAAGTTTACCAAAGAAGGTGAAGTGTTGCTGGAGTTAACAGTATTGGAGAAAGGAGAACAAAGCATCAGTATTTTATTTACGATAAAAGATACCGGCATTGGCATTCCAAAAGAAAAACAGCAGCTGATTTTTGAGCAGTTTACGCAGGCTGATTCATCCACTTCTAGAAGCTTTGGCGGAACAGGGCTTGGACTTTCCATTACACAAAAAATATTGGAATTGCAGGGCAGCAAACTGCAGCTCAACAGTGATGAAGGCAAAGGCTCTACTTTCTTTTTTGCATTGACATTTGGTGTAAGCAGCAAAAAAATTGAGAAGGAGAATGAAATAAAAGTGTTACCGGAAAAAGAAGACAAACAACTTTCAGGGGTTCATATTTTATTGGTAGAGGATAATCCAATTAATATACTGGTTGCAAAAACTTTTTTACAAAACTGGGGCGCTGCTATAGATGTGGCAGAAAATGGGCAACTGGCATTGGATTGTCTTGATACTTCTAAACATCAGCTGGTGTTAATGGACTTGCACATGCCGGTAATGGATGGATATACGGCAATAAAAAATATCCGTGCCGCCGGAATTGATATTCCCATTATTGCACTTACGGCCAGCTTGCCTAATGAAGTGGGAACAGAAACCAAAGGGTTGGATATAAATGGCTTTGTGTTAAAGCCATTTGTGCCTGATGAATTGTTTAAAAAAGTAAAACAATTAACCTGTGTTGCAAGCTGATTTTTTTATCTAATAAGTTGTGGCATTATTTTACAAACAGCTTAATGCCAGTTTTTTCAAACGTAATTTTTCTTTGCTTAAATAAATTACCTGTTGCCATCTTAAAAGTTTTCTTACTCATGCCGAAGAAATCATAAATCTCGTCGGGGTTGCTTTTATCATGATAGGGGAGATAGCCATTATTTTCCTGCAGCAGTCGAAGTATTTTATCCGTTTCACCTTCCACTCTTTCATACCCTTTTTTACCTGCAACCACATCTATTCTAAAGCGTTCTTCTTTATCCGGGCTTTCAGGATATATTTTTTTGATAAACCCTTTAAACTTGTCGCCAATAGAAATACTCCTGTACACTTCATTATGATGTAATACGCCGGTATGCAAATTATTAATGATGCACACATACCCAATATCGGTGCGCCGGTAAACAATTAAATCCACTTCATCGTGTTCTTTTACTGCCAGGTTTTCGTTCTGCAACATATATGCAAACTTTTCTGTTGCCGCCATTCTTCCTGTTTGCTCATCTAAATAGATCATTACTAAATAATCACCATTGGGCCGCATAGCAGAAAGTTGTTTGCTTTTTGGTACAAACAAGTCTTTCATTAAGCCATTATCTAAAAAAGCACCTTGTGGGTTCACTGAAACACACCTTAGTTTTACAATATCACCAACTTTCCCTTTTGGTTTTTGTGTGGTGGCAATCAATCTTTCTTCTCCGTCGTGATAGATAAATACATTTAGTTCTTCATCTTCTTTTAATCCTTGGGGGATAAAGCGGTTGGGTAATAAAATCCCTTTTTCACCATCATCCAGGAAAGCACCAAATTCAGTAAACCTGAGCACTTTTAAAAGATTGTATTCGCCGACTTTTATCATTTGCAATAAGAAATAAAAAATTAGTAATAAGAAAGCAGAGCTGTTAATGTTTAAGATTCCAGGTGAAACAATCCATCTACAAATTCTTTTTTATCAAACACCAGCAAGTCTGTAGCTTTTTCACCAACGCCAATAAACTTTACAGGGATTTTAAATTGGTGAGCAATAGCTAACACCACACCACCTTTTGCAGTGCCATCCAGTTTTGTAATGGTTAATGCTGTTACATCTGTAGCTGCTGTAAAATGTTTTGCCTGTTCCAGTGCATTCTGACCGGTACTTCCATCTAGCACTAACATCACTTCATGCGGTGCCTCAGGAATTACTTTTTGAATTACACGTTTTATTTTGCTCAGCTCATCCATCAAATGCGCTTTGTTATGTAAACGGCCAGCGGTATCAATGATAATAACATCTGAATTTCTTGAAACGCCGCTAACAACAGTGTCGTATGCTACAGATGCCGGATCGCTGCCCATTTCTTTTTTTACAATGGGAACTTGTGTTCTTTCGCTCCATATTGTTAATTGGTCAACTGCTGCTGCCCTGAAGGTATCTGCAGCACCAAGCAGAACAGATTTGCCTGCCAATGAAAAATTATGTGCCAGTTTGCCGATAGTGGTTGTTTTGCCTACGCCATTAACGCCTACTACAAGTATCACATGCGGTTTATGACCTGCAGGCAGTTCGTAACTTTCGTAACTGTTATCCTGTGGTGCATCTACCAGCACATTTTCAATTTCACTTTTTAGAATTGTATTAAGCTCTGATGTGTTGAGGTATTTATCTTTTGCAACTCTTTTTTCAATGCGTTCAATAATCGCTATCGTAGTTTCAATGCCCACATCAGCGCTTACTAATGCATCTTCAAGATTATCCAGCACCTCCTCATCTACGGTGCTTTTTCCTGCAATGGCTTTAGTTATTTTACTAAAAAAACCTTCCTTAGTTTTTTGCAAACCCTGGTCAAGGCTTTCCTGCTTTTCTTTCTTTCCAAAAAGTTTATCAAATAATCCCATAGTAAATTGTTCAGATCGTTTAAAACATTTAAGGTTGGGCGAAAATAAAGAAAGCTGCCTTTTTTCGGGCAGCTTATAATATTGTTACGCTCATGCTCAGAATTACTGTGCTAAGTAATCTTTCACTTTGTCTTTGTGAACAATTGCTTCTTTAAAAGTGTAAGCGCCTGTTTTTGGGCTTCTTACAGCACGGATAACTTTTGTCCAGTTCTTTGCCTCTGCTGCTGCTTTTAAATCTTTTACTTTAGCGTTTTTTGAAGCTGCTTTTGCCATGGTATAAA
>CAZBTD010000134.1:7233-7902 GCA_964494815.1 uncultured Ferruginibacter sp. | reverse complement strand
AGAACATCTTTCCCATCATTAATAAATTTTTATACAGCGAACATGATATTTTTTTAAGAGAGCTGGTAAGTAATGCAGTAGATGCTACACAGAAACTAAAAACACTTTCATCAATTGGAGAGGCAAAAGGAGATTTGGGTGAATTGAGAATTGACATAAAAATTGACACAGAGAAAAAAACTTTGACCATTTCTGATAAGGGAATTGGTATGACGGCTGAAGAAGTTGATAAATACCTTAACCAGGTAGCGTTTAGTGGTGCAGAGGAGTTTTTAAGTAAGTACAAAGGACAAAATGAAAACAATATTATTGGCCATTTTGGATTGGGATTTTACTCTTCTTTTATGGTAAGTGATAAGGTGGAAGTAATAACAAAATCTTTTAGGGAAGGCGCTAAGGCCGTACGTTGGGAATGTGATGGCAGCCCTGAGTTTATTTTAGAAGATTCAGCAAAGGAGGAGAGAGGTACAGATATTGTTTTGCATTTGAATGAAGAGAGCAAAGAGTTTTTAGAAAGCTATAAGGTTAAATCCATCCTCGAAAAATTTTGCCGTTTTTTACCTGTTCCTATTTTCTTTGAAGACAAACAAATTAATAATCCATCGCCGGCATGGACAAAAAAACCATCTGACTTAACAACGGAAGATTACCAGAATTTTTATAAAGAAC
>CAZBTD010000134.1:0-7223 GCA_964494815.1 uncultured Ferruginibacter sp. | reverse complement strand
TTGAATGTGGACTATCCGTTTAACCTGACTGGCATTTTATATTTTCCAAAAATTAAGCAGAGCTACGAAATACAAAAAGATAAAATACAGTTGTATTGCAACCAGGTATTTGTTACAGATGAGGTAAAGGATATTGTGCCGGAATTTTTAATGCTACTGCAGGGTGTAATTGACAGCCCGGATATTCCTTTGAATGTAAGCCGCAGTTATTTACAGGGAGATCCTAATGTAAGAAAGATAAATACTCATATCACAAAAAAAGTAGCTGATAAATTGGAGGAGATATTTAATAACGACAGGAAATCTTTTGAAGAAAAGTGGGAAAGCCTTGGCCTGTTTGTAAAGTATGGGATGATGACTGATGATAAATTTTTAGAAAAGGCGAATAAGTTTTTGGTGATGGAAGATGCTAAAGATGCTGGAAAATTTTTCACTTTTGATGAATATAAAAAAGCAACAGAAGCATTGCAGAAAAATAAGGATGGTAAACATGTAATTATTTACACCACCAACCCAGTGCAGCAGGATGCTTATATACAAGCCGCTGCCAGCAAAGGCTACAGCGTTGTAAAGATGGAAACATTAGTAGATGCTGCATTCATTAACAGCATTGAAATGAAGTGGGAAAATGTTGTTTTTACAAGGGTGGATGCAGATATTGCTGATAACCTGGTTGATAAAAACGAACATACAGAAAGTGTTCTAAGCAAAGAAGAGGCTGATAAGTTAAAAGCGCTATTTGAACAGCAAAAATCTACATTGCATATTACGGTAGAAATAAAAGGATTAAGTACTGATGTGCCGCCAGTAGTGGCAACAAGGCCTGAGATGATGCGTAGGATGAAAGATATGGGAGCGATAGGTGGTGGTATGGCCGCATTTTATGCTAACATGCCCGACGAGGTAACATTAACTGTAAACGGTAATCATCCTGTGTATAAAAATATTCTCAGCAGTAACGATGAAGTAAAGCAGGAAAAGCAAATAAAAAATCTTGCAGATCTTGCATTGCTTTCCCAAGATTTATTAAAAGGGAATGACCTTACTAACTTCATCAGCAGGAGTGTAGAATTAATGGAAGAAAAGAAAAGTCCATTGATAGTGACAGAATAGTCTGTTAATTTAAAAAGTAAAACGGCTGGAATTTTCCAGCCGTTTTACTTTTTACTAAGAATAGATACTTCAAAATACCGAAGCTTTTTGGTGTAATAAGTTTCAGTGAAGCCATTTTCTAAAAATAGTTTTTTGCAGATAGGGTTTGCATAAATCACATACATCTTTCTTGGGTTCTTTGTAATGCTGTCATCAATATGCTGCATTACTTTTTTCATTATCTCTTCATCAAAAGGGTTGAATAAAAAAATGCAGTCCACATCAGGCAGAATAGATGTAACAGCCGCATCAGCTTCTGTAACAGAATAATTGATGGAAGGGATAATTTGTTTTGTTGTTGTAAGGTTATTTGTTGCAGCATCACAAAACTCTTTTGAAAAATCAACGCCGGATATTTTATTAAAACCATAGTGTGCTGCCACACACATAGCTCTGCCTTTGCCGCAGCCAATGTCAAAAAAATGAATTTTATTTTCTGAAGGTATTTGTGTCAATGCGTCTTCAATTAACTGGTAGCTCACAGGCATATACAGGGTGGCATGAGAGATGTCAATACCTTTTTTCTTTACGTTTTTTAATTCATCAGCCCCCGTAGTATTGATGCTGTATTTTTTCTCACCTCTTATTTCATGTCGCAATAAAACAAACGCTATAGTAAAATTCCAGTTTGTAACAACATAAAAGAAGTAGCGTAAAAATTGTAAGAGTTTCAATGCCGTTTATTTGTTTTCAGTAAGTTTAAAATCGATCACTTTTAATTGGAGAGAGGTTTGTCCATTCCATTCGTTTTCATCGATGGAGAAAACAATGTCTATTGGTTGCTTAGTTTCAAGCAAATGGAATTTAGTTGCTATATTAAAACCAATGCCTGTTAAAGTAATTTCGTTTTGTTTTAAAACAAAACGAATATGCTGTTCTTTTACTATTCTGGAATAGCCACTGTCAGTTACATTTTTGGCAATAAATACAGGACGCATGTTATCAGGTCCAAAGGGTTCCATTTGCTGAACAACGCTATAAAAAGATGATTTGATATCCCTAAAATTAATTTCAGCATCAATTACAATTTCAGGTATCAGCAACTTTGGGTCTATCGTTTCAGTTACTACAGTTTCAAATTTTTTACTAAATGCTTCTACATTTTCGGGGAGTAAGGTGAGGCCAGCTGCTGCAAAATGACCTCCATATCCAAGCAGGTGTTCCCTGCAGGCGTGTATTGCTTCGTACAAATTAAAACCGGCAACGCTTCTGGCACTACCACCAGCAATATCACCGCTTTTAGTAAGTACTACTGTCGGTCGGTAATAAGTTTCAATAAGCCGGCTTGCTACAATGCCTACAACACCTTTATGCCAATGCTCCCTGTAAACAACTGTTGATTTCCTGTTTTGAAATAACGGATTGTTTTGTATCTCATTCAAAGCTTCTTCGGTAATGCTGCTGTCAGCTTCTTTTCTATCACTGTTATCGCTGTGTAATTGTTCTGCAAAGGCAAGTGCTTTTTCGTAGTCTTTTTCAATAAACATTTGCACAGCTTTCTTTGCATCGTCCATTCTGCCGGCGGCATTTACCCTTGGGGCAATTACAAACACTACATTACTTATTGTCAGTTTATTCCTGATGCCACCTAAATGTATTAATGCTTTTATACCGGGTGAAGGTTTGGTATTGATTATTTCAAGACCATAATAAGCAAGCACCCGGTTTTCACCTGTAATGGGTACAATATCTGCCGCTATTGCAGTTGCAACGAGGTCGAGATAGCAATAATATTTTTCCTGGTGTACCCTGTGCTGTTGGGCAAGTGCTGTTATTAGTTTAAAACCAACGCCGCAGCCGCACAATTCTTTATATGGATAGGTACAGTCTGTCTGCTTAGGATTTAATATGGCAGCTGCTTTGGGAAGTTCTTTATCAGGTAAGTGATGGTCGCATACAATAAAATCAATGCCAAGAGTTTTTGCATACGCAATAAGATCTGCAGATTTTATTCCGCAATCTAGCGAAATAATGAGGGAGAAATTATTTTCAGCCGCATAATCAATGCCTGCTTTGCTTATACCATATCCTTCCCTGTACCGGTGTGGAATATAGAATTCTAAAAATTGCTCATCATAAATACTGCAGAGGAATTGGTACATAGTAGCAACAGACGTAGTGCCATCCACATCGTAATCGCCATACACAAGTATTTTTTCTTTCTTGTCAAAAGCAAGATTAATTCTGTTTACGGCCTTGTCCATGTCTTTCATCAGGTATGGGTCATGCAACATGGTCAATTGGGGTCTAAAGTAGGTTTTGCTTTTATCATAATCATCTATACTTCTTTGCACTAAAACTTTGCAAAGAACTTTGTTTATTTTAAGTGTATCATAAAGCGCCTGTACTTTGTCTTCATCAGCGTTTAAAAGGTTCCATCTCTTTACCATGGGTTAAATTATAATCGTTACAGATTAGTATTTTCTGTCTGTTGTGTACCGAACCAGTTCTTCAAGGGCTTTTCTTACATCACTTTCAGGAAACTCATATAGAATTTTCATCGCTTCATCCCTGTAGTTATTCATCCTTTCAACAGCATACTGTATGCCACCTTCTGCCACAACGTTTTCAATTATGTATTTTACTTTAGCGGCATTTTTATTTTCGTTTTTAATCAGGTATATCAACTCTCTTTTCTTTGCAGCACTTACTTTGTTGAGTGTGTAAATGAGAGGCAGTGTTAGTTTTTTTTCTTTGATGTCGTTGCCAGTAGGTTTCCCAACATTTTCACTGCCATAATCAAATAGATCGTCTTTTACCTGGAATGCAAGGCCTGCATTCTGTCCAAATAATTTCATCCTGGCACAAATGGTTTCATTCTTACTTGTACTCCAGGCGCCTACACCACATGCTGCAGAAACCAGGGAGGCAGTTTTGTTTTTTATTATTTCAAAATAAACTTCTTCGCTCAGGTTGAGGTTTCTCGACTTTTCTATTTGCAGTAATTCTCCTTCGCTCATTTGTTTTACTGCCTCTGAAAGAATATGCAGGTGTTCAAAATCATTGTTATCGGTAGAAAGCAATAACCCTTTTGATAAAAGATAGTCGCCAACCAATACAGCAATTTTGTTTTTCCATACTGCATTTATAGAGAAAAAACCACGACGTTCAAGCGACTCATCCACCACATCGTCATGCACCAGTGTTGCGGTATGCAACAATTCAACCAGGGCAGCAGCCCTGTAGGTACTTTCATTTACTGTTCCATGTAGCTTGGCGCTTAAAAAAACAAACATAGGACGCAACTGCTTGCCCTTTCTTTTGATAATGTATTTCATTATCCTGTCAAGCAGTGGAGCATTGCTTTTTACGGCGTCCGCAAATTTTGTTTCAAAAGTGCTTAGTTCACTGCTTATAATTTCTGTTACAAATTTCATCAGAGATAAAAAATGGCAATTTAGTTAAGGATGTTGCGGTTTCAAAGCAATTACTGCATTTAATTTCAGTGCCGTATAGCCGCTCTTGTTTACTAAAAAGAAAAAAATAAAGGCAAAAGCAGCTATTTACGTCATGACTCAGTCTGTAAGTAATTAAATAATAAGGGAATAAATCTGAAAATACCTTAAATAAATACTAAAAAAATTTGGTTTTTAAATCCCAAGTGATATTTTTGCATATAAACAACCTGTAATTTCAGAAATTAAACAATAATCATTTATGGCAAGCAAAAAGTACAAATTACTGTTAGGGGTCATAACCCTAATGACATCTGCGGCTTTCGCACAGGCCCCCAGCGGTTCTGGTTCAGGCTACAGTGTCTTCGACTCTTCTGTAATTCCTGCCAAGGGAATGCCTCAGCAGAACGAGTTTTGGAACAATACTTATAATTTTCCAACAAAGCCACGTAATATGTGGGAGGTGGGTGTTTCTGCTGGTGCAGTAACCGTAATGGGTGATGTGCCATCTAAATTTCCAACCTTAGGGTTTTCTGCTCATGTAAGAAAAGCTTTTGGTTACATTTTCTCTTTAAGATTGCAATACGTTAATGGTACCGCAAAAGGCGCACAATGGCAGCCTTCTATTAGCTATGGAAAAAATGAAGCATGGATTTCCACTGCTTATGGAGGAAATTTGTCTGGTAATGGTTACAACCCAGTTGTTAACCGTGCAGATCCTGCAACTAATGTGCTTACAAGAGAGCCTTTAAATCCAAGCAGGGCTATTAGCCATGTTTTCCACAATTACAAAGCTAACATCCAGGATATCTCTCTTGAGGGTATCGTTACTTTAAATAATATCCGTTTTCACAAGCAAAAAACAGGTATTACTATGTACGGCGGTGCTGGTTTAGGCTTTACTATTTTCAATACTAAAGTAAATGCTTTAGGCAGCGATGGTACTTACGAAGCATTATTTGAGTCTGTTTTCTCTGAGTATAATGAAGCAGGCGGATTTGTTCATGCTAATAGAAAAGATATTTTAAATGATTTGAAAGCAGGTATGGATAATACTTACGAAACACCTGCAGAATCAGAAGCCGGTATAAGGTTTGGCGGTAAAAAAGGCGGAAGTACAAAAAAAGTATCTGGTACTGTTATCGCTGGTATAGCATATAAATTAAGCAAAAGGGTTAATATAGCCCTTGAAGACAGGCACACATTTATTAAATCTGACTTGTTAGACGGACAGCAGTGGCAAGAAAATGCTATGGGAGATGCCTCTTTAACCCGTGATTTTGACTCATGGAACTATCTTTCATTGGGTCTTAATTTCAATCTCGGTGGCAAATCTGTTGAACCTCTTTGGTGGCTTAACCCACTTGACTATGCTTATAGTGAATTGAACAATCCTAAGCACATGAAACTGCCTAAGCCAGTATTTGATGATTCTGATGGTGACGGCGTTACAGACCAACTTGACAGGGAGCCAAATACTCCAGCAGGTTGTCCTGTTGACTCTCACGGTGTAACTAAAGATACTGATGGTGATGGCGTTCCAGATTGTAAGGACAAGCAATTGATTACTCCTACAGATTGTCAACCAGTTGACGCTGATGGTGTTGGTAAATGCCCAGATCCAGCTTGCTGCACTGATATTAAAAATAAATTGGCTTCTGGCGAGTTGTCTCCAGAAGGTGTTAAAGATTGCCCATCTGACTACCCAAGCTTAACTTTGAAAGGCGTAAGCCTAAGTGCAGATAACAAAGCAATGTTATCATCTGTAGCTGCTAAATTAAAAGACAAGCCAAACTGTAACATCACATTAACTGCTTATCCTAAAGCTGACAAACGCAGCCAGTCTTTAGCTGACAAGAAACTCGAAGCTGTTAAAAATTACCTTGTTGAAAAATTAGGTATCAGCGAAGACAGGGTTTCTACTGATAAAGTAATTGATGGTGGTGATGCAAATACTATAGATATTAAATCAAACTAAGTTTATTACTTTTTGCTCAATGATTGCCCTTCCGGTTTTCCGGGAGGGCTTTTCATTTCCGGTCATTTCTCAAAATCTTAACTAACAGCTTTTGGCAGTTTATTTTTTTGAAGTGATTTTTGGATTAATTCCATTAAATTTGCGCCTCTTATGCGATTTTTTACTGTAGCAGCTGTTTTATTTTCTCTTAGCTTTCTGTCTTCTTCCTGTACCAGTAAGTTTGGTAAGATTTTGAAGAGTACTGATTATGAGTACAAGCTTAGGATGGCAGATGAGTATTTTGATAAGAAAAAATACAGGTACGCCCAGGAATTGTACGAAGAGTTATACCCTGTTTATAAAGGAACCGATAAGTTTGAATTATTATATTATAAAGACGCTTACTGTTTTTATTACATGGAAAACTATAGAGATGCCGAGAATTTTTTTAAAGGCTTCCTTGAAGTGTTTCCAAATAGTGGTAAGGCAGAGGAAGTGGATTTTATGCACGCCTTGTGTTTTTATAAGCAATCACCTAAGCTTGAATTGGAACAAACTAATACAGCAAGGGCAATTGGTGTAATGCAAACATTTATCAATACACACCCGGGGTCACCAAGAATTGCTGAAGCTACTGACATAATTGACAAATGCAGGGCAAAGCTTGAACAGAAGGAATTAAGAGCAGCTCAGTTGTATTACAAAGTTGGCCAATACAG
>CAZBTD010000133.1:2966-7944 GCA_964494815.1 uncultured Ferruginibacter sp. | reverse complement strand
TAACTAACGTTCATGTTGAGCACAGCAGGATTGTTATTCACCTTCAAACTATCACCGCTCAAAGGCTGGCCCTGTGTAATAAGGCGAACATATAAAATGTTGCCGCCTTTGTTACTGATAACAACATTGCTACTTCCCTTTTGTACATTCACAGGCAACTGGCGTATGTAAGCGGCAGAATTAATGTCAGTTGCTTTGCCACCAATTATTGCTTTTGCCACAATCTTTGCACCCGATGGATTTTTACCACAATACTTTGCAATCGCAATTAATGAATACGCTGTTGTTTGTGTACTGTACCAATAATCCTGTGAAAGCTTTACTGCAACCGTTGTCAATAATTGAGCTGCCTGTGTTCTTCTTCCCAATAGTGTAAGTGTTTCCAATACCATAGCCTGATCTCTTAAATCAGAACCGAAAGTAAAACCGGGTTTTGGTCTTGTTCCAAATTCAGTCGGCAATCCACTTATTAATTCAAGCGCTGTATTTTCCTGTCCACTTAATTTATAGGCAGCAGCTAATCTCCATTTTGCTTCAGCAGATAAATATTTGAATTCTTTCAAACGGTTCATGGCGCCGAGTTCAGGTGATTTTGCCAACGCTAATGTAAAGAGACGATACGCCTGGTCTAAATCAGCGCCATAATAATTTTCACTTGTTACTGTCCAGTTGTTTGCTCTTCCTCTCTGGAAATTTTTCCATTGCTGAATCATATAATCGCTAACAAAATATCCGTTGGCTTGTGCTTCCAGTAAAAAGTGTCCTGCATAATTACTTCCCCAAGCATCGCTTTCTGCTAAGCCGGGCCAATAACTAAAACCACCATCAGGCCGTTGAAAATTTTGGAGACGAAGAATGCCGCTCTTTATATTTCTATCAACCTGCGCTTTTTTATAATCATCTAAATCTGTGAGTTGATTTAACACCAATTGTGGAAACACAGATGATGTTGTTTGCTCAATACATCCATGCGGATATTGAATTAAATAATCCAAACGCTTTTGCAGGTTCATCGGCGGCACACTTGATATTTCTACAACAGCAGTGCTTGTATTAGGCGAACCAATGGCTGATGCAGTAACATTCCATTGTTGCCCTGCATTCAATGTCATTTCACTTACACTTGTTACAGGTGGGTTAGCATTTCTTATTTCCAGCTCCACTTCATAGTTTGCTTTTTCATTACCACTGCTGGCAAGAATTTTTACTTTGCCAATACCTGTATTAGGTTTTACTCTCACATCAAAGTAAGCCATTTGCTCACCAGTTTGTGTAAAGCTGATGTTTTGCGTATTGTTGCCAACGACTTCTAAATAAGGATTCGATTGCAAGGAGAGATTTACATTCCTGATATTATTCTCCATTGCAAAAACAGTCACAGGCAGTTTGATTGTTTCTCCCGGGCCTAATACTCTTGGCATTGTTGCCAACAGCATCAATGGCTTTTTAACTGCTATATTTTTTTCTGTAAAACCGTAAGCACCTTCATGTGCTGCCACCACCATTGCCCTCACAGAGCCGATATAAGAAGGTAGTGTAAAAGTTTTAGTTTGCTTTTCTCCTTTATCTAAATGGAAAGGGCCGAGATAAGCAACAACAGGTTTGAAGCGATTGGCAGTTTTTTGTTTTACAGGGCCACCTTCAGCATCACCACCGATTGTAAGTATTCTTTCTAATCCGCCGCTCCATGCACCAATCACATAATCAAACATGTCAAAGCTTTTTACACCTAACGCTTCTCTTGCATAGAAGGCACTATGGGGGTCTGGTGTTTTAAATCTTGTCAGGTCCAACAAACCTTCATCAACTATGGCAACACAATAAGTCATTTCTTTTCCTTCCTGTTCACTTACTGTAAAACTTGCCTGTTGTTCAGGACGAATGCTGGATGCAATATTTAATACTGGTTTTAGAATGGTGTTCTTGTCTTCAATAAAAATCGGAATGCTGCCATACATTCTTATAGGCAAATCATTCACTGTTTGGGAATGTGGCTGCAGCAAACTTACAGTTGCATAAATGTTAGGTGCCATGCCTTGCTCTACATTAAACTTAACCAATGTCTGTCCCTGTTCTGTTTCTTTCCAGAATGATTTTATTACTTTGCTTCCACTCTCTAAACTCACCAACACTCTTCCTCCTTTACTGCTTGGTACGTTTAGCACCACTTCATCGCCAACATTGTATTTTTCTTTATTACTGCTGAATGATAACATGGTGGCAGCGGTTTGGTCTTCATCATTACCACTACGGCTTTGCCAATAAGGGTCATCAATATAAAATGCAGAGCCTGTCATGTGGCCGCTCTTTACATCTTTTACCAACAACAAATAACGACCCCATTCATTGGGAGATGTTTTAAATGACCATTGCCCTTTACCATTTGAAACAGTAACTGTATCACTCCTGATAAGTTTGTTGTAAGAGTTTTGTGTAAAGTTGCTGAGGTTGTCACCATTATCATCCCACCACCAGCGCCATTGAATACGGTAAAACTGCACTTCTAATTTTGAACTCCCTGCAATTGCATTTCCTTTGGCATCCACATCAGCTAATTCAGCTGTATGTGTTTTGCCAGCAAGTAAATAGTTAAATGGTTTTTCGCCTTCGGGAAGCTTTAAGCCTGCATAGCTTGCATACGGGCTGTAATTCATTGTAACATTATCAATGCTGAAAGCACCGCCGGGTTCAAATACTTTTATCAACAAATTTGCATTGAGCATTCCGGGTGCAGCTTCATCTGTTGCAAACTCCGGCTTAAGATTGGCATTGCCCTGCTCATCCAATGTTCCATCAAACATTGTTTTTTGCTGTGTAGAATAATCAGAAGTTGGATTATCAAAAATATAACCAGCATATTTTGCAAAGCTTGTTTGCTTTGCATACAGCGATGCATCAATCTTTGCTTTTAAATTTTTTCCCGGTGCACCAAACAGCCATTTGGCATTGATGGTGCCGGCAGTTGTTCCACCAGTACCAAGCAATGGGTCTTTGCCAAAATCCACATTTATCTTTAAACGGTTTGGCATTACCGTTTCTACTTTAATTGTTTTTTCAAATGTGGCGCCGCCACATTTTACTTTTGCCCGCCAGTTACCGGTTGGGGAAGAAGCATCAGTATTTGTTTTGAATAAATAAAAGCCATCTTCTGCATTGCTCTGCACTGCATGTTTGTACAACTGATTATTCGGTGTGTATAAACTGAATTCAACAGGATGGTCTTTGGGAAGTTTTCTTTCCAGGTCTTGTATAATACAATTGATGTACATCGTATCTCCCGGCCGCCATACACCACGTTCGCCAAAGATGAAACCTTTAATACCGTTTTTTACTTCTTCACCACTTACATCAAAGCGGCTCAGCGTTAACGAACTTCCATCATCTAATTTCAGATACCCTCTTTCAGTTCCTTTTTTAGCAATCAATAAATAAGGTTTGCGTTTCATTTCTACAGTTGCAAAACCATCGCTGCCGCTTTTTCCCTTGCCGATAATCACCTGCTGGTAATCCATTACCTCTAAATCAACATCACCCATCGGTTCGGTTGTAAGAATATTGCTAACGGCAACAGCAAGCCGGTTATCATTTCCTCTTTTTGCAGTGACGCCTATATTGCTGGCCAAAATGTTTCTTGTAGCCCAGCGGTCTTTGTTGTAGTAGGATTTACTATTGGGATCATCACGCCTGCTCCAGTTGTAGCCATAAGGATAGTATGTGTCATATCTTCGCCAGAATTCTTCATCATCATCCACTCCATATTCATTTGAGTAGTCTTCTCCATAATAGTCTTCCTCATCTTCTTCACCTGCTTTGGCGCTGGTATCAATTTTTGAATACAGGCTATACTGCGGCCTGAAGCCGATGGTAACCCGATAGACAGCTCCCTGTTCTGTTTTGATAAACTTATCTATGTCTAATGAAAAGCGCTGCTTTTTATGCAGGTCAAGTGTTTTATCATCATCAAGCCTTAATGTTTTCTCCACCACAGGCCTGGCAACTCTTCGCAGGGAACTGTTTCCATCCAAACTATTATCCTGCAAAAACCTCGGTACATTATTTTCATAAATTTTTATGATGCTGATGTCAACTGCATTCAGGTTTATACTTTCAAATGGCAGTACCAATCGTCCCGAATTGGGAAGGATATTTCCCTTGCCATGAATCTTTACAGAAGGAAGTTTGTTTTCAAAATTGATATTGGAAGTAAAACCTTCTTCCAGGATATTACCCCATGTATTTTTTATACCGCTGTTGATATTAACAGTATAATTGCCATCTAAATTTCCATTGGCAAATACTTTTACTTCGCTGCCATTGATTGTATAAGAAACATCACTTTGATTGCTGAATGAAATCAATCCTGTTAAATCCTGCCCAATGGCAACCGGGTCGCTGAATTGTACCGAAGCATACTGTTGTGTTTCATTCATTGCCATTACATTCAGTACTTTAAATTCGCCGGCTGCAGGCACGGCAATTTGTTTTTCTCCTTTTACATCCATATCCATTATTTTGCCATTCCATTCAATATTTATATTGCTGGCATTGCTTCCCCTTTCAATTCCTTCAATGGTGTAGATGTGAGATTTGGCTGCCTCATTGTGCTGCCATTTTATAGTAAGCGTTTTACTGTTTTGAGCAGCAGTCAGCAATTTTTCAACAGCTTTGCCCTCCTCAATATCTGCAGTTTCCAGTTCGCCGCTTATAAACATCCTGTTCTTTGCCGCAGCGCTTCTCAAGCCAAAGTCTTTTACTACAAAAGCCGGTTTCACTGTCTGAATGTTGAACCTGAATTTTTTAAACTTGCTCTCAGAAACAGATGTTACTTTGCCAAGGCTAAAACTTACTTCATACAACTGGTTGGATTTTAAGTTTTGGCTGGGTTTAAATTCAACTGTAGTTGCATCAATCCACACGGTTTTTCCTTTTACAGCAGGGGAGAAGTTAAAGAGTTCTTCCTTTACTTCTTCACCCACTG
>CAZBTD010000133.1:0-2956 GCA_964494815.1 uncultured Ferruginibacter sp. | reverse complement strand
GGCATTTGCCAACTGGATACGAACAGCAGATGTTTTGGATACAATGCCTGTGGTGTACGCATCAATGTACCTGCTGAATGCAGGATCCACTTCAATCCATTTGCTTTTTGAGCAGGAAAAAAGAATAACGGCTGCTGTAATGAACAGCAGTGGCCGCAAAAAAGTTACACTGAACTTTTCAGGGCATTTGGCAGCGTCGGCTTCCATGTGTTGTTGTTGATTTGATTTGTTCAGCAAAACCAGGACGGTTTTACTGTTGCTTTTATTTGGCAGCATAAATGTTGGATTATTTTTTTAAATATACTTAAGAAGGCACAAATAAATTTTTGTTAAAGCAAATTTTGGGCTACGGGCTGGCGTGGGTTTAGGGCTTTGCAAGAGTTTTTACCGGGTGAAAGGATAAACAGCTGATTTATTTTTTCTTCAAGGCTTCTTTTATCATTTCTTCCAGCACTTTTATATCTATATCTTCCAGCTTATTAATGTACAGGCAACCACTGCCTGTTTTATGCTTGCCCAGTTTTTTTAATGCCGGGGCAAAGGCCTGAATATTCAGGCAAAGGTGAACCGACAGGTTGGCCTTACGGGGTGAAAAACCAATTTTAAACCAATCTACTTCTCTTCCTGTTGCCGGGCTTTTGTAGCGCAGGTTGCCAAACCCAATCATGGAAGCGCCCCACATTTTTGGCTTCTCTTTCGAGGCTTTTTCCATCAGCTTTAGCAATGCCAGGCTGTCTTTTCTCTTTTGCTCATCCTGCACACCGGCAATAAAATCTTCCACGCTGGCTGTGGTTTCCTTCGTTTTTATTACTGCTACTTTACCCATACAATTAGTTTTAATAAATGTTATAACCGGCAGGCACATTCATGATGTTTGTTGATATATGCAATCGTTGCCCGGCATAGTTTTTCTAATGTTGCAATGTTGATGTCAGCAAGCTTTTTTACATAGATGCAGGCCTTGCCCATTTTAAATTTACCCAAATTATCGAGCAGGTGCTTGTTTTCCTCAGTGGGAGAAAATACATACAGTGAAAACTCAGCCTTACGTGGAGAAAAACCAATGATTGGGGCATCACCTTCGTGGCCGCTTGCGTATTTGTAATGATAACTGCCAAAACCAATAATGGTTGGCCCCCACATTTTCGGCTCAAAGCCCGACCATGTACTCATGAGTTTAATCAGTTGAAAGCTGTCGGCTTTTTTTTGGTCATTAGCAACATAGGAGTTGATGAAACCAGTTACATTAACTGCTGTTTCCGTTGTTTTATTTTTTGTGGCCATAGTGCTTGCTTTAATTGATCACAAACTCCTTTGCAGTAAAGGGAAAAGTATTTTATTTTTTATTGAACGGGTTTCGTTTGGTAAAACTGCTTTGCCAACCAGCGTAATTGCAATATTAGCTGAAGTTGTTTATATGAATTTTAATGACTTAAAAAGCAGTAACAATCCAAGTATGAAACAAACACTTCCAAAGAGGATTAGAAAACCTTTTCCATAATGCTTTACAGGAGTATAATGGAATTGTTCCATTTTTTCTTCGGAAGTTTTCTTATAGAATACAGCCTTAAAGCAATAGATACCCAGGAAGATGGATATGGTTCCGACACCTGCAAGAAAATTGCTCCCTCTCATATAAAATTTTTATACAAAAAAACTAAAAGCAATATTTAAAAAAGTCTTCGCTTTACAATTGGTTTGGCGGCTTTTTGTCACGCTAATATGGTTTGTTCAAACCCAGCCTGCATAAAACTAAGTGTTGTACAAATACTATTCTCCTGTCAACCATTTCTTTGCTGCAATTATGGAATTGTCTTTCTCTTTGTCCTTACAAACTTCAAATGGAATTTCTGTGTCCACTGGAATGTTTACTTCATATACCTTACCGTTCCTGTCGCAATAAGTGCCTGTTGAAATTACTAAAATAACTTCGCCATTGATAACTTCCCAACCGTCGCTTGTTGTATAACCGCCTGTTGTTTCTCCAAAGAACTTTGTGTTTGGCCTGCCTTTAAAACTTACCGCTACAATTTCTCCTGAACTTACAGTCCAACGACTTGTGAGAACTGCAACCTTAGGTTCTTTTTTAAATTTTGGATTGTCTGGAAGTGTCACAGCCTGGTAGCCACCATAAATAAAATTTGATGCTTTAATTTCCCAATCAAAAAGTTTTTCATTTTTTAAATCTACCACGCCGCCAACTTTTCCATTGCCAATTAATGGAGCAATACCCGCCATCATTGGGTTCATATTTCCACCTCCATTATATCTAAGATCAATTATCCATTTATCAACCTTCTGTTTCGAAAGAGTGATAATTGATTCTCTAATTTTCAGTGATTCTTTTTCTATGTCAACACCAGGGCCAATGCCAACAATTTTTAAATACCCAATTTTACCCTTTAATAGTTTGTACTCAAATTTTGATGCAGTGTCATTTACAATTTTCCAAATCTTGTTGTCAAATTTCCGGCTGTCGCTATGCCGCCTGTTCTTATTATCGGTAAACCAGGCTATGTAGGCATAGGTTTTTGCATTAATTATTTTTCCGTGATGGTCTCTAAGCCCATTAAGCAGCGTTTCAAATGCAGGTTTTAAATCGTCAATTGTTTTTGCATTTTCCGCTTTTAGGGAAACTTGCTTTTGTAAACTGTCCCAATTAACTGTACTAATGTACATTGAAGTTTCTTTTGTCTTCAATAGAACTGAGTCAAGAATTGCTTTTACGTTTGTTTGTCCCAAACAAGTCCCGTTAATAAGGATAAGTAAGATTACCGGAACTCTTTTCATACCGTAAAGTTTGTTTATAGTTTCGTACAACGTCGGCGGCTTTGGGCTGGTGTGGAATTAATATTCCGTCCGCCCGGAACTGCTGCCTGGCTTTTTGATAAAGTTAAATATTAAGAACTAAAGCTGGGCTTTATTCGTCAAGCCCCGAACCGCAGTACAACAGAAT
>CAZBTD010000132.1:0-8059 GCA_964494815.1 uncultured Ferruginibacter sp. | reverse complement strand
TATGTACTGCCTGTTATCAATATAAGAACTAACTGATTTTACAATACTAGCCGGGTTAAATAAAATACCATTAGGATTTTCCAACACTGAAAACTTTAGCAGCCTTAGTTTACTGCCAATGTTTTCAGTAAAGCAGGAGCCAATCAGCATTAAATGATGGCGGTGGCTTAATTGTGATGTAAAAGCTTTGGGAGAAAATTCTAATCGAAACTGCATAATGTGATTGTGGCAATGCCTGCGGCTAAGATACTAATAGCCGGAAATATTGTAGTTGATTAAATAAAACAACAGCAACCATCTGATTTATTTACCCGTTAATAAGTGTATAAAATGAGTAAATTTTTTATCATGAAAAAAATATTATTAAGAGCAACAGTATTGTTAACAATACCAGTTGTGTTGTCGCAATGCAGTAAAAGCAATGCTAATAACAATGGAGGTGGAGGCTCTGCAGGAACCGGGAATACAATTAATATAAACGGAATGAGTTTTTCTCCTGCAACAAAAACTGTTGCAAAAGGCAGTGTGGTAAAATGGCAAAACAACGATGGCAACGTACACACAGCTACATCTAACGATGGTGTTACTTTTGATACAGGTATAATATCTGCAGGCGGAACCGGAACTTACACAGCCAGCACTGCAGGTACATTTGCATATCATTGCACTGTTCATGGCCTTACTATGGCGGGCACATTGATAGTTACACCATGATATAGACTGACTCCGTTAAATAAAAATTTCTGATGCCAGCCTGCTGCATTTTTCCAAAGCATTGAAATCAATATTATTAATCCTGTTCAGCTGTTGAAAAAAAGGCAGCATTAATTCTGTGTCCATATTACCAACCAATTCATCATCGGCCATAGGGCAGCCGCCAATACCTTTTAAAGCGCCATCAAAACGATAGCAACCAGCAGTAAGTGCTGCCGTTGTTTTTTGTTTCCAGTTGGCTGCGGTTGAGTGAAGGTGTACACCAATTTCTGTTGCAGGGTATTTAGGCACCAGTGTTTTCATAATGGATGAAACCTGTGTAGCTGTTGCCAGCCCCACAGTATCTGCCATTGAAATAATTTGTATATCCATTTCCACCATTTTATCTACCCACTGCATCATAATTTCTTCATTGTACTCATCACCATAAGGATTGCCAAAGCCCATTGAAATATACACTACTAATTGCTTTTGGTTTTTTATACAAAGGGCCTGTATCTCCTCCACCCTCTGTAGCGAAGCTTCAATAGTGCTGTTGGCGTTTCGCATTTGAAATGTTGGTGATATTGAAAAAGGAAAACCCAGGTAATGTATCTTATCAAAAGCTACTGCATCTTGTGCGCCACGTACATTGGCCACTATTGCCAACAATTTGCTTTTTGATGCATCCGTGTCTATTGCCTTTATCACATCTACTGTGTCGGCCATTTGGGGTATGGCTTTGGGCGACACAAAACTTCCAAAATCAATTGTATCAAAACCTACTTTTAACAGTGCATTAATGTATTCAATTTTTTTTTCAGTAGGAATAAAGTGTTTCCAGCCCTGCATCGCATCTCTTGGGCATTCTATTAATTTTATCGGTTTGCCTGTCATTACTTATATCAAAGTTTTACCACAGCAATTTAGTAATTACTTAACCACAAAACAAAAGGGCAGCATCTTACAATACTGCCCCTTTATTATTTTCAATAAAAAGCTATTCAGCTTCTTTAGCCATTTTATCATACTGTGCAGATTTTGCTGCATCTTTCTTTACTTCATAGATATTTTTAAGCATGGTAAGCACCTGCTTGTAATGAACCTTGTCTGTAGTTTTTGGCTTTGCCATTGCTTTAAATTGTGTAAGTGCGCCTTCTGCATATGGTATAGCATCATTCATTGATTTAAGTGCTTCTGCTTCCAATGCTTTTTTCTTTTTAACATCATCCGGTTTTGCACTTTTTATTTTTCTTGCATCTTCACTCACATCGTAAGAATCGTTGTACAAAAAGTTGCTCAGTAAAAAATTGGCATCCAGTGTCTGGTCTGCTGTTAATGCCTTTTTAAGCACTTCCACCAGTTTGGTTTTGTATGGAGCTTTGTCAACAGTTTTTGATTCGTCACCATTCAGGTAGTTATATATTTCCACGCCGTAGTTGTAATTTATAGTGTAGTTATTTGGATATTTAACTAATAGTTCATCATACTTGGCAAATACTGCAGGACGACCCACTCCTTCTGTTGCTTGTTCAATTTCAACTGCACTCCAGTAGTTTTCATTTTGTGGATACAGCTTTCTGCCTTTTACTAATATCTCGTCAAATGCTGCTTTATCCTTTTTTGTTTTGTAATAATCTGCCAGTTGTTGGTATGCATCTATATAATCAGTGCCGCCTACATTAGCATCAGCAATTTTTTTATAGAACCCGGCAGCTTCATCAGTTTTCTTTAATTCATTTGCTGTGATGGCAGCGTACAAAGTAATGATAGTATCAAGTGCTGCAAACTTATAACCGTTTACGCCTGTTAAATTGTTACCATAGATATAATCATGTACATCAAGCCCACGCTTAAAGTTTTCAAAAGCCGATGCCTGGTTTTTTTCATTGTATGCTTTTATAGCAAGGTCGCCTGAAAAACCAAGATACAGGTCGAATAAAGGTGAATTGCTGTTTTCTTCAAGCAAGGTGTTTTTAGGCTCCATCTGCTTGTACTTTTTAAATGCCTCAAAAGCTTCCAGTTTCATTGCGCTGCTTTCATCCACCGTTTTTCCTGCCTCTTTCGAAAGCTGGTTTGTAATATATCCTTTCCAAAACCAGCCATCAGGTTTTTTGGCATTTTTTTCAACTGCCATGTATTTATCCAGCGCTTCCTTTGCTTTAGCATGCTGGTTAAGAATAGTCATGTTCCTGATTTCATCCAAATCCTGCGCTGTGGCCACCAAAGCGCCAATTGAGAGCACAGATAATAAGAAAAGTTGCTTCATTACTTTTAATTTTTAGCCGATAAAGGTATTGTTTTGTGACGAAAATAAAATAAAAACCAAACCCGGTTTTTCACAAACCATGCCAAACAAAGTTGGCAAACAGGCAAGAAACCAAAGTGTCAAAATTATAATATTATAGAAACGGCTTTGCCTACATTTGCAATCCATGATTTCTCAAAATACCATACAGCAAATCCTCAGCCGCATTGATGTGGTGGAGATAGTGGGTTCGTATGTAAAGCTGAAAAAAAGGGGTGCCAATTACCTTGGCCTCTGCCCTTTTCACAACGAGAAAACACCATCTTTTACTGTATCGCCTTCAAAAGAAATTTATAAATGTTTTGGTTGTGGCAAAAGCGGCAATAGTATTAGCTTTTTGATGGAACTGGAGAAGTATAGTTATGTGGAGGCGCTACGCTGGCTGGCCAATAAATACAATGTAGAAATTGAAGAAACAGAGCTGAGCCCTGAGCAAAAGGTGCAGCAACATGCCGCAGACAGTTTATACATCATCAATAGTTTTGCACAAAAATTTTTTAGTGATTATTTGTGGAATACAGAAGAAGGGCAAGATATAGGACTGAGTTATTTAAAACACCGTGGCTTTAATGATGCGATTATAAAAAAATTTCAAATCGGTTTTAACCCGGAGGCAAGGGATGCATTTGCCGGTGCCGCCATTGATGCCCAATACAACCAGGAACTTCTATTAAAAAGCGGCCTTGTAGCTTTAAGAGATGAAAGATTAGTGGACAATTACCGTGGCCGCATTATTTTTCCAGTACATAATCAAAGTGGAAAAGTGTTGGGCTTTGGTGCCAGGATTTTAAAAACAACTACCAATGCGCCAAAGTATATCAACACACCGGAGAATGAAATTTATGTAAAGAGTAAAATTTTATACGGCAGTTATTTTGCAAGACAGGCTATTGATAAAGCAGATGAATGTTTATTAGTGGAAGGTTATACTGATGTGGTTTCACTGCATCAGGCTGGCGTGGAAAATGTGGTGGCAAGTGGTGGTACTTCACTTACACCAGACCAACTGCGGTTAGTAAAAAAATATACAGACAATCTCACAATAATTTATGATGGCGACAGCGCTGGTATTAAAGCGGCGCTTCGTGGAATGGATTTGGCTTTTGAAGCAGGGCTGAATGTAAAACTTGTATTAATACCCGATGGCGATGATCCGGACAGCTATGTGAACAAAGTTGGCGCTGATGCCTTCAGGGAATTTATTGCTGAAAACAAAAAGGATTTTATTCTTTTCCAGTTGAGTGTGTCTTTAAAAGATGCTGGTACTGATTCGGCAAAAAAAGCAGCGCTGGTAAACCAGGTTGCTGAAACAATTTCTAAAATCAATAAAGCTGAAGATTTTACAAAGCAGCAGGATTATATAAAACAATGTGCCGAGATATTAAAGATTGAAGAAAGTGGCCTGCATACATTGGTCAACAAATTCATAAGAGACAAAATAACCAAAGAAGAAAACAGGATAAGCAGGGAGCAGCCTGCTGATGAAAACATAGCAATACCAGCAGAAGACAATGAAGACAGTTTGCTGCTGTTTAATAAAGATGAGCTGCAGGAAAGGGCAATGCTTAGAAGTTTGCTCGAATTTGGCTTAAGGCAATGGACAGAAGAACAAAGAGTAGCTGATTATATTTTTGCCGAAGCAGAGGAAAACAATTTTGAAGAACTGGTAGACAATAAAAAACTGCTCTGGGTAATGAAGGCCTACAAAACTTTTTATGAAGAAGGGCTTGAACCAACACCCAAAACTTTTTTATACAATGAAGATACTGAAATGAGCGCTCTTGTAGTGGGCCTTATGGACGAACCCTATGAACTAAGTTCTAACTGGAAGGAGTTTTATGAAGGCAAAATATCTACCCGTGATGACTTGTACAGGGAAGAAGTTTTCTCCACCATAAACTACCTTAAGCTGCGTAAAATAAAACGCATGATGGAAGAGAACCAGCGTGACCTTGAAAAGTATCACACGCCTGAAGAACAATTAAATTTATTACAGGTACACCAGCATTTGAAAAATGCAGAAATAGAACTTACACAAAAATTAGGCACTGTTATTTTCAGGTAATTTACAATTGCTCAAGAATGAAATCAGAATGAAAAGGCTTATTTACGATATTGGCATGCACAGTGGCAGAGATACTGAATTTTATTTAAAAAAAGGATTTAGTGTAATTGCTGTAGAGGCAGACGCAAAGCATGTTGCAAATGCAAAAAAGAAATTTGAAAAGGAAATTGCAAACGGCCTGCTTGTTATCGTTGATAAAGCGATAGCCCCCGCTGGTGTAGATGAAATAACTTTTTATGTAAATGATAAGTTTGACGATTGGGGTACCATCAGGCCCGACTGGAACAGGGGCATGAGCAGTGATTTTAAAACTGTAACAGTGAAAACAGTACAGTTGCAAAGCATTATTGAGACTTATGGTATGCCCTACTATATGAAGATTGATATTGAAGGCGCTGATATGCTTTGCCTTCAATCGCTGCAGCAAATAAATACATGTCCACAGTTACTTAGTATTGAGTTGCTTACACCTTCGAACTATAAAGACAAAAAGGTGGATTGTCTTGAAATAATCTGCAGTCTCTATGCACTTGGTTACAGGAAATTTAAAGTATCAGATCAATCAAGGCTTAGGTATGTAAAATGCCCAAGCCCTGCACTTGAAGGAGAGTATATTAATTTTAATTTCGAAGGCGGAGTTATCTCCGGGCCTTTTGGCAAAGAGCTTCCCGGATCTTTTATGTCTGTAGATGAAGTGAGTAGAAAGTATCTTGATTATTTCTATAATACACCATTTTTAAGTTTTGATTTGCTAAAAAAAGTAATAGAAAAAACCGGGCTTGTTACATTTAAAAGAAATACATTTTACCGGGGCGGCTGGTTCGATTTGCATGCGTATAAGGAGGATTAAAGTATTCTGTCGTCTGGCGTTTTTATCACAGCATATTATTTCGCATTAAAGGAAAAATCAATTGCTGGAAAGAGTGAATTAATTAGTCTTGTTTCTTATTGCCAAAATGAAAAACAATAGAATAAGTTTTCAACTAAGCACAATCGAGAGTACGACTGCCAGCCGGCAAAGTTTTTATTTTTAATCTTTAAAACACTTTAATAAACAGTGGCGGACTAATCCTTACACCTTCTTCATTACAAAAGTTTCCAGAAATTTAGTATTGAAATTACCATTTTGGAAATCTTCGTTCTCCATTAACTGAAGATGAAAAGGAATAGTTGTTTTTACTCCTTCAATTACATATTCGCTTAATGCCCTGTGCATTGTATTGATAGCTTCTTCCCTTGTTTGTGCAATGGTAATAAGTTTACCAATCATGCTGTCGTAGTATGGCGGAATGGTGTACCCTGCATATACATGGCTGTCAACCCTTACACCGTGGCCACCGGGGGTGTGTAACACTGTTATTTTTCCGGGGCTTGGGCGAAAGTCGTTGTGTGGGTCTTCTGCATTAATACGGCATTCAATGGCATGCATTTGTGGAAAATAATTGCGGCCACTTACCTTGTGCCCTGCAGCAATCTTTATCTGTTCTTTAATTAAATCAAAATTGATTACTTCCTCTGTTACACAATGTTCTACCTGTATCCTTGTGTTCATCTCCATGAAGTAGAAGTTGCGGTGTTTATCAACCAAAAATTCAATGGTTCCTACACCTTCGTAATTGATAGACGAAGCAGCTTTGATAGCCGCTTCACCCATTGCATTACGCAAGTCATCCGTCATAAATGGAGAAGGCGATTCTTCTACCAGCTTTTGATGGCGGCGCTGTATGCTGCAATCTCTTTCGCTGAGGTGGCAGCAGTTGCCAAATTGATCGCCTGCTACCTGTATTTCAATATGCCGTGGCTCTTCTACAAACTTTTCCATGTAGATGCCATCGTTTTTAAAGGATGCTGCTGCTTCTGTTTTGGCAGTATCGTATGCCTTTTCAATTTCTTCTTCGCTCCACACTACCCTCATGCCTTTGCCACCGCCGCCTGCCGTTGCTTTTAATATTACAGGATAGCCTACTTTTTTTGCGGACTCTTTTGCATGAGCAACGCTTTCCAATAAACCATCAACACCAGGAACTACCGGCACGCCAGCATTTATCATGGTTTGCTTGGCGGTTATTTTATCCCCCATTGCCGTAATCATTTCTGGTGTGGGGCCTATAAACTTAATGCCACTTTCGGTACATATTTGGGCAAACTTTGCATTTTCTGCAAGAAAACCATAACCAGGGTGTATAGCATCAGCATTGGTAATTTCTGCTGCCGCCATAATATGTGGGATGTTGAGATATGAATCAACACTGGCAGGCTTGCCTATACAAACTGCTTCATCAGCAAAACGTACATGCAGGCTGTCTTTATCAGCAGTGGAATATATGGCCACCGTTTTTATGCCCATTTCTTTACAAGTGCGTATTACACGTAAAGCAATTTCTCCACGGTTTGCAATCAGTATTTTTTTAAACATAGTTCTAATTTGGTGATTTGAAAATTTGAAGATTTGGTAATTTGATGAGCTCAAGCCATCATCAATTCTTCAATCAGCACATTATCAAATTAATTAGGTTCTACAAGAAACAACGGCTGGTCATATTCTACAGGACTTGCATCATCCACCAATACCTTTACAATTTTGCCGCTTACTTCGCTTTCAATTTCATTAAACAGCTTCATTGCTTCAATAATGCACACTACTTTACCTGGTGTCACTTCATCACCAACATTTACAAAGATGGGTTTGCCCGGGCCGCTCTGACGGTAAAATGTACCAATCATTGGGCTTTTTATAGTAACCAGGTTGTCAGCTTTGGGTGTTGGCACAGCGGCTGGTGCAGCAGGCGTTGATTGGGAAGCAACTGGTGCTGCAGCTGCCGGGGCAGCCATCGTCTGTGGCGCTGCTACTGTAGCTGTTACATGCTGAACCGGGTCTTTCTTTTGCTTAATTGTAATCTTGGTTCCTTCTTCTTCAATAGTTATCTCTCCGATGTTAGTTTTGTTGATGAGCTTTACCAGCTCCTGGATTTGTTTGATGTCCATGATTTGGA
>CAZBTD010000131.1:0-8102 GCA_964494815.1 uncultured Ferruginibacter sp. | reverse complement strand
ATAAAAATCTACCAAATTGGTAGACTAGTAATTTTTCAATCCCAAAAAGTCAATTATTGAATTTTGAAAAAACAAAATATCAACCCTATAATTCACCTTTTTGTTTTTGAAATGCGTAAAATATTTTCAGTGGCCCTGTATTCAGGACAAGGTATGGTATATTTATCAAAATAATTTCTTGCTGCATTTACCGTTTTATATTTGTGAATAAATGCTGAGTTAACGTTTAAAAAAATATCATGGCTGGCATATTAGAACTTGTAGGAAATACCCCTTTAGTTGAATTAAAGAAACTCAATCCTAATAAGAATGTAACCATCTACGGCAAGCTGGAAGGTAATAATCCCGGCGGTAGTGTGAAGGATAGAGCTGCCTATGGAATGATAAAAGGAGCGCTTGACCGTGGTGAAATAAAAGAAGGCTATACTTTAATTGAAGCAACAAGTGGTAATACTGGTATTGCTTTGGCGATGATTGCCAGTTTATTTAATGTGCCCATTGAATTAGTAATGCCCGAGGATGCTACAAGAGAAAGGGTGTTAACCATGGAAGCATTTGGTGCCAAGGTTATTCTTACCCCTAAGACAAAATCAATGGAAGGGGCTATAGATTATGCAAATGAACAAGTAGCTAAAGGTGGGTATGTAATGCTGAACCAGTTTGGTAATCCCGATAACCCCAATATGCATTATCGCACAACCGGCCCTGAAATATGGAGAGATACCAATAAAAAAATTACTCACTTTGTTTCTTCAATGGGTACCACCGGTACTATTATGGGAGTGTCAAGATTTTTAAAAGAAACAAATCCTGCAGTACAAATTATAGGTTGCCAGCCAACAGATGGCTCCAAAATTCCCGGCATACGCAAATGGCCCGAAGCTTATCTACCAACTATTTTTGATCGCAGCCGTGTAGACAGGGTGATGGAAATAGCAGAAAAAGATGCCCGTATCATGGCAAAAAAATTAGCCCGTGATGAAGCTATCTTTGCAGGCATGAGCAGTGGCGGAGCAGCTCATGCCGCTATTGAACTGGCAAAGGAATTAAAAGAAGGTGTTATTGTATTTATAGTATGTGATCGTGGCGACCGCTATCTAAGCTCTGATCTTTTTGATTAATTTTTTACTGCACAGTAAGGTTTCCCTGTACCACAAATTTTTTATTTTGCTGCACTGATAGCGATGAACCCTGTAAAAAAGTAACAGGCGTATTTAAGATACAAGAGCCAGTTGCCGGATCCACAATTACCATTTCATTTTGAGTAACAGATGCTGGTGGTGCAATACTGTTCTTCCAGTTTGCCATATCATTCCAATTGCCATTTCCTGTGAATATATATACCTGTCCCGGGTTTTTTATGGCAGTGTAAGATGTGTTGGTAATAACAGGATAGTTGTAATCAAAATAAATATTGCCCCTGTTTTCTATTACAGAGTTTATTGGAAGGTTTTGTTGCGGTTTTATCCTGAATTGCACAAAGCCGTGACTTTTCAACTCGTTTACATTGCTGTCGGGCAACCTGATGTTTTTAAAATCAAAAAAAACTACATTGTCTTTTATACTTACAATACAGGTGTGTGATGCGTTGATCAATTCAAATGAACTAAGGACTAACTGACTGCTGATGGTATCGCTTATCACAACATTTAAAGAAGAATCAGTTCCTGTATTTTGAAAACGAATGCTGTAGTCAACATATTTGCCAGAAGATACTTGTGCCGGGGTAAGCTGCACTGTTGCCTGCTTATCGTTGGGGTCGTAGGCCGCTCTTACAGTAATAATATTGCTGTCAGTGTTTGATGCAGGCCCACTAACAATATAAGCGGATGTATTTATTTTTTCACCAAGGCTAACCGTTGTTTTTACTTTAAAATAGGCATTGAAGAAAGAGTTTTGGCCTGCTGCCATGCTGCCGGTTGCAAGGGTAAGGTTTGCGCCACCATTTATTACTGAGGCGTTTGAACTGGAATCGTACGAAAGCCTTGAATTATCGAAGGTAAATGAGATGTTTGGCGACAGTAATCTTGTACCTGTGTTTTCATAACTGATACGATACACCAGTTTCCCACCAGGCCTTGCAATATTTGTAACTGGGGTAATGCTAATATTCAAGCTGTCTTTTATTGATGATGGCTGCAAAGCAAAATTTGCTGTTACACTTGTATCATAGTGGTTGAAGATGAAAGAAGATGCGGCAGGTTGGGAATTATAATAGTCTGGGGCATCCACCATTACTGCAAATAAGCCAATACTGTCAGTAGCCAATGTGTAGTTACCGTTGTTATCAGTAAAAGTGTAAGCATTATTATTTGTGATAAACACTTTTACATTTCTCCTGGCAAAATCCCCTGCATCTTTTATCCCGTTTGTATTGTTGTCATTAAATACATTGCCTTTTATAATTGGAAAAGCAGCACACTGGTTTACATTGGTGGCAGCGTTGCATATGGCAGCATCGGGTGCAGCAATGGTAGTATTTGGTATGCAGGGTATCCTGTCGCTGTCGTATATTAATGTATTAATAACAGCAGGGAGGCGGGGAAGACACTGCAGTTTATTTGTGTTGCAAATAAGTTGTTGTAGCGAATTAGGCAAAGCTGGTAAAGAAGACAATGTATAATCAAAAGGGTCGGGTGGCGGAGGGAAGGTATTATTCAAATCATATTCCGATGAGCAATTAAGATAAATAAGGGAAGAAGGCAAAAGCGGTATTGATATGAGCTTGTTGTTAGAACAGTCAAGATAATTTAATCCTGCTGGCAGCAGGGGAAGAGTTGAAAGTGTTCTTAGATATGTTCCTGGTGAAGTACTGTAATATTGATTGCTGCAGTTAAGATGTTTAAGGGTAGCTGGCAAAGCAGGAATTACACTCAGCCTGTTTTCACTACAATCAAAATATTTTAATGAGCCGGGAAGGTTTGTGATTGAAGTAAGGACATGCGTTAAAGGGGAGTATTGTAATTGGTTTTTACAGATCAGCGTATCAAGTCCGGCGGGGAAAGAGCTCAGCAAAGAAAAACTATTATTAGAGCAGTCGAGGTATTTAAGTGTTGAAGGAAGTGCATTGGGAAATGAACTTAGAAAATTATCATTACAAAGCAGGTATTGAAGGCCTGCAGGCATTGAAGGGAAAAAATTACTTACTGCATTTTCTCCTGTCGAACTCATATCAAGATATTTAAGGGTGGCCGGCAATGCAGGGGTGCTGGCAATTTGTGTACCTGAGCAGTCAAGATATTTAAGCGAAATAAAATATTGTATGCCATCAAGGTTTACATAATTAAATGTGCTGATGTTTAGAACAAGTGTGTCCTCCTGTACTATTGCAGGGCAGCTGCTATTCATTTGGCCAGCTATATTAAAACAGGATGGATATTTGGTTTGCAAAAAATTGCGAAAGTCATTATCAGGGATTGTTACATACTGGGCTTTTGCTGCGATACATACAAGCAGAAAAAAAGTAGCCAAATAATGTTTTTTCATTTTGCTGGTTTTGTGCAACTATTTTCCGGGGTAAAAAACACAGAGCATAAAAGAATTAAATATCCTTGCTGATAAGCAACTGGTGTTTGGCAGTGTATTTTCTTAAAGATATTAAAATCGTTTCAAAATTTTACAACCTGCATCATGAGAAATTTGTTTTACCACATTGCTATTGTATTAGAAATAGCATGGGTAGTTAGTTTTCTTGATTATCATACACTGCAAATAGTAAAGCATGATGGAGTTAGCTTAAGATTATTCTAAGAAAAATAAGTAAACGCATCTGCAAATATTAGGGAGTTACAGGTGGTGCATCCGCCGGTTTCTTATTCTTTTTATCGTTCTTCTTTTTATCATCTTTCTTCTTCTTTTTGCCTGCTGACTCATTCACTTTATCATCATCAATTTTTTGCTTGGCATGTTCTATTACAAAATAATAAATGATCTCATCATCACCACTCTTTGATGCTTTGATAACTTCAAGAAAAAGATTGTTATCGTTCCAGTCGGTGTCTTTGTCCAAAATTTTCAGGCCCACATTAGGAATAAAATATTCGCCATCGGCAAGCCCAAGTGAAAAGATAGGAGTATGCGGCTTTTTTCCCGTTCCGCTGTATATCATGGCATTCATGATTTTTTCCACCAGGTCCATATAGTAGGTTGCGCTGTCTTCCATTTGCTTTTGATGGTAAGCATAAGAAGCTTCTTTATTTACCCTGAGGCTAAGCGGATGAGTTTGCAAATATCTCTTTGCTTTCACAATGCACTCGTCATAGTTGCCTTCTTCATTCAAATCAAAAACTTCTTTCTCTGGCTCCATATCTTCAAAAGGCTTGTAATGCGGATCTTCTGTATAGCCAATCAGCAAAGCCATCATTTCCATATTACTAAGTGATGTATCCCTGTCAAGAAAACGGATGAGCAGTTTTTGGTAGTAGAGTGGGCTTTGCCTGTCCTGGCTTTGTTCAAGAAAAGGTTTAAAATCCCTCTTGTAATCAAAGGCAGGTTGTGCTACTGAAGCAGTGCAGGTAATAAACAGTAATACGGTAAAAACGGTTCTCATAAATACAATCTTTTGCTGCGGTTTTTGGCAACACGAATGTAGGCAAAAGCAAAATTGATTGTATTACTTCACCAGTATTTTTTGACTGCCGCTTATGCTCTTGATGAAGTAAATGCCCGGAGGCAAAGTTTTAATGTCTATCGACTGTAAATTTTCTTTTACAATAAATGTTTTTACCACAGCGCCCTGCATATTGATAATGCTTGCCTGTGTATTGGTCAAACTTCTGTCTGTAGTATTGATGATGATCAAATCTTTTACAGGATTGCTAAGTACAGTAAACCCGGTAGTGTTTTTTCTCCTGTCGATTTTAATGATTGGCGAATACGAAAACCTACTATCATTATCTATCATCTTTAACCTGTAAAAAATAATGCCTGTATTGTCGTCAGCAATATTTATAGAATAATTATTGCTTGCCATTCCTTTTGCAACAACTGATGTTATTGAGCTGAATTGCAAACCATCATTTCCTCTTTCAATTACAAATTGCCTGGTGTTTATTTCGTTTGCTGTATTCCAATATAGTGATGTTGTGTTATCATTTTGTGGTACAGCACTGAATGAGATCAGTTTTAAAGGAATAACAGTAAATTCTTTTATTAATGTGCCTGCCGTATTGGTTATCACAGGTGCATTGTAATCAAAATAAATAGCCGCTTTGTTTGGTATGGTTGTATTAACTGCCACAGTTGTTTGTGGTTTTATCCTGAAACAAACAAAACCATGGCTCATGGGTTCAGTAATATTACTATCTGGTAATAATATATTGAGGAACTCAAAAAAAACAATATTGTCTTTTACGGTTGTTTTGCAATTATGGGATGATAACAGCATTTCCAAAGCGCCTGCTTGTAAGTCTGCATTCAAAGTATCACTGATCACAATATTAAATGCAGTATCAGTTCCTGTATTTTGAAAGCGGATAGTATAGTCAATGTATTTGCCACTGGCAACCTGTGATGGTGAAAGCTGCGGAGTGGCCTGTTTGTCATTGGGATCGAATGAGCCAAGAATAACAGCGGTAGCAGTATCAGATGCATTAACAATACCCGCCGAAATTATTGCGGTTGCTGTAAGGGTATCTCCTAAAGCAGCAGTTGGTTTTACTTTAAAATAACCAACAAAACTACCTTGTTGGCCATAAGCAAAACTGCCCAGGTTTAAAATAAGGCTACTTCCATTGTTAACAACCCCGGGATTAGAAACAGAATCAAAAGTTAACCTTGTATCATCATAATTAAAAGTAACGGTAGGCGTAAGTGTTGCAGTACCTATGTTTTCGTAGCTAATTAGATATGGAAATGAAAAACCCGGACGGGCAGCCCAATTAAGAGGGGTAATTTGTATATCAAGAGCTGCAATTGTAGCAGTAGGTTGTAATGCAAAACTTCTTGATGCAAAAGTATCATTAGTGGTAAAAGTAAAATTAGTCGTTAATGGCGCTGCATTAAAATAAATTGGAGTAACCAGGCCTAAAGAAAACGATCCAATGCTGTCCGTACTTATCTCATACTGGCCTTTAGCATTACTGAATGTATAATTTCCATTCGATAAATTAAGCCTTGCATTTCTTTTGAAAAACTCATTAGCATCCCTGATGCCGTTATTGTTTGCATCATAAAAAACAGTGCCGCCTATTACCGGAAAAGCTTCGCAGTGGTTAATATTATTAGAAGGGTAACAATGCGGTAAATTAATGTTTAGAGAAATACGCCAATCATGATTAGGATTACACTTAATTGTACTGTCGATATATACAGTTGCGCCATCATTATTCAGTGGCAATATTTTGGGTAGGCATAAAATATTATTGTTAGTCATAGTAAGGCGCCAAACACCCGGTATTTCAGGTAAAGAAGTTAAAAGATTATTGCTACAGTTAAGCTCTCTTACAACTGGCAATTTTGGAAGGCTCGTGAGTTTATTACCGGCACAGGATATTATTATCATATCATGATCCGGCAATGTTGGCAAACTGGTAAGCTGGTTATTCGAACATTCCAGGTAATTCAAAAAATTTGGTAACGCAGGGAGGGTGCTTAAACTATCGCCTGCACAATTGATTTCCCTTGTGGAAGGAGGAAAGCCTGGTAAATTGTATAAAGGGTTATATGAACAATCTATACTATACAGGCTATTAGGAAAGTTTGGTAGAGAGCGTAAAAGGTTTCCTCTGCAAGATAAAGTAGTTAATCCACCAGGTATTACAGGTAAACTTGAAATAGTATTAGATGAAAAGTTTAAAGTTCTCAATCCTGCAGGTAATGCAGGCAAAGAAGTTAATCTGTTAACTTCACAGTTTAGATACTCTAATGTGCCTGGTAAAGCCGGTAAATTTGTTATTTCATTGCGCCCACAATTCAGGTTAGTTAGATTTGCCGGAAGCGCTGGTAAACTTGCAATATTATTTTGAGAACAATCTAATTGAGTCAATCCCGGTGGCAGGGTTGGTAATGAGTTTAGAATAGAACCAAAGCAGCTTATTGAAGTCAGCGAATCCGGAAATTTCGGTATTGTTTCCAAAACAGCATTATAAATAAAATACATGGATTTCAGTCTTTTAAAATACTGTAAACCATCAAGATTCCTGACAGGTGTATTTGAAAAATCAAGACTGTACTCATTAATAGTACCGGCACAAGCAGTATCCATTTGCCCTACTGTATTAAAACAAGTTGGATACCTGGATTGCAAATAGTTTCTAAAATAATCATCCGGAATATCCACATACTGTGCCTTTACCGCATTGGTAAATGCAATTGCGATAAATACCAATGCAATTATCTTTCTCATAAGCAGGGTTTTTAGAGACATAAATATAGGCCTCATTTCTTCAGGTACTTGAAAGAAAAGACTTATTTGCCGATCGGCAAATAACTTTGCCTCAAAACCTTTCAAAATCTGTTTGCCATTTGCCTGAAACCCCTTACTTTTGCGCCGCTAAAAGCTTCAGCAGTATTTTGGTTGGCGCTGAACTATTTAGCATTATATGAGAGCATAACACACCATACTACCCCACTCAGGCAAAAAAGCAGGAGGTCTCCGGGGAAATTATAGCCGCAAATGGCTATAGAGGTTCAATAGATATATAAAGTACAAGAGTGCGACGCCAATGAAGCCGATTAAAGATTCAAAAGCCGGGCTCATAATTCAAAATACAACATTCAAAATTTAAAATAAACAATAATGGCTGACTTAAAATTTCAGAGAAACTTTGGTATTGCCGCTCACATCGATGCTGGTAAAACCACTACTACTGAACGTATACTTCGTTATACGGGTATGATTCACAAAATTGGTGAGGTGCATGATGGCGCCGCTACTACCGACTGGATGGAACAGGAAAAAGAACGTGGTATCACTATCACTTCTGCTGCTGTAAGCTGCCAGTGGAACTTCCCCACCACTTTGGGTAAGGCAACACCAGAAACTAAAAAATATAACTTCAACATCATTGATACTCCGGGCCACGTGGACTTTACGGTGGAAGTGGAACGTTCAATGAGGGTATTGGATGGCCTTATCGCTTTGTTCAGTGCGGTTGATGGTG
>CAZBTD010000130.1:0-8177 GCA_964494815.1 uncultured Ferruginibacter sp. | reverse complement strand
GATCCTTTACGATCGGCTGATCGTAATGCCCGAGGTCGCCCGAAAACAAAAAGCGTTAGGCGGTACCACGATGCTGGCAATGGTTAAAATTGCCAAAGAAAAAACAAGAACGAGATAAAAGGCAGGCAAACCCTCACGATAAAAAGCAATGGAAAAAGAAAAATAAACAATGGCTGCACCAGGTTCTTTTTGCAGCACAGATAAAATAGCTGGCGAAAATGCAATGGCTGCGGCTATCAATTGCGACTTCGTCTTTGCAAAGTCGAGGTCAGGCATCGACAAATATTTTGCCAATGCAAGCGACGTAAAAATTTTGCAAACTTCCACCGGCTGTATGTTCATAAAGCCTAGCGGTATCCAGCTTTTTGAGCCGCCCACTTCTTTACCCACAACAAACGTGGCCATGATAAGCAATATGCCAGCCGCATATGCAAGGTTAGCGGTGGCAGTAAAAAATTTACTATCGGTAAGTAAAATAAATGTGGCTATGATACCACTTGCAATAAAAAAATAAAATTGTTTACTATATTCCCTCTTAAACCCCAGGAAGCTTTGTATCACACTGTCCCCGTTTTTATACTCCACCGAAAAAATGCAAAGCAGGCCTACCACCACCAATATGATGTAGAACCATACCATCATGGCATCAATTCCTTTTCCTATTTCTGGTTTTTTTTGATACATGAATTAAGTTTAGAGGTATAGAAGGCTCAGCAAGTTTAAAAGAGATTTGCTTTTGCAAACCTAAACTGCCTGGACATTCTAATCTAATTGGCAACAGTGTCTTTCAGTTCCTGTTTTTTCTTTTCATCCGGCAATATTGCATCCGGTTTTATAATATTTTTTTTATTGCTGCTGTCTTTTAATGGAGCACTCCCTTTCGTTGTGTCTTTATCCTTTTTCATTTTATCCAATGCATCGTTTTCGTCTTCCTCATCTATATCCAGTGTGTCTTTAATAATTTTTATATAACCTTTTGCAATAAGATAAGCAGAGTCTTTTGCATGGCGCATACTATCCTGTGTACGTATTTGTGCATATATCCTGGGTGGTATCAGGTTAAGATTTGCATAATAATTAAGCCGCTCTTTTCTTTTGGAATCGGTGATGGAATCTTTCAAATATTTTTCAATCATAAACCCAACTATTGGCGCAGCGTATGTGCCGCCAAAGCGGCCACTGTTTTCCACCACACACATAATAGCAATTTTTGGATTATCCCTTGGCGCAAATCCGCAGAAGAAACCGTGGTTGGGTTGCTTTACACCCCGAAAGTAATTTTCAACAGTACCAGTTTTACCGCAAATAATTATGTCTTTTACTTTAGCGCCCATACCAGTACCATGATCAACCACGCCTTCCATACCATCATGTACTGCTTCAAAAATACTGTCGGGTATATCTACCGCTTTATGCTTCTCTTTAAACTTGTCAAGCATATTGAACTTGTCGCCACCCGCTATTGAGTCAACTAAGTGCGGTGTTATAAACCATCCTTTATTAGCGATATAGGCCATTTCGTTTGCTACTTGTATAGGCGTTACATCTACTTCGCCCTGCCCAATACTTACAGAGCGGAAGCTGCAGAAATTCCAGTGGCCGGCTCCAAATACTTTATCGTAAGTGGCGGGAGTAGGTATGTTGCCTCTCTTTTCAGAAGGCACATCCACGCCAAGCCTTTTGCCGAGGCCAAAAGCATACATATAATTATCCCACGTCCGCAGGCTGCTGTCAACACTGGGATATTTGGGATTGTTGATCACCCTTTGCATTACCTGGGCAAAGTAAGTATTGTCCGATACTGTGATGGCGTGCCTTAAGTCGAATGTACCATAGTCGAGGCAACGCATAGGCTTACCACAACCATAAAAAGCGCCACCGCAACTAAACTGTGTTTCGGTCGTGATAACACCTTCGTGTAGCCCAATTAATGCCTGCAATGTTTTAAAGGTGGAGCCCGGCGAATAAGTAGCACTCACCGAACGGTTAAGTAATGGAAGGGATGGGTCGAGTAGTAATTCCGTAATGTGTTTTTTTCTGTCGGCACCGGTAAGAAATTTAGGTTTAAATGTGGGGCTGCTTACCATACAAAGTATGCCACCGGTTTTTGGATCGACTGCTACAATAGAACCTAACTTATTTTGCATCAGCTTTTCACCCAGTTCCTGTAATTCAATATCGAGAGAGGTGTACATGTTTTGACCAGCAATGGCGGCAGTATCATACTTTCCGTTTTCCAGTTTTTCTGTAAGGCGGTTTTTATTATCCCTTTTCCAATACTCAATACCACGCTGGCCCATCAATACTCTTTCGTAAGTACGCTCCATACCAGTTTTACCTGCATAGTCGCCCATCTGGTAGCCTTCGTCTTTATGTTTTTTTAAAAAGTTCGTATCTACCTCTGATAAGTAGCCAAGAATATTTCCACCGGCATCATATGGATAACTTCTGACTGGCCTTTCCTGTAAATAAAAACCGGGAGCAAACTTGTACATCGATTCATTCAGCATTGCCATTTTCTGTTCACTCAATAATCCATCAAATACCGAAGGGCGGCTTCGGGTATTTTTAATAATACACTCCACCACTTTTTTATTAAACTGGGCAGTATCAATACCCAATATTTTACAAAGAGAAAATGTATCAACACCTTTTAGTTTGTTGGGTACTATCATCAAATCGTAGATGGTAGTATTTTGCAGGATAGCTTTTTTGTTCCTGTCGAATACAATACCACGATCGGGGTAAATAACCTTGCGGAACTTTCCCTGGTCATCGGCGAGCTTTATGTATTGGGAAGAAAACAACTGTAAGTTGGCAAGCTGTATTGCTATAATGATAAACACACTTGCGAATACAAGCAGGATTACATTTTTGCGGTTCTGGTTAAATACAGACATATATGTTTTGTTTCCGGGAAAGGATTTTTACTTGCTGTTTATGCCGTGTTAGTCCTGAATTTTTGCTTCCGGAAAAACAACAATTCAGCAGCAAATATCAGTGCTAAACTTATAACAGTTGACAGCAACGTTTTTATTATAAAATACCAGAAGTTACCAAACTCCATCGCTTCTAAAAAAAACAACCAGGCATTATGCAGCAGGCACAACACACCAGCATAAATCATGTAGGGGAATACGCCACCCATGCTTCTGGCAGATGGCTCATCATAGTTACTATCTGCCCCTTCTTGCGGAATAAGGATGTTGATAAGAAAAGGCCTTAAATATGCAATGAACACACAGGCAGCAGCATGAAAACCTGGGAAATGTCTGAAGCTGTCGAGGGTAAGGCCAAGCAAAAAAGCCAATATCATTTGCCAGCTTCGGGGCAGGCTAAAAGGCATCCAGATAATAAAAAGAAAATAAATATAAGGTGTTACCATCTGGTGCAGGTGTATTTTATCAAGCACATAAAATTGTACCAATATTAATAATACAAAACGTAGTATATTTTTAACAAGTGTGCTCATTCAAAATAATTCGCTTATTGGTTTTTTGTCTTCGCTTTTTCCAGCAGTTTGTCAATCTCCTCTTTCTGAAAGTTTTTTATACCATAGACATACTGGAGATTATAAAAGTTGGCTGCTGATTTTAATTTTATGATGTAGTTATTGGTGCTTTTATCAGGCTTTATTTCATCAATGGTGCCAATAAACATTCCATATGGGAAGGTGCCTGTGATACCGCTGGTAATAACAGTATCACCTTTTTTTGCTTTAGCACTTTGCCTCACATTAATAAAGGACAGATAATTTGGTTCTTTACCATCCCATGTAATAAGCCCGCCACCCTGTGGGTCATTTTTAAGTATGCCGCTTATCTTGCTGTCTTTATGCAGCAGGCTCATCACCACGGCAAAGTTTTCACTTACATCAGTTACAATACCCACTACGCTATTATTGGGATCCACCACGCCCTCATCTTTACCCATTTGCTGTGCAGCGCCACGGCCCAGCATAATAAAATTATTCTGCGATGTTACCGAGTTCGATACCACTTTAGCTGCCTGGTACAGCCATTTTCTTTTATTGCCTAATGTGTCGTATGGAATAGAATCAATAACAAGTTTGTTAGTAGTATCAGGGTTTTCAAAATTTTGCTTCAGCTGATTCAGTAGCCTTTCATTCTGGCTTTTCAGTTTTTCATTTTCCTTTTTCAAACCAATGTAACTGTCAATCCTGTCATATTGCTTATTTACCCTGCCGGTAACTTCATTCATTACAGTTGTACCTACCGCATTATGGTATTTATTGTAGTGTATGATGAGGTAAATACTGAAGGCCTGCAACAGCAGGAACAACAGAAAATTGGAATAACGGCGGACAAACAGTAAAACATTACGCACCTTGAGGGAAAATATTTAATGTAAAAATTCTAAATCCTGAAAGCGATTTCAACTTTAGAATTTAGAATTTCAAATTTTGTTTTTGTACTTATCTAGCGCATAACAAACGGGTACCTGTCATAATTTTTTAAGGCAAGCCCCGTGCCCCGTACCACACTCTTTAATGGGTCATCTGCTACATGAACCGGTAGTTTTATCTTGGCTGATATTCTCTTATCAAGCCCACGAAGCAACGAGCCGCCGCCGGTTAAGTACAAACCACGGCGGTAAATATCACCAGCCAATTCTGGTGGTGTGGTTTCAAGCGCTTTTAAAATAGCTTCTTCTATTTTGAAAATGCTTTTGTCGAGAGCTTCAGCTACTTCCTGGTAGCTTACAAACACCTGTTTAGGTATTCCTGTTACAAGGTCACGTCCATTTACAGGGATATCTTCTGGTGGGTTCTCAAGGTCCTTGATAGCTGCACCCACTTGTATTTTTATTTGTTCTGCTGTGCGTTCGCCAATAAGCAAACTGTGATAGCGGCGTAATGCTTCCATAATATCTGCGGTAAACTCATCTCCGGCAATACGGATACTCTGGTCGCACACAATACCTGCTAATGCTATAACAGTGATACCCGTGGTACCACCGCCAATATCAATAATCATGTTTCCAACCGGCTCTTCCACATCAATACCAATACCAAGGGCTGCCGCCATTGGTTCATGAATCAGGTAAACTTCTTTTGCACCTGCCTGTTCTGCACTATCCCTTACGGCACGCTTTTCCACTTCGGTAATGCTGCTTGGTATGCAAATCATCATACGCCAGCTTGGTGCAAACAATGGTTTTTTGGGATAGATCATTTTGATCATTTCCCTAATCATCAGTTCGGCAGCATTAAAGTCGGCAATTACACCGTCTTTTAAAGGGCGAACAGTTCTTATACTTTCGTGGGTTTTTTCATGCATCATCAATGCTTTTTTGCCCACGGCCAAAATGTTCTTTGGATTGTTCCTGTCAAGCGCCACAATAGATGGTTCGTTTACCACCACTTCGTCGTTAAAAATGATAAGGGTGTTAGCGGTGCCCAAATCCATCGCAATTTCCTGCGTAAAAAAATTAAAAAGCCCCATATGTATTCAGAGAGAAAATAGTATTGTTAACAATGTGGGCAAAGTTGAAGGAAATAATCTGAATTAACAACGGCGCCCATTTTATTTTTCAACATTTTGGCAAATAATTGTGCAAAACCCCAAGGGCATCCAAACCCTTTACTGGCGGTAGCTTTATTATGCTTTTCTTTTTTGCATCTTTGCCATTTTATTATTTGGGCTATTGTTAACGGTTAGTTATCAGGCTGCCGGTGGTTTGTCTGCAAATTCGTAACCAATATCATCCCGGTAATAAATGCCATCAAAGAAAATATTCTCCATTACATACATACTCTGACCAGCAGCATCGGTAATATTGTCGCCATAGGATGTAACTGCCAAAACCCGCCCTCCATTGGTAACAGCTTCACCATTTTCTTCTTTGGTGCCGGCATGGAATATCATGGAACCTTCAATGGCAGCGTCTTGCAGCCCGGTAATTTTTTTGCCTGTTTGATAATTGCCTGGGTAGCCACCGCTTACTGCCACCACAGTTACAGCGGTTTGGTTGCTTACTTTAAGTTTTACTTCATCAAGCCTTTGCTGTGCTACAGCAATAAATAGTTCAGCTAAATCATTTTCAATTCTCGGTACCACCACTTCTGTTTCAGGGTCGCCAAAGCGGCAGTTGTATTCAATTACCAATGGTTCATTACCCACTTTTATAAGCCCAATGAAAATAACACCTTTATAATCGAAACCTTCTTTTTGCAATCCGGCAATGGTGGGTTTCGCAATGGTTTCTACCACCTTTTGCATAAATGCTGCATCAGCAAATGGTACCGGGCTCACAGCGCCCATCCCACCGGTATTGGGACCTGTGTCGCCTTTACCAGCTCTTTTATAATCTTTTGCTTCTGGCAGAAGTACATAATTTTTACCATCCGTAAGTACAAACACACTCAACTCAATACCGGTTAAAAATTCTTCTATCACTACTTTTTTTCCAGCTTCGCCAAATTTTGCCTGCTGCACCATCAGTTCAAATTCCGCCAATGCTTCAATATGGTTGTTGCAAATAACAACGCCTTTACCTCCGGCAAGTCCGTCAGCCTTCAATACAATGGGCAGCGAATGTGTCTTTATATGTTCGGTGCCTTCCTCATAATTGCTTTCATCAAACTCTTTATAGCTGGCAGTAGGTATATTATTTCGCCGCATAAATTCTTTTGCAAAAGCCTTGCTTCCTTCCAGCCTGGCGGCTTCTTTTGATGGCCCTATTACCATGATGTGTGAGAGAGCAGGAGAGTGGGTAAAATAATCATAAATGCCCTTTACCAACGGTTCTTCGGGGCCTACTATCAGCATATCAATTTTATTTGAAAGGCAAAAGGCGGACAACGCTTCAAAATCGGTAACAGCAATGGGCACATTAGTTCCTGTAGTGGCTGTGCCTGCATTGCCCGGGGCGATAAAAAGGTTTTTGCAGAGGGGGCTTTGTTTTAGTTTCCATGCCAACGCATGTTCCCTGCCACCGCTGCCTGCTATTAAAATGTTCATGGCTTGTTTGGTTTTAAAAAATAGAATAGGCTTTGCGGCGAAATTAAATTGATGCTGGTTGTAAACCATATTAAATTTATAAACGGCAGGCTTTTATGTATGATGATCAACTAATATGATGGCATTTTGCTTTGGTAAAACAAAATTTACTACTTTGGGCAGATAAAAAATTATCAATCTCAATTATCTAAAACCATTGTATGACTGAACAGCAAACGGCAAAACAAGGCCACCCAGAAGGCTTGTGGGTGTTATTTGGAACAGAAATGTGGGAGCGTTTCAATTTTTACGGAATGCGTACGCTTCTTACCCTGTTTATTGTGAATGCCCTGATGATAAGTAAAGAAAATTCATCACTGATCTATGGAGGCTTCCTGGGACTTTGTTACCTGACACCGATGCTTGGAGGATTTATTTCAGACAGATTCCTGGGAAACAGGAATTGTATTTTACTTGGTGGGTTACTAATGGCAATCGGACAACTCTTATTATTTTCCAGCGCAAGTATATTTAGTTCAAATCTTGAGCTTGCCAGAACACTTCTTTATGTAGCACTTGGTATTATTATTTTTGGCAATGGCTTTTTTAAGCCTAACATTTCAAGTATGGTTGGAAGCCTGTACCCAAAACAGGAAAAGAGCAAACTTGACACTGCCTTTACCATATTTTATATGGGAATAAATGTGGGTGCTTTTTTGGGACAGTTTATTTGCCCTATTGTAGGAGATGTGGTGGATAAAGCAGGTAACAGGGATGTATTTGCTTTTAAATGGGGCTTTTTGGCTGCAGCAATTGCTATGCTTTTAGGTACAATAACATTCTTTTTTTTAAAAGATAAGTATGTAAGAACGCCAGAAGGAAAACCAATCGGTGGGTTGCCATCAAAAAATGACGCCTCTGATTATGAGGATGGAGAATCGCAGAAGGCACATTTTACAAATGCTTCTCTTGGAATAGCAGTGCTGGTATTTGCTGGTCTCGGCTTATTGTTTCATTACCTTTTTGGGCAAAATGTTATTTACTCCATTATTTATGGAAGCGGCCTTACTCTTGCAGGCTTAATTTTAAGTGACAAGTCACTCACAAAAGTTGAAACAGACAGGATACTGGTAATTTATATTGTTTCATTCTTCATTATTTTCTTTTGGGCTGCTTTTGAGCAGGCGGGTTCATCGCTAACCTTTATTGCCGATA
>CAZBTD010000129.1:0-8266 GCA_964494815.1 uncultured Ferruginibacter sp. | reverse complement strand
CACTTTGAAGCCATGAGCCTTATTGGCAAAATCGGTGAAACAGGCACCAACCGTCCTGCACATTCTCAAGATGAAAAAAGAGCATTTGCATTAGCGGCTTCCTGGATGCAGGAAGCAGGCATGAAAACGCACATTGATAATTTCGGTAACCTCATTGGAAGATTAGAAGGGAAAAATCCATCACTACCGGTGTTGATGATGGGTTCACATTTAGACAGCCAGCCCTATGGCGGAAGATTTGATGGAGTGGCAGGTGTGCTGTGTGCAATTGAAGTAGTGAAAACATTAACTGAAAATAATGTGCAGCCTGAAAGAAGCATTGATGTAATTTCTTTTGCTGATGAAGAAGGCTGGCGTTTTAATAAAGGGCTGTATGGTTCAAAAGGTATTTTAGGGAAATTAGATCCGGAAGACATTGAGAGAAAAGATAAAGATGGAATTTCAAGAAGGCAGGCACTAATTGATTTTGGTTGTGACCCGGAAAAATCCAAAGAAGATGAATACAGACCCGGCAGCATTTTTTGCTTTTTAGAATTGCATATTGAGCAAGGCCCTGTATTGGATATTGGTAACAAACCAATCGGTGTGGTATCAGGCATCTCCGGCCCCATATGGTGGACGGTGAAACTGAAAGGAATGGCCGGCCATGCAGGCAGTGTGCCAATGCCTTTGCGTAAAGATGCATTATTAGGTGCCGCAGAAATCACTGTTGCTTTAAATGAAATCGCTACACAACTTCCAGATGCACCCACTGTAGGTACAGTGGGAACAATGAATGTGTTTCCTGCCAGCAGGAATATCATTGCAGAAGAAGTAAGCTTTACTGTTGACCTTCGTGATATTGATATTGAAAGAAGAAATGCTTATGAAAAACAGCTCCGATTAAAAATTGACACCATCGCAAAAAAACATTCGCTTGAATATTCCATCAGTGAAGATTTTGTAAGTGAACCACGCTATTGCGCTGACTGGATAAAAGAAATCATCCATGCAGAATGCAAAAAACTCAATCTTGATGCGCCAGAATTAATGAGTGGCCCTTTTCACGACGCACTTACTTTGTCTTATGCCTGCGATTATGGGATGATATTCGTTCGTTGTAAAGATGGCATCAGCCACAATCCGTTGGAGTATTCATCTTACGAAGATTTGGCACTTGGCACTGCGGTATTGTATGGTACTGTATTGAAAGTATTGTCAAAGTAGTTTTCACGTCAAGACGCAAAGAATAATACAAAAGGCGCAAAGAGCTAATTACTTGCGCCTTTGCCTGCGACACAAAAAACAGTTTTCATTTTATTACATTCCTTTATTAACTTCATACTGCAAACAACAATTGCTTAGCCATATCCATCACCAAAACCTTGCTTATGAAAGTTTCAGACATATTACAAAAGAAAGGAACAGCTATTATTTCTGTTACCGGCAGTACTAAGGTGCTTGATGCACTAAAGATAATGAGTGAAAGAAATATCGGTGCTTTGCCTGTTATCGAAAATGAAAAACTGGTAGGTATTTTTTCTGAAAGGGATTATGCCCGGAAAATAATCCTGAAAGGGAAAACCTCCGCCGACACACCCATCAGTGAGGTAATGACCGAGAAGCCATTTATTATTGACCCAGGAAATACTACAGACGATTGTATGGAAATAATGAGTGACAAACATATCCGCCATTTACCTGTGGTGCAGGGTGATAAAGTTGTAGGAATGATTTCGATAGGCGATGTGGTAAAAGCAATAATACAGGCACAACGGGAAACAATTGACCAGTTGAAGAATTATATTTCGCAATAAAACTGTTTATCAAAACAAAAATGCCGTTTGAAATTTCAAACGGCATTTTTATGCTCAATTAAAATCTCAATACAACATCCTCACCTTAATCGTATCCTTCACTTTCTTCAACAGCTCCACAGCGGCCTTGCTCAGGTTCTTGTCCACATCAAGCACCACATAGCCAATAGCATCATTCGTTTTCAAGTACTGCCCAAGAATGTTGATTTTATTTTTTGACAACTTAGTATTGATATCGCTCAATACACCCGGAACATTTTTATGTATATGCAGTATGCGGTGTGTACCTTCTTGCGGTGGCAAGCTCAGCGCAGGTATGGTGTGAGAGCCAAAGCTTACGCCCTTCTCCAAATAATTAAACAGTTTGCCACTCACATCTTCGCCAATATTTGCCTGTGCTTCCTGTGTGCTGCCGCCAATATGAGGAGTAAGAATCACATTGCTCAATCCCTGCAATGGTGTAGTAAACGTATCGCCGTTTTTTTCCGGCTCCCATGGGAACACATCAATAGCAGCGCCGGCAATATGCCCGCTGCTCAATGCTTTTGCCAGTGAATCCAATTCCACTACTTCGCCACGGGCATAATTAATCAATATGCTGCCTTTTTTAAAATTCTTGAGCACCGCTTTGTTAATCATGTTTTTGGTAGTAGGTAATTCAGGCACATGCAATGAGATGACATCGGATTTGCTTACCAGCTCTTTCAGGCTTTTTATTGATGAAGCATTGCCCAGCGGCAGTTTTGTTTCGGTATCATAAAAGACCACTTTCATCCCAAGGCTTTCGGCCAGCACACTCAACTGACTGCCGATATTGCCATAACCAATAATGCCAAGCGTTTTGCCACGAAGCTCATAGCTGCCAGTCGCATCTTTCATCCACACGCCCTTGTGTGCAGCGGTATTCTTATCAATAATTTTTCTTATCAACATTATTGAAGAGCCAATTACTAATTCGGCAACGCTACGGGTATTGCTGTAAGGAGCATTAAAAACAGCCACCCCTTTTTTAGTGGCAGCTTTCAGGTCAACCTGGTTGGTGCCAATACAAAAACAACCAATAGCCTGCAGCTTTTCCGCAGCATCCAGCACTTTCTGCGTAATCTTGGTTTTGCTCCTGATGCCAAGCAAATGCACATTTTTTATTTCATTAACCAGTTGTTCTTCACTCAAAGCACCGCTTAGTTTCTTTACATTTGAATACCCGGTGGCAGTAAAATGTTTTACAGCAGTATCACTTATGTTTTCTAAAAAAAGAATATTGATTTTCTCTTTGGGATAACTGGTCTTATTTTTGTCAGGCATGTTGCTTACTGTATTTAAAAATATTTGCAAATATATTTCATAGTTCGTATTTATTATGCCCCCATCTTTAAAAGCCATTTTCAGCATCCTTGCGAACTTGTTCTGTTCTTCATTCTTTTTGGTAAAAAGAATGAAGAATCACACTTGTGCCGCAGCATTTGTAGCATCAATACCAGCTTTATTCCTTTTATCTTCCTGTGGAAGTTCTGCCAAACAGAACGATAAAACGGCCGATTCACTGATAACGTTGCCGGCATCTACGGAACTTTCAAAGGCAGAAATTGAAAAATACCGTAGCGCCTGCGAAGCATGGTATGATACATCGCTAAAAGCAAAAGGGTTCAATGGTGGCATCATCGTGGCCAAAAATGGAAATATTATTTTTGAAAACTACATGGGCACTGCACATTTAAATGCAAACGATACCATTACCGCCAACACTCCATTTCATATTGCATCCGTTTCAAAAACATTTACGGCAATGGCAGTGCTTAAGCTGGCACAGGATAGTAAATTGAATATTGATGATGAACTGGTAAAGTACTTTCCAGATTTTAATTATCCCGGTGTTACTGTAAGAACATTATTAAATCACCGCAGCGGCTTACCTAATTATCTCTATTTTTTTGAAAAACTGAAATGGGATAAAAAGAAATATGTAACAAATGAAGATGTGCTGGATTATTTGATAAATAAAAAAGCAGTATTAAAAGATATTGGGACCCCCAATAAACACTTTGCTTATTGCAATACCAATTATGCATTGCTGGCATTGCTTATTGAAAAGATAAGCGGTGTAAAGTACGCACAGTATATGGCGCAGACTTTTTTTAACCCATTGCAAATGCAAAACACTTTTGTATATGATACTGCCATGGCCGGTAAAGTAAACCCCAGTTACAACTGGAAAGGGGAATTAATACCCTGGGATAATTTTGATGCTGTGTATGGCGATAAAAATATTTACACCACTCCACAGGATTTACTCACATGGGATAAAGCACTCAACTGCTGCAAAATTTTTAATGACTCAACTTTAACCGAAGCCTACACACCTTACAGCAATGAAAAACCCGGCATGCGTAATTATGGCCTTGGCTGGCGTATGAATATTTATCCAAACGGAAAAAAAATGATCTATCACAACGGCAAGTGGCATGGTACCAATGCAAGTTTTATAAGACTGATTGAAGATTCTGCCACCATTATTGTTGTAGGTAATAAATTTAACCGCAATATTTATCATGCCAAAGAAATGGCGCCACTCTTTGGGGATTATGGAGGGGCAATGGAGGAGGAAGAAGAACAATCTTCAACAAAAAAAGATACTACGGCAACCGTAGATGCAAAGCTGGTAAAGAAAAAAAGAAGGCATTAATTTTTATCCAAAAAATAAATATGCCATGGCAATAGATGTGATTATGCCAACTAAATCTGCCAGTAACATTGTACCAATTGCATAACGGGTATTCTTAATTCCTACAGCGCCAAAATAAACAGCTACAACATAGAAGGTAGTATCGCTGCTGCCCTGTAGAATACAACTCAATCTTCCTGCAAATGAATCAGGCCCGAATGTTCTCATCGTATCGACCATCATGCCTCTGGCGCCACTGCCGCTCATTGGTTTAATCAATGCTGTTGGTAAGCCATCAACAAACTTTGTATCGCTGCCAAACATGGCAAATAAATTTTTAATGCCATTAATAACAACATCAAATGTGCCGCTGCTGCGTAATAAACTTATTGCTACGAGCATTCCCACTAAGTAAGGAATAATTTTTACTGCTGTTTCAAAACCACCTTTTGCGCCTTCAACAAAAGCATCAAACACATTTATCTTTTTATACACGCCGCCAATAACGATAATAAAAAAGATAAGCAATATCAATCCTGTACTTAGTTGTTCAGAAAAAATATTTACACCAACTGTATTTAGTGAAAGTATAAATGCCACCAATGCAGCGATGATAGCAGAGATGCCGAGTATCCATCCAAGAATTACAGGCTGAACAATTTTTATTTTTTGTTTGAAAGAAACCATCAGCATTGCAGCCAGTGTAGCGACAAATGTTGCAATCAAACATGGGAGAAAAATATCAGTTGGGTTGACAGACTTTTCTCCATGAGGCCCTGTTGTAATAGCTCTTGCTGCAATAACAGTTGTTGGTATTAATGATAGCCCTGCTGCATGCAAGCACAAAAACATTATTTGTGCATTGCTTGCTTTGTCTTTATCAGGATTTATTTCCTGCAAACTTTCCATTGCTTTGATGCCAAATGGTGTGGCAGCATTATCAAGCCCCAGCATGTTGGCGCTAAAGTTCATCATCATGTGCCCGTGAGCAGGATGCCCTTTAGGTACTTCTGGAAATAACTTTGAAAAGAACGGGCCAACAATTTTTGAAAGAAATCTTATGCCGCCAGCTTTCTCTGCAATACTCATAAAGCCCATGAACAAAGCCATAATGCCAATCAATCCAATGCAAATTTCAACAGCACCTTTGCAGGTGGCAATTACACCATCAACAGGTTTTTGTTTTTTGCCAAGAATATAATCCGGCCCAACAATTCTTACTGCTGGGAATTTTGATTGAATTTTTAACGCAGAATCATGTGTTATCCTGTCGGCAATAATATATTTTGTTTCCTTATCTGCTGCTGACTGAAAAACATAACCGTAATCTTTCATCTGCTTATTTATATCTGCAGTTGAAAAACTGTCTAATACAGACGTAAACTTAAATTCATCTTTGCTTGTGCCTGTAACAAGCCTGCCAAAAATATCATCCCTGCTGTTGTTAAACACAAACTGCAGCGCTGCTACTGATAATGCAACTATTATAAAGGCACTCCAAATCCTGCTTAAGGCCATAAGTAAGTTATAAGTTGTAAGTAATAAGCTCTGTATCCTCGGCTGTCCAATTACTGTTGTAATCTAAATAAAGATAAGCCTTCAACCCTTACCTTTGCCCCTCAAAAATAGTAAGGTACTTATAACTTACAACTCATAACTTATAACTTATACTAAAATGGCATTACAGGCAGGTATCGTGGGGTTACCAAATGTGGGAAAATCAACTTTATTTAATGCAGTAAGCAATAGCGCCAAAGCGCAGGCAAGCAATTACCGCTTTTGTACAATAGAACCCAATGTTGGTTTGGTAAATGTGCCGGACCCAAGGCTGAATAAACTGGCAGAACTGGTAGTGCCCGACAGGATTGTTCCTACACAAATTGAAATTGTGGATATAGCAGGGCTTGTTCGTGGTGCAAGTAAAGGAGAGGGGCTGGGCAATAAATTTTTGGCCAACATCCGTGAAGTGGATGCCATCATTCATGTGATACGTTGTTTTGAAGACGATAATATTTTAAGGGAAGAAGGCGCTATCAACCCGGTAAGTGATAAAGAAATTATTGAAACTGAACTGCAGTTGAAAGACCTGGAAAGTGTTGACAAAAAAATACAGCGTACAGAAAAAATTGCGAAGACAGATGTCAAAGCAAAAGCAGAACTGGAAATACTGGTTCGTTGCAAAGAGCATTTGGAAAAAGGAAAGAATATTATCACATTAGGATTAAGTAAAGAGGAGAAAGGCGCTATTGCTGATTTGTTTTTATTGACGGATAAACCAATTTTATACGTTGCCAATGTAGATGAAGCAAGTATGCATACGGGAAATAAATATAGCGCTGCATTGATTGAAGCGGTAAAGAATGAAGGCAACGAAGTGATAGTAATGACAAATGCCATTGAAGCACAGATTGCAGAGTTTGAAAATCCTGATGACAAGGCGATGTTCATGGAAGAATATAAAATGACTGAACCAGCGCTTGACCGCCTGATACATTCCACCTATAAGCTTTTAAATCTCTCCACTTACTTTACTGCGGGTGTGCAGGAAGTAAGAGCTTGGACGATACACCAGGGCTGGAAAGCACCACAAGCCGCCAGTGTGATACATACTGATTTTGAAAAAGGATTTATTAAAGCAGAGGTAATTGCCTACGAAGATTTTCTCCAATACAAATCAGAAGCAGCCTGCAGGGAAAATGGGAAACTGAGAATAGAAGGGAAGGAGTATGTGGTGAAGGATGGAGATGTGATGCACTTTAGGTTTAATGTGTGATAGTTTGGGGCTGATTATCCCGTTATTTAAAAGATAATTTTTCTGCTTCGATTTCTTTAAGAGATTTCCCGGTTTTATTTTTCCATGCAGTACGGCCATTAATATTGTAACCTACAATGACAGCTGCAGCTGGGGAAGGAGTATCAAACAAATATTCTGTTGTAAAAATATATTTGTCACCTGCCAATTCAAGAACGTTAGAATTGATGAGTTTTTCCCTCAAATCTTTATAACTAAATGGAGCAGTTGTATGTTCTTTTGCAGCTTCTGAGCCAGCTAAAACAACAATACCTTCATCGGTTTGTATCGCTTTAGCTTTTAACCCAGAGGGCGAAAAAAATAATTCTATTGTATTATTATTTGACGCCCCAACTTGTTGCTCCAGTTCTGTGGAGGTATTGACCTCGATTGATTTTGCTTTTTTAATTTCGTTCGATATGACATTTTCTAAGAGTTTATGTCCTAACACGCCTATTAATAGCCTTATGTAAATTAGAAATTCTTCCATTGCATCCCTGTCAGCTACAGGTAGTGCAGGAGGTTGAGGTTGATTAGAGTTTTCAATTAAATATCTTTTAGCTGAATTTGCAATTTGTACTAACCTACTTTCTAAATATTTAACATGAGCTTTTGTCAAATTCTCATCCTTGCTGACAAAGAAAATTATTTCATTCCAAAAATCTTTATTTGCAACATGATTCTGAATTCTATCGAATACGTTTTCTGCTTCCCCAATATATGCCTTCAAATCATTTGAGCTTTCATCTTGTCCGAATAGGAAATAAACTCCAGGTCTTTTTGACTCCGGTTGCTGATTAAGTTCTGCAATTCTTGTTCTTGGGCATGATACTGCCTGAATAGTTTGATTAACTACTTCTCCAATTTTAATTCCAGTTACAGTTCCATCTTTTAGATATAACCTGATGCTTTTGCCGAATGCCATAGATTTTTTGTTCAATTAAATTCTTTAAATGAAAACATAATTAAAGATAGTAACTGTCATTTTATTTTTATGTTTTAATTGAGTTGCCAAAT
>CAZBTD010000128.1:0-8275 GCA_964494815.1 uncultured Ferruginibacter sp. | reverse complement strand
AGCCAATGATAATAAGTTGTCTTTTCATCAGCACGGAAAAAATATAACAGTGTTGCTCCTAGTTCACTTAATAAATAAATGAACAACGGGTTTCTTCCAAACACTTCAAAGAAATAAGTCCAGTTGGTTTTTTGCTTAAAGTTGATGATATAAATAACAATAGCAATGATGATACAATCCAATCCAACCGTATGCAATACAAAAGAGCTTGTCCATAATTTTTTATTGATAGGGAAAGCCAGGTTCCAGCAATAAGCAGCAAATAATAACAAGGAACCGGTTAGTAATAATTTGGTAAGGCCTTCATAAGAATTGCCTTTCTCCTGTATGAATTTACCAACCATATAGCCTGCCACCACATTGGCAACAGCAGGCATGGTGCTTAATAATCCTTCCGGGTCAAATGCAACACCTTCGCCATGGTACAAATGTTTTTCATTCAGCAGCCAGCGGTCAATTACAGAACCTAAGTTGTTTTGCATTCCCAATGGATCGGTTGCATCGCCAAAAGCATACAATAATAACCAATACAAAAAAAGTAAAACGATACTGATGATAAATGCAGCTTTTGGTTTTAAAAAATAGATCATCAGCGCTGCAATACCATAACACAAAGCAATTCTCTGTAGTACACCAAACACTCTTGTATCTTCAAAAGGCGCCAATATAAAATGATTGGTTGCGTCACGTTTTACAAAAGGAAACCAATACATGAGATAACCCAACAGGAAAATGATAAATGTTCTCTTTAAAGTTTTCCATACCACTTGTGATTGAGGAAGTGTTTCCCATTTCTTCATTACAAAACTCATTGCATTACCCACAGCAAATAAAAATGATGGGAATACCAAATCGGTTGGCGTAAACCCATGCCATTTTGCATGATGCAACGGGCTCCAGGTAGTATCACCATTGCCCGGTGTATTTACAATTATCATCAGGCAAACAGTCATACCCCTGAAAACATCAAGAGCGGTAAATCGTTGTGTGGTTGCAGTCATTGGTATTTGGTTGAAGCACTACAAATTAGCTTTTTTATTTTATAACAAAATGCAGTCAACATTTTTGTACCTTTAAAATCAGCACCAAAAAATAATTGCTATGCCACACAAATGGACACGCCGTGATGCCCTCCGTGCACTAGGCCTTACAGCTGGTACAATGCTTCCTTTCTCTTCATGGGCCAAAGATGAAAACGGTCAGCCGATTTTATTGCCAGAAAACAAAATATTACTAGACAAACCTATTACTGCCATTACACTTGGCGCAGGTAATCGTGGCAATGTGTATGGGGGCTATGCTTTGCAGCACAGCGACCAGCTTGATATTGTTGGTGTGGCAGAACCTATTACCCTTAGAAATGAGCGCTATGCAAAAAAACATAACATAGCTTCCGAAAATCGTTTTAATACATGGGAAGATGTATTCAAAAAGTCAAAATTTGCAGATGCCGTTATTATCGCCACACCAGATAATTTGCATTATGGGCCTTGCATGAAAGCTCTGGAAATGGGATATGATGTGTTGTTGGAAAAACCTATTTCTCCCAGCGAAAAAGAATGTCGGGATATTTTAGCGATGGCAAAGAAAACGGGAAGGATCGTAGCTGTTTGCCATGTGCTTCGCTATGCACCTTATTTTGTAAAGCTGAAAGAAATAATGAACAGTGGTGTGCTGGGAGAAATCATCAGTATACAGCACATGGAACCGATTGAACATATACATATGAGCCACTCATATGTACGTGGTAATTGGCACAACAGCAAACAAACAACACCGATCATTTTGGCAAAGAGCTGTCATGATTTAGACATAATGAGATGGATGGTGGGTAAGCCTTGCAAAAGCATACAGGCATTTGGCGACTTAAAATGGTTTAAAGAAAAAAATGCACCGGCCGGCAGTACAGCACGTTGCAGTGATGGCTGTGCGGTGGAAGACAAATGTCCTTATTCTGCTTTGGAAATTTATTACCGCAAGCGTCAGCGGAATTATGTTTTTGATTTACCGGAAGATAAAGACAAACAGGCTGATTATGTTCTGGAACAATTAAAAACAACCAACTATGGCCGTTGTGTTTATAAAATGGATAACGATCAGCCCGATCATTACACCACCAATATTTTATTTGATGGCGGATTAACAGCTGCCTTCTCAATGGAAGCATTCACTTCTTATGAAGGAAGAAGAACAAGGGTGATGGGGAGCCTTGGTGATGTAGTAGGGGATATGAGTTCGTTTGTAATAACCGATTTTTTATCTGGACAAAAAACAGAATGGACACAGGCAACAGATGGACATGGTGGCGGCGACTGGCGTTTGGTTGCTAACTGGATACAGGCCATTTCAAAAAAAGATGCGTCTTTACTTACTTCTACTATTGATCAATCTATTGAAAGCCACATCATGGGCTTTATGGCAGAAGAAAGCCGGGCAACAAAAAAAGTGATGGACATTATAATGTAGCAGAGAAATTTTAACAACGACGGAATGGCATAGCACAGGTTTTGGCAGGGTTTTCTATTAAAGCGGTTCATTGAAAAAGTAAAACAATGAACACACAAAAACATTTTCTTCCCAACATTGCTATTTGTATTGCGATGGACCTTATTGGTATGTTTACGTACGCCATCCCTGCTTTAGGTGAATTTGGAGATGTTATCTGGGCGCCTTTATCTGCTTTTATTTTTTACAAAATCTTTGGTGGCAGGCTTGGCCTGTTTGGCGGCATGTTTGATTTTGCCGAAGAGATACTTCCCTTTACTGATTTTATTCCTTCATTTACCATTGCTTGGTTTATAAGAAGAAATGCGATGGAGAAAATATTACAAAAACACCCGTAACAAATATTTATTTCGGGTGCTTTAATTGTACCATTAATTTTACAGGTACAAACTTTTTATCGTGCCGTTTCAATTACAATCACCATACGCTCCAGCCGGCGACCAGCCAGATGCCATTAAGAAATTGACTGAAGGCATCATGGATGGCGAACGTTACCAGACCCTACTCGGCGTTACGGGCAGCGGGAAAACGTTTACCATTGCCAACGTTATTCAAAATGTTCAGCGCCCAACCTTGGTACTTACACACAACAAAACACTGGTGGCACAATTGTACGGTGAGTTTCGGCAATTTTTTCCTGATAATGCTGTAGGATATTTTGTAAGTTACTACGATTACTACCAACCCGAAGCATACATACCTGTAAGCAATACATACATTGAAAAAGATTTAAGTATAAATGAAGAGCTGGACAAACTTCGTTTGCAGGCAACTGCACAATTGCTTAGCGGAAGAAGAGATATTATTGTGGTGGCAAGTGTGAGTTGTATTTATGGTATGGGTAACCCAACTGAATTTGAAAATGGAATTGTAAGAATCCAAAAAGGGCAAGTCATTTCAAGACAAGGCTTTCTTCATTCATTGGTTAATAGTTTGTATCAAAGAAGCCAGGGCGATTTTACAAGGGGAACGTTTCGTGTTAAAGGCGATACGGTTGATATCAATTTGCCTTATGTTGATTATGGTTACCGAATTACTTTTTTTGGAGATGAAATTGAAAGCATTGAAACCTTAGAGTTAAACAGCAGCAAAAGAATTGCAGAAGTTGATAATGCTGCCATCTTCCCTGCCAATTTATATTTAGCACCAAAAGATATTTTGCAACAGGTGATTTATGAAATACAGGATGAAACAGCAGCACAGGTTGAATATTTTAAAGCCACTGGAAAATTTATTGAAGCACAAAGATTGAGTGAAAGGGTGCAGTATGATTTGGAAATGATAAGGGAACTTGGCTATTGTAACGGGATCGAAAACTATTCAAGATTTTTTGACAGGAGAAATCCTGGTACAAGGCCGTTCTGTTTATTGGATTATTTTCCAAAAGATTTTATTTGTGTGATCGATGAAAGTCATCAAACGGTGCCGCAGGTAAGTGGTATGTATGGGGGCGACAGAAGCAGGAAATTAATCTTGGTTGATTACGGTTTTCGTTTGCCATCGGCACTTGATAACCGGCCATTGAATTTTCATGAATTTGAAAACATGACGGGTCAAACCATTTTTGTTTCTGCCACGCCGGGTGATTATGAGCTGGAAAAAACAGGCGGTGTAGTGGTGGAGCAGGTAGTAAGGCCAACAGGCTTGCTTGATCCTCCAATAGAAGTTCGTCCATCAATAAACCAAATAGATGACTTATTAGATGAAATTGACAACCGCATAAAAAAAGGAGACCGGGTACTGGTGACAACGCTTACCAAACGCATGGCGGAAGAAATGGATAAATACCTTCACCGCATTAATATCAAAAGCAAATACATACACAGTGAAGTGGATGCATTGGAAAGAGTGGAAATATTGAGAGATTTAAGATTGGGTGTGATTGATGTGTTGGTTGGAGTGAATTTGTTAAGAGAAGGTTTAGATCTCCCGGAAGTCTCTTTAGTGGCAATTTTGGATGCAGACAAAGAAGGTTATCTGCGTAATGAAAAAAGCTTGACGCAAACTGCAGGGCGTGCCGCAAGAAACGTAGACGGCCTTGTAATTTTTTATGCGGATAAAATTACCGAGAGCATGCAGAAGACAATGGATGAAACACTCCGCCGCCGTGAAAAACAAATTGCTTATAATATCGAACATAACATCACACCGACAACCGTTGTAAAAAGCAAGGAACAAGTTTTTGCACAAACAAGTGTGCTCGACATAAAAGGCTTTGATGAAAAGAAAGCCTATGCTATTGGCAATAATGAAGACATTGTAACTATTGCAGCAGAAGACCAGGAAGAATATTTAACCATTCCCAAAATGGAAAAGAAAATAGTTTTAGTAAAAAAATCAATGGAGAAGGCAGCCAGGGATATGGACTTTATGGAAGCCGCCAGGCTGAGGGATGAAATGTTCAGGTTGCAAAAGGAGCTGGAAGGAATGAAAGGATAGATTATAGATAAGTATTATTCAATAAATGATTATCTTAACCCTTCATATTTTTTAAACCACATACTATGACCACAATTGCTCTTTATAATCTCAAAGGCGGCGTAGGAAAAACCGCCAGTTGTGTAAACTTTACTTACCTCGCCGCTGCAGATGGTTTTAAAACTTTGCTTTGGGATATTGATCCACAGGGCTCCGCTTCTTTTTATTACAAAGCAAAACCAAAAACACATCCCGGCATTAAAAGACTCATCACCAAAGATGCAGAACTCGAAAGTGCTGTACTGAGCACCGATTTTGAACTGGTGGATGTAATTCCTGCCGACAACAGCAGCAAAAGTTTTGATATAATGCTGGAAGAAATGAAGGGAAATAAAAACAGGTTGAAATCTGTTTTGAAACAATTAGATGGCGAATATGAATTTGTATTTATTGATTGTCCTCCCGGTTTCAGCGCCCTGCATGAAAATATTTTTAATGCGGCAGACATTGTACTGATGCCGGTGATACCAACCACTTTATCGGTTCGTACTTACCACATGGTAAAAGATTATTTCAAGGAAAAAGATCTTGATATAAAAAAGATGATGTGCTTTTTCACTATGGCAGATTTAAGAAAGAATCTTCACAACGAAATAATGGAAGAATTATATAAAGACAAACGTTTCTTTCAAAACTATATTCCTTATTTATCTGACGTAGAAAAAATGGGCATTCACAAAGCACCTATTATGGAATTTGCCAACAGCAGTTATGCGGCTCAATGCTACCGTGAGTTGTGGACGGAAATAAAAGAAGGGGTGCTGTAAAAAGAAAAGGCTGGAAGTTATTCCAGCCTTTTTCTTATATAAATTCATTTACTTAGGTACACTAAATTCTCCATTTGTAACTGATTTCGTTACTGCCCCTGCGCCACTATTATCATATAAAGTACCACTAAAAGTACCAGAAGCTCTTGTGGCCGTGTTTTCTGTAAGATTTACAGTAAATGTACCAGACTGTCCGCCTGTAGCAGTAGCAAATGCATTAGTTGAAGAACTTGCATCCGGAATATACATGATGACACAATTTTTACCCAATAGATTATTGTCATTGTAAGTTCCGGCGGTAATACTACCTGTAAGGTCAGTTAATGTTATGCTGAAATTGCCTGTCGTGGCTGAAGAGGCATTTTCCGTTCCGTTAATAGCAAGTGATAAACCAAAAACATCCACTGCCAAAGCACCATCATTAAATGTTTTATCGGTGCCGTCTATTTTGCAACGGATATAATCGGTGCCGCTGCTGCTGCCTGGTGCTACCGTTATTGAAAAAACACAACCTGCGACTCCTGCTGTAAAGTTGTAATCCCCCTGGGCAGTGGGAGTACCGCTGGCAGAAAGGGTTATTGTCTGAGCACCTGTTGCCGCAAAAGTGCCAGAACCGCTAAAAGTAATACCATCATTTGAAGCGGTGGAAATATCATATGTGCCGGCAGTGGTTACAGTTACATTTAATTGTACAGTATTTGTTGTGCCGGTAGCTGTACCAGCTGTATATGTACCACTTCCTAAAATAGCTCCAGTACAAGTGCCTGGGTTTCCATCAAATGTATAAACTGCAGTACCGCCGCTGCTGCCCGAGTTGGGCGCTACTGTAATAGTAAAAGTGCAGCCCCCTGTGCCAGCAGTATAATTAATATCACCAGCTGTGGTTGGTGTACCGCTTGCGGTTAAGGTTACTGTTTGCAGGCCGGTACCAGTTAATGTGCCAGAGCCGCTGAATGTAACTCCGTTTAATGCCCCTGTTGTAATATTATATGTGCCAACTGAATCAACAAGTAAATTCAGGCTTACCGTATTTCCAGATGTAGTTGCAGTGCCAACTTTGTATGTACCTGTTGTTAAAGCACCAGTACAGGCAGCTGTGCCACCCGAAAAAGTAAACACCGCAGGATTAGGACCCCCACCTGATGGAACACCTCCGTTTTCAATGCTATATTCCTTTTCGCAGGAAACAAAAAGTAAAGAGAGCATTAAAACAAATGGGAAAAATAAAAGAGATTTTTTCATAACATTTTAAGGGTTATTCTTCATTTTCACAAATAACCTCCCGACAAATATATTAAATTTCTGTACCTGAACATTAGTTAGTATTTTGACTTTTCTTTATTAACAAACTACTTATGGAAAGACATTTAACTAGCTGGTACAGCCCTGCCCTTCAAAAAGATATGCCCGTGGCAATGTATGGCCATTATGGTTTTGCGTTGTTGCTTGTTCCTACTGCTGCCGCAGACTATTTAGAATACGAACGTTTCCAGTTAATTGATTCCCTGGCACCGATGATTGAAGGTGGAAAAGTAAAAGTATTCTCTGTTAACAGCATTAATAACGAGAGCTGGTTAAATAATGAAATGGCAGGCGAACATAAAGCCATCCGCCACAACCAGTTTAATGAATACATCTACAATGAAGTAATTCCGTTTATAAAAAATAATACTTCATGGGATACACCTATCATTATATCCGGCGCTTCATTTGGTGCATTGCATAGCATGAATTTATTTTTAAAACGCCCCGATTTAATCAATGGAGTAATTGCCATGAGTGGTGTTTACAATTTGATGGAATACACTAAAGGTTTTTATGATGAACAGGTTTATTACAATTCGCCTTGCCATTACATACCTAATTTAACTGACCATAATGTTTTGGAGCAGATAAGAAGGAGCAACCATATTCACATCCTCACGGGCAGCGGCGCTTATGAAGCACCTGATGCAGCCAGGGAGTTTGCTGGTGTTTTATACAACAAAGGCATCAACTATGAATTAAGTGTATGGGGCGAAGAATGGAAACATGATTGGCCTACGTGGCGGGCAATGTTACCGCTGTTTATCGATACTCGTTTTTAGGCTAAGAAGTTAAAAGAAAAAAGGAGTATAAAAAGAGATATTAGGCAGGAGATTAAAGTATCTCCTGTTTTTTTTATCTGTGCAATCTGTGGCTAAACTCAATTCGTGTTCATTTGTGTAATTCGTAGCAACTATCTACTTTTATCCCATGCAAAAAAAATTATTCTTGCTCGATGCATACGCACTCATCTTCAGGGCGTATTATGCACTCATACGCAACCCTCGTATTACAAGCAAAGGCAGAAACACCAATGCACAATTTGGTTTTACCAATACATTAGTTGATTTGCTCAACAACCAGAAGCCAACACATATGGCAGTGTGTTTTGATACCGCAGCACCAACAGAACGCCATACCGATTTTGCCAACTATAAAGCCAACAGGCAGGAAACACCAGAAGACATTAGAGCCGCTGTTCCAGATATTATACGCATTAT
>CAZBTD010000127.1:0-8736 GCA_964494815.1 uncultured Ferruginibacter sp. | reverse complement strand
ATGTACCCGGCATCATCTGTTTGCGGCTGGTATTTTGCCAATCCGCACAGCAAGTATTTTGGCGTTGGTAAAATAAATGAAGACCAGTTAAAAGATTATGCTGCAAGAAAAGGTATGAGTATTGATGAAGCCACAAAATGGTTACGGCCAATACTGGAATAATTATTTGCTATGCACCAATGCTACGAATGGCTTTTGCTTCTTTTGCTGCTTTAATACCATTGATGAGCGCTATCACAACAAATATTTTTATTATAATCCCCCTGATAAAATTCATTGGGTCCAGTAATCCGCCGGCAATATATATGAGGGCATATACAATAATAGCTGTTACCAATGCTTCATAAGCTTTCTTGTTGCTCCACAAAGCCAGTGCAACAAAAATGGCGACAATCACCCCATGGATAGCCAGTACAATCATCTTTAATTCATCGGGAGTGTTAGCTAATTCAATAATACCAACAATTAGCTGAATAGCTGCTACTGCAAACAGCCAGTTACGGGCTCTTCTTACCTTGGCATCGTACTCCGAAGTATCAGCTTCGCCACCAACATCATTTAATAAATCCTCTTGCTGATTTTCCTGTAACTTGTCTTCCATTTTTAAAAAGTTTGATAACAATAATATCGATTAATTTTCAATAATTACACTCATGCGTATTATTTCATATAATGTAAATGGCATAAGGGCCGCTCTTAAAAAAGGGTTTATCGACTGGCTTAAAACAAACCCGGCTGATGTTATATGCCTGCAGGAAACCAAGGCAACAAAAGATGATGTGGATGTAAAACAATTAGATGCACTGGGTTATCATCATCATTGGTTCAGCGCACAAAAAAAAGGATATAGTGGCGTGGCAGTTTTTTCAAAAATAAAACCAGATCATGTTGAATATGGTTGTGGCTTTCCTGGCAGCGATGATGAAGGAAGGGTGATACAGGTTGATTTTGGTGATGTACGTTTGATAAATGCATATTTCCCGAGCGGCACCAGCGGCGACGAACGGCAGCAGTTTAAATATGTATGGCTGGATGATTTTCATGCATACCTCAACAAGCTAAAAAAGAAATACCCCAAACTTATTTTGGTTGGCGATTATAATATTGCTCACAACGAAATTGATATTCATGATCCCAAAGGAAATAAAAATTCGTCTGGCTTTTTGCCACAGGAAAGAGAATGGATGACAAAGTTTTTAAACAGTGGCTGGATAGATACTTTTCGTGTGTTTCATACCGAACCACACCGGTACAGCTGGTGGAGCCAGCGTTTTCCATCAGTGCGTTTAAACAACAAAGGATGGCGCATTGATTATATCACTGTAACAGAGCCGCTGAAAAAGCAATTGAAAGATGCAGACATTTTTCCTGATGTAAAACACAGTGATCACTGCCCTGTGTATGTTGAAATAAAAATATAAAGCAAGCATGATTATTTATAATGTTACCATTAAGCTGGAAGAAGCTATTCACCAGCAATGGCTGCAATGGCTGCAGCAAACACATATACCTGAAGTGATCGATACCGGCTGTTTTACCAAAGCCAAAGTACTAAGGCTGCTTGAAGTGGACGACAGCGAAGGCCCTACTTATGCCATTCAATACTTTGCAGAAAGCAAAGCGCTGTATAATCTTTACATAGAAAAGTTTGCAGGCGAAATGCGCCAGCGCTCTTTTGATAAATGGGGCAATAGTTTCATTGCTTTTAGAAGTGTGATGCAGGCTGTGGGCTAAATGTGAACAATAAAAAAATATTTTTTGACAAACAAAATGGGTTGTTATATTCCGCTGTAATCCGCATGGGCACTGAATTACAGGCAGCGTGCCCTGAAACCCTTTGCTGTACTGCATTTCAGCAGGCAAGTATGTGAGAGTGGTAAAAAAGTATGCAGCGGTGATTTCGATGAAGCCCTTGCCAACTGTGCATTTCAGCCGATTGATACAATATTAAATTTGCTTTTAAAAATTTTATTGCAAATAAAAACCTTCTATATTTGCTGCCTAAAAAAAATTACAAATAAACAACTATGAACAAAGCAGAATTAATCGCTAAAGTTGCTGATGACGCAGGTATCACAAAAACACAGGCTAACAGTGCCCTGGATTCTTTTGTAGAAGCAGTTACTAAAACATTGAAGGGTGGTGGTAAAGTTACACTGGTAGGTTTTGGTACTTTCTCTGTATCTAAAAGAGCTGCCCGTAACGGACGCAATCCACAAACAGGTGCTGTAATTAAAATCAAAGCTAAAAAAGTAGCTAAGTTTAAAGCCGGTAAAGAATTATCTGCTAAGTTGTAATTATTGCAAAACCTTACAAAAAGCAAGATGCCGACACATCTTGCTTTTTTAATCAAACACAATTAAAATACATACTATGGGACGTGGTGATATAAAAACCAAAAAAGGAAAAATTGCAAAAGCATCTTTTGGCAAATCAAGGCCTGCAAAGCCAAAAAAGAAAGCGGCTGCAAAAAAAGCTTAGTGCTGTGCCAGCACAAATGGGATTGATAAACTGAAGCATGCTTCAATTTATCAATCCCATTTTTTATTTGTAATTATTAAACCGCACGCTCCCCATCACCGGCAATACCGGTAGCCCCATCTGTGGGAAGCTCAGTATTCTCATACTTCTTCATGTATTCATCCATTTCGGCACGGTGTTTTTTCCCTTCATCATATAAATAAGCTTTGTAACTAAAATAAGCGCCCGTTGCAAACAAAATAATACACAGGAAATACCAAATGGTAAACGACATACTGATACTGATGCCCATGCTGCTGTCGAGCTCTTTTACTTTTGACTGGTAATCGAGATAAATACAAAGCAAGGATACAGCGGCGATACCGCTGGCAACGGCGGCAGCCGGTGTGGCATATCTGAACCGGAAGAAAATTAATGCAAATGCAGCCACTCCCAATATAAGCCCGGTAATGGCAAGCTTGTTGGGCTTTTCAATCTCATCTTTGCTTTTATCAGTACTATCTGAGTTGTCTGCATCAGCACCCCGGTTTTTATTTTTATTCTTAAACATGCCGCCAAAAAAAGAATCGCCTGCTTTGTCTTTCATTTTAAAGCCGGTAACAAAATCTTTACCTGTAATGGAGGCAATCTTTTGATCGTTGCACTTGATATTTAAAAAAGGCAAAAAGAAAAGCAGCAGTGCAGCAAGGAAACTTCCGCCGGAAATATGCCTTGGCTTAAACTGTGGCAGGGTGATGGTAAGCGATTGGGCAGGTTTTGTATCGGTGTTGGCATCCATAATGTTTCAAAAGATTTTAGAAAAACGAATATATTTAAAAATAGCATATAGTGCTTTGCGGTACAATTTTATACCACAAGGGGCACAAAGGATTTTACACAGAAAACCCGTGGCCGCCAACCCGTCTTTTTTTAGTATCTTTCTTATACCAACCGGGCAGCGAAATACCATTGCTGGGAATCTGTATAATACTCCCGGAATAAAATAACCTTCGCAGATTGACGGACGAACAACTTATAAGGGCCTGCATCAGGGAAGATGCTGCCTCTCAAAAAGAGGTGTTTACCCGTTTCAGCAGCCGTATGCTGGGCGTGTGCCACCGTTATGCCCGTACCCCTTCAGACGCTGAGGATATTTTACAAGAAGCATTTATTAAGGTATTTGATAAGATTGGCCAGTTTAAGTTTGAAGGCTCCTTTGAAGGCTGGATAAGAAAGATAGTGGTAAACACGGCGCTGAAAAAATACAGCCTGATGCGGTACGAAAAGGAAATAAATGGCATTGAACATCCGGGTATAAGGGAAGGCGCAGAAGACCCATGGGCATACAATCATTTATCGCAAAAAGATTTACTAAAGCTGATAAATGATCTGCCCGACGGCTACAGGATGATATTTAACCTGCATGTGATAGAAGGCTACCAGCATGAAGAGATAGCAGAAATGCTGGGCATACAGCCCGGCACCAGCCGCAGCCAGCTGGTAAAAGCAAGAAATATGCTGCAAAAACAAATTATGGAACTACAAAAAGTTGCGGTATGAGTGACATAAAAAAAATGGATGATTTTTTCAAACAGTCTTTCGACGGTTATGAACCCGCTGTGCCACCGCACATTTGGGAAAACATTGCTGCCCAAAGGAAAAAAAGAAGGCCCGTGGCCTGGTGGGCTGATAAAAGAAATGGGCTGCTGCTGGCAGGATTGCTGATTGTGCTGTCGGGTGGGGCAGTAATGCTGTTTACCCAACAGCAGGCAACCAATAATATTGCCCATGAAAATAATAATAACAGCAAGCCCGGTACAAAAACGATGGTACCGGCTGCTGTTGTAAACAATAATAATACAAACGAAGAACAGGCTGGTAACAGCAGCAATGCAACCAGCACAGAACTTGCTATAGCGACAAACACAGCACCCCAAAACCAGGATGCTCCTTTAAACAACGATGTAACTGCCGCCGCAACAGCGTCAGTAAAAAACAATACAGCAATACTGCCCACTGGCAACTACAAAGCTGCTGATACAAAAGCAACACACAGCAAACAAAGAAAACGTAAAGCGCCGCTGCTGGTAACCAACAGCACAGGCGCTGATACAGGTGATACAGCAAATGATAATGCAGATACTGATGCAGCAGGTGATGCCACCACAAGCGATGATGTGCCCCTGTGGCTGATACCTGTAAGCAGGGACATGGCCCGGCTTAACCTGGTAAAAGACTGGGAAAAAACAAAAACAGAACTAAAAGCCATACCCGGCCCCGGCTGCCCCAAAGCAGAAAGGGATGCTGCCGGCAACAAGTATTATTTTGAAGTGTATGCCGGCCCCGATTATGTATTTAAAAAATACAGCGACACGGGCACTTCTTTAATCAGCAAAAGAAAAGAAAGCCTGAGTTTTCACTCGGCATACAGTGCAGGGCTTAGATATACAAGGGTGTTTGGAAATGGTATTAGCCTGCGGGCAGGCTTTAACTACAGCCAGGTAAACGAAAAGTTTTCGTATGTAAAAGACAACGTGGTGCAGATAGTATATGTTATTAATACTAACGGCGATACTACCGACAGCTATTATGTAAGAGGCACCCGCTACAATACATCCTACAACCGGTACCGCACTATCGACCTGCCCATAACGCTTGGCTACGAAATGGGCAACGGAAGGTTTCATGCCAACATCAATACCGGTGTGGTGATAAACCTGTACAGCTGGCAAAGCGGCGAAACGCTGGATAATAACTTTAACCCCGTAAGCATTACCACCGGCAAAGACAACAATCCTTATCAATACAAAACCAATGTGGGCGTAGGCTTTATTGGCGCCGCTTCCCTGTATTATAAACTAAACGACCACCTGCATTTGATGGCAGAGCCTTACCTGCGCTACAATTTTTCGCCCATGAACAAAGAAGCGGTAACGCTGCAGGAAAAATTTACAACCATCGGGTTAAGGCTGGGGATAAGGATGGATATACATTAGAAACGTTGTTTTTCTTTATACAAAGCTTCCGGCGCTCTGCGGAAGCTTTTTTTGTGCAGCCAGTTTAAAACGGCCACGAATAGCACAAATCATCACAAATAAAAAACCTGTGTTCACCTGTGCTGTCTGTGGCCAAAAAAAACAAAGCCACGGATTACACAAATCTTCACAAATAAAAACCTGTGTTTATCTGTGCTGTTTGTGGCTAAAAAAAACAAAGCCACGAATAGCACAAATCATCACAAATAAAAATCTGTGTTTATCTGTGCAATCTGTGGCCCAAAGAGCATTCGTGTTCATTTGTGCCATTCGTGGCTTAGTTTATTACAACTAACGCCAGCCGCTATTTGAAATGTAAAAAACAATTTCTATTTTACCCCCAACTAAAACCAACAACAATTTACTGCCATGAAAAAATTCTTACGCATCCTCGGACGGGTAGCCATTGTACTGCTCCTTATTATTGCCTGTATAGTGGGCTATATTAAAATAGCCCTGCCCAATGTAGGTGATGCACCCACCATTACCGTAGAGCGTACCCCCGAAAGAATAGCCCGTGGTGAATACCTGGCCAACCATGTTACCGTATGTATCGATTGCCACTCCACCCGTGACTGGAGCCATTTTTCGGGCCCTATAACAGAAGGCACATTGGGCAAAGGGGGCGAACTGTTTGACCAGAAGTTTGGATTTCCCGGCGCTTTTTATTCCCGGAACATTACACCCGAAGGTATCAGCCGCTATACCGATGGCGAACTGCTGAGGGTGATAAGCACCGGGGTAAATAAAGAAGGCAAGGCCATGTTTCCCGTGATGCCTTACCATCACTACGGGCAAATGGATGAAGAAGATATCAAAAGCATCATTGCATATATCCGCACACTGAAGCCCATTAAAAACGATGTGCCGCTTTCTTCTCCCGATTTTCCCATGAACATTATACTCAACACCATTCCGCAGAAAGCCAGCTTTACCAAAATGCCGGATGAAGCAGACATGGTAAACTATGGTAAGTACCTGGTGAATGCCGCCTCCTGTATCGATTGCCATACCCAGTTTGACAAAGGAAAACTGGTTGCAGGAAAAGAGTATGGCGGCGGCAGGGAGTTTCCTTTTCCCGATGGTGCTGTGGTACGGTCTTCCAATATTTCACCTGATGCCGCCACCGGTATCGGCAGCTGGAACGAGCAAAGGTTTGTTGCCATCTTTCGTACCAATGCCGATTCATCTATGCAGCTTAAAAAAATAAACCCCGGTGAGTACAATACCATTATGCCATGGACCATGTATGGCACTATGAAAGAAAGCGACCTGAAAGCAATATATGCTTACTTAAAAACAGTAAAACCGGTTAACAACTCCGTAATAAAATTTACGGGGGCGAAAAAATAACAGGGGGAAATGTTTTACAGGATATCCGCAGCAGTTACCAGCAGCTGCAGGGCATGGCAAAGAGAATAATACAGTTATTGCTTTCTGCCGGCCGGCCACCTCTTTACAGCAGCTGTATGATACAGGTGACAACCCCGCCTGCAGGTTTGGTTGCTCCCCGGTTCTCCTTTTTTATGCGCCAGGAGCAAAATAGTGGCAGCAATAAATCGAAAATGTCAATACAGTTTTATGGGAACCACAGAAAGTAAAATCTTTTGAACAGTTGTGGTGGCACAGGAATGCCCGGGTGTGGATTGTATTTTTATTCGTGTGCCACAAACCGGGGCAAAGAGTAATCACTTGCCTTTTCTGCCCGCCACCCATTTATCTACCTTGGTTATATGAGCCAGGTGCATGCCACGCTCACAGCTTTGTTCAGTTTCAAGGTCCCCGGTTTTAATAGCATATTTTATTTTGCTGATGCTGATGCCGGTATATTTATTTATCTCCCACACCTGCAGGTATTGCTGTTTCCATTGTGTTTCCCTTTCTTCTTTTGTTTTTTTGGAGCGTTTGGGGTGGTTGTTTTTTTCATCACTCATGGCAGTATGTTTTGGTTGTTAAAATATACTATAAAGATGGTGTACATGGCTGATAAAAGCAATGGTGAAAACACCGAAAAAAACACCGTTTTTTCACCGATGTTTTTTGTGGAAAATACGGTGGAAATAAAAAGCCCCCCGTTAACTAACGGAAGGCTTTAAAACGGTTGCTGAAAGCACCTGCTTACTGTGCAAACTGGCTGGTAACCGGCCCGTAGGTAAGCTGCTCGTTGCTGCCGGTGGCGCCTGCACGTACCCAGTACTCCTTGCCACGGGTAAGGCTGGTGTGCACATAGCGGCTGCGGCCGGTGGTAGCGCTTACCCATACTGTATTGCCGGTGGGTGGCGCATCGGTAATCTGGTGAATGTAGCTCTGGGCTCCCTTCACCGCTTTCACCTTTACCGTCATGCTGCCCGGCACAGGGCCGTTGCTGATGCTCACCGTGCCGGGTACCTCCAGGTGCACCGGTTGCGGCATTTTGTTAAGCCTGTAGCCGCTGCTGATGAGCATGGTTACATCACCCTTGGCAACAAACATGGCATAGCGCCCAAGGTCCTGCAGCAGTGCTGTAAGTGCCAGGCGTGCTTTGTTTTTTTCAGCCACATTGTCTTTGCCCAGTTCTTTGGCGGCAGTGAGTGCAGTACCGTATGCGGTAATGGCTGCATCCACATCACTTAGCTTTGGCGTGGGGTCGGGGAAATAAGCATTCCCGTTCATCTTGCTGTGGATGTGCTTTGCCTCCTCCAAAAAATCGGCATAGGATAATGGTGAAAAACCCAGGGAAATTCTCTGTGTCTTCATTGTTTAAATGGTTTGGTTAGATAATAGAAATGTCAGGAGAATAAAAACTGTTTGTTATAATTTTTATTTTATCCTGTGCCAACATTGACCGTCATTGTCCGTCATTGACCGTCATTCTCACAGCACTATCGGGAAATCCCACGGCGTAAAAAGCCAAAAACACGGCGTGGGTTTGCGAAAACACGGCGTGGGTTTGCTTTTTTACGGCGTGTTTTTTGAAAAATGCGGCATGGGTTTGAGAAAATGCGGCGTGGGATTACTTTTTTACGGCGTGGAATTACAAAAACACAGCGTGGGTTTGCAAAAACACGGCGTGGGTTTGGGTTTTTGCGGTGTGTTTTTTAAAAAATGTGGTGTGGGATTGGGGAAGTGTGGTATATTAGTATGTACTTAATTGATTTCTTTTCCCGTTCCTGTTGAATAAGACATGTGTAACCTTGAGGGCTGTTATTGATAAAATGATTTTACACTTTATAAATAACTACTTAACATGCGAGTTAAACAT
>CAZBTD010000126.1:0-8865 GCA_964494815.1 uncultured Ferruginibacter sp. | reverse complement strand
ACAGCGGCATTAAAAACATAAAAATAGTTTCGCTCATTTGCCCAAAAGTCATTTTGGCTGCAGCGCTTTCCATTCCTGTTTCATTTAAAAACTGGTTGGCATTACCATAATAAAATGCAAGTGGGATACATATTAAAATGGAAGCAATAAAAAATATGAGATAGTTTTTGTCTTTAAGAACTTTTAAAGCATCAAGCCCAAGCACTTCTGCAACAGATACATTTTGTCCTGCTTTGGGTGGTGGTGTGTTGGGTAAAAAGAATGAGTATAAACCAAACACAGCTGACACAACTGCGGCTACCGTATATGTAATGCTAAGCCTTGATGCAGATGTTTTTAAAGCTTCTTTGGCTTCGTTAGTAGCATCGGTGGCAGAAGCAGCTTTTACTAAATCGCCGGCAGGTTCCCATGCCATCCAGCCAATAATAAGTCCGGCAATAATCCAGCCAATAGTACCCCAAACCCTGATACTGGCAAATTGCTTTTCTGCATCAGTAATTTGCTTTAACGCTATTGCATTTACAAGGGCCAATGTTGGCATATATACAATCATATATATAAGCAACAGGCTGTAAAAAGAACCAAAATCTTCCTTCTGAGCTATCAGGTATAATACCGCTGCACCTGCAAGATGCAGTACACCTAAAATTTTTTGTGCTGCAAAAAACCGATCGGCAATCATGCCTATAATAAAGGGCGCAATAATAGCTCCTAAACATTGTGTTCCGTAAGCAAGCCCTGTTTCTGCACCACTTGCACCAATTTTCCCCTGGGTGAGGTAAGTACCCATTGTAACAAACCAAAGGCCCCAAATGAAAAAGTTGAAAAACATCATTATACTTAACTGAAGACGAACGGTACTTTTCATATTAGCTTACAGGTTTGGTTTGCAATCGTAAAATAAAGAAACTAAATGTAGATTTTTATTTCATCATCCAATAAAGTTTGACGGGTTTTTTTTATAAATGGCTTAAAAAAAATCCATCAAACGATTGCAGGTTATAATTAGATAAAAAAGTATCAGCAAGTGCTATGAAAAAAGAAAATTGTAGCAGTAAATAAATCTTATTCGTAAACTTGTTGAAAATTTTCCTTCTCAAAAAAACTTACTGTAGCTGTATGAAAAGAAAACTACGCATGGGTATGATTGGCGGTGGCAAAGATGCCTTTATTGGTGCTGTGCACCGGCTTGCATTTAATATGGACGGAAAGGTGGAAATGGTATGCGGCGCACTCAGCATCAATCCCGAAGTGGCGAAACAATCTGGTGAAGAATTGTTTCTTTCTCCTGACAGGATATATCTTACTTATGAAGAGATGCTGGAAAAAGAAAGCCAGTTGCCTGTAGATAAAAGAATGGATTTCGTTACCATCGTTACCCCCAATTTTGCACATTTTGCGCCAGCAAAAATGGCATTGCAAAAAGGCTTTCATGTAGTAATAGAAAAGCCTATCACTTTCAATCTTGAGGAAGCACTGGAATTAAAAAAAATTGTGAATGAAACAGGTTTGCTGCTTTGCCTTACACACACTTACTCCGGCTATCCAATGGTAAAGCAGGCAAAACAAATGATAAAAGATGGGGTGCTGGGTAACGTTAGAAAGGTATGGGTGGAATATCCTCAAGGATGGCTTAGCAAACTAAGTGAAAGAGAAGGCAATGCTCAGGCGGCATGGCGCACAGATCCAAAGAAGAGTGGCAAAGCCGGCAGCATGGGAGATATTGGAACACATGCGGCGCATTTGGCAGAATATATTTCAGGATTAAAAATAAAACAACTTTGTGCCGATCTTAATATACTGGTGCCAGGAAGAATGCTGGATGATGACGGCAACGTGTTATTAAAATTTGATAATGGTGCGGCAGGTGTACTGATGGCATCACAGGTGGCAGCAGGTGAAGAGAACGCATTAAAAATAAGAGTGTATGGCGAGAAGGGAGGATTGGAATGGGCACAGATGGAACCCAATACATTAGTTGTAAAATGGTTGGATGCACCCACACAAATTTTAAGGGCTGGCAGTAATTATGGCGACCGGTTATCAAGTTATGCCACACATAATTGCCGTACACCAGGTGGGCATCCCGAAGGTTACCTGGAAGCATTTGCCAACATCTACAGGAATTTTACATTGACATTATCAGCAAGAATAGAGGGAACCACACCGCCAAAAGAAGCATTGGATTACCCTGGAGTGGAAGATGGTATAAGGGGTATGGCTTTTATTGATACAGTAGTAGCATCGGGACAAAGTGATAAGAAGTGGACTGACTTTGTTGCGTAATAAATTATGTCGAATAAAGAAAAACTCTACAAGAGTGCGACGCCAATAAAGCTAAATAAATGCAATTGGCTTGACTAATAAAAAACTAAAATCAAAATGCAGACAATAAAAGGCCCCGGAATTTTTTTAGCACAATTCTTAGACGACAAGCCGCCATTTAATAATTTAAAAACAATTTGTGAGTGGGCAAAAAGTTTAGGATTTGTGGGGGTACAAATACCAACATGGGACAGCCGTTGTATCGATTTAAAAAAGGCAGCCGAAAGTAAAACCTATTGTGATGAATTAAATGGTTTGATACATGGTTGCGGTTTAGAAATAACAGAATTAAGCACACATCTGCAGGGACAATTGGTAGCAGTGCACCCTGCATATGATGAATTATTCAATGCATTTGCTCCAAAGGAATTGCATAATGACAGGAATGCAAGAACAGCATGGGCAGTACAGCAATTAAAGTATGCGGCAAAGGCATCCCAAAATTTAGGATTGAATGCAGTGCCAACATTTAGTGGTTCGTTATTATGGCACACATTTCATCCATGGCCGCAAAGACCAAATGGGTTGGTTGAAACTGGCTTTACTGAATTGGCAAAAAGATGGACACCTGTTTTAAATTACTTTGATGAGTGTGGTGTGGATGTTTGTTATGAAATACATCCCGGCGAAGATTTATTTGACGGCATTACATATGAAATGTTTTTAGAAAAGGTAAACAATCATGCAAGAGCTTGTTTGTTGTATGATCCATCTCACTTTGTGCTGCAGCAATTAGATTACATACAATACATAGATTTTTATCATGAACGCATCAAAGCATTTCATGTAAAAGATGCAGAGTTTAATGCCACCGGAAAACAAGGAACATTTGGCGGTTACCAAAGCTGGCTCAACCGTGCCGGCCGCTATCGCAGCCCCGGCGATGGACAAGTTGATTTTAAAACCATCTTCAGTAAGCTTACACAATACGGATACAAAGGTTGGGCAGTGATGGAATGGGAGTGTTGTATTAAACATCCCGAAGATGGTGCAAAAGAAGGATGTGAGTTTATCAAAAAAAATATCATCAGGGTTACCGAAAAAGCTTTTGATGATTTTGCACAAACAGAAAATAATGACGATTTTAACAGGAAAATTTTAGGCATTTAATTACAAACCAAAATTATACTCAATATGAAAAAAGTATTTTTAGTATTTGCAATTGTGGGTTTACTGGCTGCTTGTGGTGGAGGAGAAAAAAATGACAGCGCTGCTACAGAAAAAAAGGAAGAAGCAAAACCGGAAGATCCTGCTTATACCGAAGGCATGACATTGGTGGCACAATCAGGCTGCCCTACCTGTCATAAAATTGATGAACCATCTACAGGGCCGGAATACAAAAAGGTAGCAGAAAAATATGCCAACACACCAGAAAATGTTTCGATGCTGGCAGCAAAGGTTATTAAAGGTGGCAGCGGCAACTGGGGCACAGTCCCTATGTTGGCACATCCCGATCTGTCGCCGGAAAATGCAGCCAAAATGGTAAAATATATTTTAATGCTGAAAAAATAAACATACATGAAAAAAATATTAACGGTTGCAGCAACACTTGCTTTCTTAACAGGTATGGCACAGCAAAAAAATAATTCACTGTCAGAAAAAGAAAAGTCGCAAAAATGGGAACTGTTGTTTGATGGAAAAACAACAAAGGGCTGGCACAGCTTTAATAAAAATGAAATTGGTTCGGCCTGGAAAGTAAAAGACGGCGAACTATATCTTGATACAACAAAAAAAGAGGGATGGCAAACATCTGGTGGTGGTGATATTGTAACAGAAAAAGATTATAAAAATTTTCATTTAAAACTGGAATGGAAAATTTCTGAAGGTGGTAACAGCGGCATCATGTTTTATGCACAGGAAGATGGCAAGCATGATTATCCATGGTTAACAGGCCCGGAAATGCAGATAGTGGATAACGAAAAACATCCTGATGGAAAATTAATAAAACACCAGGCTGGAGATTTGTATGATCTTATTTCATGCAGTAAAAAAACGGTAAAGCCTGCAGGGCAATGGAACAAAGTAGAAATAATTTCAAAAGATGGAAGTTTGGCGCTGATGCTGAATGGAGTAAAAGTAGTTTCCACAACAATGTGGAATGACAAATGGAATAAACTTGTTGCAGGCAGTAAGTTTAAAGAAATGCCCGGTTTTGGAACATTTAAATCCGGGAAAATTTCATTGCAGGATCATGGTGATATGGTATCATTTAGAAATATTAAAATAAGAGAGTTGTAATCTTATAAAAGCAGTTACAAAAAGTCCCGGAACATTTATTCCGGGACTTTTGTTTTTTAAAAAGCAGATTTTATAATTCTCTAATCCAGATATTCCTGAAACTGATCGGTTCACTTGGATCGCCATGATCCTGTAGTTTTATTGATGATGCGCCATGCGCTTTATACTCGGGCTTGCCAATATACCTTGTAGCGCCAATTAATTCGTAATTGTTTTGTACCAACACACCATTATGAAAAGCTGTTACTCTTGCTGCAGATTTTAAAGAACCGTCTTCATTAAAACGTGGAGCCGTCCACACTACATCATAGCTTTGCCAAAGCCCTGGCCTTTTGCATGCATTGGCCAATGGAATTTTTTGCTTGTAAATACTGGTAGCTTGCCCGTTCACATAAGTTTTGTTGTTGTAGTTGTCCAATATTTGCATTTCATATCCTTCATCACCACCACCTGTAGATGCCAGGAACAAACCACTGTTTCCTCTCACTTGTCCTTCGCCATGTATTACCTGTGGTATTTTCCATTCAATATGCAATTGGTAATCCATAAATTTTCTTTTTGTCTGAATATTGCCTGTTCCTTTTTTTACAGTAAAAAAACCTTTGCCCAAAGTCCATGCTGCAGGCTGGGTGGTATCTTTTACTGATTCCCATTCATTCAAACTTTTGCCATCAAATAAAATAATTGCATCCGATGGCGGCGTGTTCACAGCACCTGTTTTTACAATTTTTGGTTCTGGTTCCCACACTTCCGTTGCTTTAGGGTCGCCCTGCTGTGCAGATACATGGAGTGATGAAAATGAAATGGCGATTGCTGATAACGCAAAGATTTTTTTCATATAGCTTGATATTTTCTTTTTTAAAAAAAGAGAGAAATCGAATGTAAGTTACAGGCTGTCGTTATTTAATCAAGAGTTTTTATTCTTTAATTTTTTATAATAATGATGATTGTTTAGCAAAACATGGTACTATCATCACAGCAAACGTTTGTGGAATTTTCTAATAGAAATGGCAAAGTATATTCATCATTATTTTTATTACCTTTCAAACTCATTCTTGTTTTATTGAAATAAAAACGATTGCTCTATGGGAGATACACTCCAGGTAAAAAAACAATCCAAACAATACGATGCAGTGATAGTGGGTTCCGGTGCAGGAGGCGGCATGGCTGCTTATGTATTGGCCAATGCCGGCTTGTCGGTTTGTATAATTGAAGCAGGACCTTATTATGATCCCCAACTGCATTCATCACAATTAAAAAATCCATGGGAGTCACCTCGTCGTGGCGCCAGCACCAAGTTCCGCCCCTTTGGTGATTATGATGCCAGCTTTTGGGGATGGGAAATTGATGGCGAGCCTTATACACATGCAGAAGGAGATAAGTGGGAATGGTGGCGTGCAAGAATGCTGGGCGGAAGAACAAATCACTGGGGAAGGATTTCATTACGCTTTGGCCCCAAAGATTTTAAAAGAAAAAGCATAGATGGATTGGGCGATAACTGGCCCATTGGGTATGATGACATTAAACCGTACTATGATAAAATAGATAAACTGCTTGGTGTTTTTGGAACAAATGAAGGTTTGCCCAATGATCCTGATGGCATCTTTCTTCCGCCGCCAAAACCAAGATTGCATGAACTGTTTATAAAAAAAGCAGCAACCGGGGTGGGGGTACCTGTTATACCGTCCCGTTTATCTATTCTTACAAAAGCATTACCAGGGAATAAAGACAGGGCCGCTTGTTTTTATTGCAGGCAATGTGGAAGATCATGCAAAGTGTATGGCGATTTTTCATCATCATCCTGTTTGGTAAAACCTGCTATTGCCACAGGGCATGTTGATTTGATTACCAATGCGATGGCAAGAGAAGTATTAACAAACGACGAAGGCCTTGCAACAGGTGTATCGTATGTAAGTAAAGAAGATTTACAGGAATACCAGGTAAAAGGAAGAACCGTTATTCTTGCTGCCAGCGCTTGCGAAAGTGCCAGGCTTTTACTTAATTCAAAATCAAAACAACACCCTAATGGATTGGCCAATTCAAGCAATGTGGTGGGCAAATATTTGCATGACAGCACCGGCGCTGCTATGGGTGGTGTGTTACCGGCATTGTTTGGAAGAAAGCGTTTTAATGAAGACGGAGTAGGAGGTATGCATGTATATTCTCCCTGGTGGGGCGATAATAAAAAACTTGATTTTCCAAGGGGTTATCATATTGAATATTGGGGAGGTATGGATCAGCCTGCTTATGGTTTTGGATTTGGCATTGAAGGATTAAATGGAAAATATCCTGTGAATGGTAAGCAAAAAGAAGCCGGGGGCTATGGTGCTTCTTTAAAAGAAGATTACAGGTATTTCTATGGAGCTGAGGTTGGTATGGCTGGCCGTGGCGAAGCAATACCTGTGGAAACCAACTATTGCGAAATAGATCCTAATGTAGTTGATAAATATGGCATTCCTGTTTTACGCTTTAATACCAGGCACAGCGACCATGAAATAAAACAGGCCAGGCACATGAAAGATACTTTTCGTGAAATAATGCATAAGATGGGTGCTGTGATTACATGGGGCGATGATGACAATGACAAAAATAATTATGGCATTGCAAATCCCGGCAACATTATTCATGAAGCTGGAACAGTACGTATGGGGGATGATGCAAAGAAATCAGCGCTCAACAAATGGAGCCAGGCACATGATTGCAAAAACCTGTTCAACGTAGATGGCGGCCAGTTTGTATCGCAGGCAGATAAAAATATTACGTGGACGATATTGGCTTTGAGCATGAGGGCGAGTGAATACATCGTGGAGGAAATGAAGAAAAAGAATTTGTAAACTTAAAGTTGTAAGTAATAAGTTGTAAGTGGTAAGTAGTACCACAGCGTTCACAACTTATTACTTAATACTTATCACTTAAAACTTACGAAGTATGGACCGTCGTAAATCCATCAAAGCGCTCATCATCGGTACTGCATCAACAGGTGTAATGATAGATGCATGCAAACCTTCAGATAAAAAAGCAGGAGAGACAAAAACAGCAACGTCTGAAGCCGATGCCGACCGCATGAAAGAAGAAATTGCGTTTAACAAAAAATTGAATGATGAAACTTTTTTTACTGCAGCAGAAATGGCAACCATTACTGTGCTGGCAGACATCATCATTCCTAAAGATGCAGTAAGTGGCAGCGCCGGCGATGCAAAAGTGCCTGAGTTTATTGAGTTCATTGTAAAAGACATGCCACAACATCAAACCCCCATGAGGGGTGGATTGCGTTGGCTGGATGTGGAAAGCCTTAAGCGTTTTGAAAAACCATTTGTGGCCATCACGCCTGAACAACGCATACAAATTGTTGATGACATTGCTTATCCCAATAAGGCAAAAGCAGAAATGAAGCAAGGCGTTTCATTTTTTAATTTGATGAGGAACTTAACCGCCACTGGTTTTTATACTTCTCAAATTGGAGTAAAAGATATTGGCTATATGGGCAACCAGCCCAATCAATGGAACGGAGTGCCTGATGATGTATTGAAACAATATGGTTTGTCTTATACAGAAAAGGAGTTGAAAGAATGCATCAGTTTTGATAAAGCCAATTGAACCACAAAGACACTAAGTACGCTAAGAAACACAAAGGGCTTAGTGATGCTTTGTGCCTTTGCGTCTTTGTGGTTTCAACTCCGGCAACGTCTGCGTTAATACCTCTTCAAATAAGTTTCATTGTATCATATATCCCCCCTATTTTTGCAGCCACTCAATGATACATTATGTCAGTATTAGTTAATAAAAATTCCAAAATAATTGTACAGGGTTTTACCGGTACAGAAGGTACGTTTCATGCCACACAAATGATTGAATACGGTACCAATGTAGTTGGGGGCGTTACGCCAAACAAAGGCGGCACCACACATTTGGATAAGCCTGTTTTTAATACAGTGGCCGATGCGGTAAAAAGCACTGCTGCTGATGTAAGTATCATTTTTGTACCACCAGCGTTTGCTGCTGATGCAATTATGGAAGCTGCTGATGCAGGCATTGCGTTGGTAGTGTGCATCACTGAGGGCATCCCGGTACAGGATATGGTGAAAGTGAAAAATTATTTGCTTGATAAAAATACCCGTCTTATTGGCCCTAACTGTCCCGGTGTTATCACTGCCGAGGAATGTAAAGTAGGCATCATGCCCGGCTTTATTTTTAAGAAAGGCCGCATAGGCATTGTATCAAAAAGCGGTACGCTTACTTACGAAGCTGCAGACCAGGTAGCAAAAGCCGGCCTCGGTATTTCTACAGCCATTGGTATTGGCG
>CAZBTD010000125.1:0-8922 GCA_964494815.1 uncultured Ferruginibacter sp. | reverse complement strand
ACCACTGGCGAAGCAGTTACTATTGTAAAGCAAGGGCCTGCAATGTGTAATTAATAAATCTATCCAGGCAGAGTCGCCAATTTTTTCAGAATTCAATATTTTAAAACCTGTTACATGCTTATAAGCCTTAAAAGTTATTATAAGGTTGGCAATCCTTAGCTATATCATACCCTCCCCAAATATTCTTCCAGTCCTTTACTTATATACGTTATTTTCTTACCAAACAAGTTTTGGTATTTTGGTAATGCCACATCACCATGCTGCACTACAATTATTTCAGGCTTTTTACTATTATTTCTGCCATTGATACCTCTTGATATGAGGGTTTGTATGGCAAAGTCTTCATCGGGCAGTGAGTACCCCACAAATACAATTTTATCAGCCAGCCGTATAGCATCGGTGGCAGCCCTCCATATCTGCAGCAGGTTAGAATCTCGTATATCACGTATTACAGATGGTGCTACCAGCACCGATTGCAGTTTAAGCTGATGATTGCAAAAGCAGGTATTGTTGGCATCAGTGTTTTCCCTGTATGGCTGGTGGGCAATGGAGCCATAGGGGTTAATGTAGTAATGGTTGCAAAGGTCGCACTGCAGCCAGTTAAGTGAACCATGCAGTTTGTAATACTTTAATGCAGGTTCTTTGCTGCGGCCGTGTATAATATCTTCTTCCACATCCCTGTACTCGATGCCATAATCAATTTTGTTTTTATCAAACAGGTATTGAAAAGGCATATCAACCGATAAGTCGTAATTGGTGGTAATGATAGTAACATCATCTGTTTGTATCTCTTTCTTAATCGGCCTGATAAATGCTTTATGTATTTTAGCCGGTCCCGGCTCATCGTACCCCAATTGATATTCTAACAAAAACTCTGTAATGGCTCTCATAATTAAATGCCGCAGGTAATTAAGATTTTCTTTGTGAAGTACCGGGTGAGCCGGCACATTGTAAAAACAAAGATGCTCAACATACGAAAGCACTTTTGTAATGTCGGGCATCAGCGCCTGCCGCTCTTCGCCCCTGAGCCTTTGCTGGCCGGGATATAGTTTTTCCAGCAAGTAAAGCAGGTCTTTTTCCTGTTGTATTTCTAATTCAGTTTTCTGTTTTGGTTTAATTTCAAAAAGATCACCGGCTTCAAGCTGTTTTAAAATGCCCGGCATAAACTCCCTTGTAAGCGGATAACCAAAATTGTAGCTGCACCCGGCACCAAGAAAGTAAACAATGTTTTGAGACATGGTTGTAAGATTAAGGTTGAATGAAGTGGTTGTATTAGCAGCTTTTAAATAATTTTTCTTTGCTGCAGCACATATCTTTTTACTTACTCCAAAAACTGCCCGGGCTTAAACATGATACATTCTTCCGGCTTTGAATACAACCTCGATTTTTTTACAGTATCGGGAGTAAAGCCCATGCCATAAAAAACTTCTTTTACCATTCTTGCCATGTGTGTACCCATGCGTGGGTCAAGTTTTATTTGGTGTATCAGTTGTCTTGTTTCGGTCATTGGTATTTTTATTACAGGGTCGGTGGTTTCATTTTTTGCCAGCAGCAACACCCTCACTTCATTTTCATATTCAAAGGGGGTTCTTTTTTTCAGCATCAGTTTCAGGTGAGTGGTATTTATTTTTTCAGACTGTAATGCTTTCCAGAAGGCAGCATTTTTTTCAAACTCATACATCTCTTCGTAGTCTTCATACTTTGCCAGCCCTATATAAATATCATAGTTCTCTAATTTGGCAAGTGCAGCTTTTAGTGCCGCAGCTTTTATGCTGAACCTGATGCCATCACCGTTGGGGGAATAGGTTTTCCAAAAGGCTTCGCTTTCCCTGGTGGCGGTAAAGCACACAGAAAAAAGCCGGTAGTGCGGCTGTCCGTTAATTTTTTTTGGTTTCAGCGGCAACTCAAAAGAATCGCCTTCGCTATGCCTGTATTCTGCTTCTAAAAAAGCTTTTTCAAATGGATCGTTCCACAGTGTGGGAGATACAAAGGCCCATCTCTTTTTCTCTAATATTTCCACGGCCCTGTCAAGCGGCTGCACACGGTATAAGTTTTGATCAGGCTTTTCAAAAAGCTTTTTTGTTTTTGCATTTAAAAAATAAAGCGCCATCTGTTAGGTTTTATTTGCTGAAATGGATTGCTGGTAAAAGCGGTTGCTTACCCTTTCTTTGCGCCTTTCATTTTTATAAACATTTGCCCACGCTTGAAATGATAGGATGCCGGCTTGTAGTAATTGATAAACCAAGTGTATTGTTCATCCAATTGTTTATCAAAACCACCTCTTGTTTTGGATGCTGTCTTTGTTAAAAACCTTGGCCAGAAATGTTCGAACAAGCGGTTAAATTCGGTAAGATAAATATCTGCTACACGGGCATTGCCTTTTATGAGTACAGAGTTTTCGTCGTTGCTGGTAATGGAAGCATTGCTAAAGTTGGCAGACCCGGAAAGCACTATCGGGTTATCACTTAAAGGATCTACTAGTATAAATTTATTATGTACAAAGAGGATACCACCGTCAACAGTCTTTTTGGGAGTTACTTCTTTTACAAACTGTTCTACTTTGCTTTCCAGCACAGCGCCACCGGTTATTTTCAGGTTTACATCGCTGTCTTCTTTCTTTTTGGCATTTTTAGCTTCTGCTAATTTTTCAAAAAGCAGGTAGCGCAGGTAATTCCTCTTTTTGTTATATACCTCTTTAAATACTTTATCAAAGTTGAAAGGGAATACCATGCACACGAGTTCCTTTGCATTGTCTATCAAATTTACATAGCTGTTTAATTGGTTGGGTGTGATGCCTTTTTTTGCCGGCAAGTTGCGTGGGCTAAAAAATACATAAGTGCCATTCTTAAGTTTTGTTAAGTCCGCATCTGCCTGTATGCCTTCTGATACGGCGCCCAGGTCGGGCATATCTGGATTGTCTTTTAATGTATCCCAATACGCTTTAAATTTCTTTGCAATGGTTTTATCTTTTATCCAGTGGCCTGTATTGCTTTGCCCAAATATGCCGGATAATGTGAGGTTGGTGCTGCCTGTCCACACTTCTATTGGTTCATCATCTTTGCACAAAACCATAAACTTGTTGTGCGGCTGGTTGGCTTTTGTTCTTTCGTGGCTTATAGAAAGCAGCCCGGCATTTTTTAATGAATTGCGGTTGCCTTTTTCATGTACATCATCTTTATTCTGCCCGCTTTGTGCACTAAAAACAATTTGCAGGTCTTTGCATTTGCTTTTTAAAGCTTTCAATTCTTTTACTACTTCTGGGTATTGTATTTCATAAAAGGCACAATACAAGGAATGTTTTTTTGTTCCTGCCTGCTGGATAAATGCTTTTACACCATCATTATATAATTCACGACCAAGATAATTAAGCGCTTTTTCAAATGCAGGCTTTGGCAAATCGAATATTGGTTTGTTGCCAAACTCTTTATTACTGGCATATCCCTGTGAGCCGGTAACGCCGAAATTAAAATACACGGAGTGTTTTCCTTTATTGAGTTCTTCTGTTGTTACGGTAATGGAGCTTTCAAATTTTGCAACAAAGTTCCTGGCAGTGCCAAACATAGCTTTTACTGTGTACTTATATTTTTGTCCTGGGTCTGCTTTGTAATCTTTCCAGAAAAAAGCCTGCACCAGCGACGCAAATTTTATTTTGGGGTCAATAATTGTGTTGTCTTTCAGCAGCGATACAAAATGCTTTGTTCCATTGAGAGAAGTTTTGGTTCCTTCACTGTCAACCTTCGATACACTAAAGCCCATAAACTCTTTTCCTTCCACCTTTGCTTTGTCAATATGAAAGGCAAGCAATACTGTTTGTGTTCCTGCTACGGCGTATAGTTTTAAAGCGCCATCTTCGTTTTTATATCTCATAAAAAAAGTTTTACCTGGTGATAAACAATTGAGCTATAAAAATGGAAATAATATTTTTCCTGTGCAACCGTGAAAACACCGAATTTTCTTCGGTGTTTTCACGGTGGGTTTTGTAGTATAAACAACTACAAAAATGTAGTAGGCATTAAAAAAGCCTTTCTTCCGAAAGGCCTTATTGTAGTTGAAGTGAGTGAACTTATTTAAGGTTGTGATATACTTTTTGCACATCATCATCCTGCTCCAGTTTATCTACCAGTTTTAAAACATCCTGCGCCGCTTCTTCACCTAATTCTACAGTAGTGGTTGGTATCCGGGTAAGTTCCGCTGTTACCACTTCTATCTTTTTTTCTTCCAGCGCCTTGCTCATATTGCCAAACTCATTGTATGCTGTGCGGATGATGATATTACCTTCGCTGTCTTCTCCAATTTCTTCCAGGCCATAGTCAATCAGTTCCAGTTCCAGCTCTTCCAAATTTTGTCCGTTATTTTTTACTTTGAATTCGCCCATGCGGTTAAAACCAAATGCCACACTGCCGCTGGTGCCCAATGCGCCACCACCTTTGGTAAAGTGCATTCTTACGTTGGCTACAGTACGGGTGGGGTTGTCGGTAGCAGTTTCCACTAATATGGCAATACCGTGTGGTGCATACCCTTCGTACAAAATTTCATCGTAATTTACCAGGTCTTTGCCTGTAGCTCTTTTAATGGCTGCTTCCACCCTGTCTTTTGGCATGCCCACACTACGGGCATTTTGAAAACAGCGCCTGAGCGCTGCATTAGAGTTAGGGTCGCTGCCGCCAGCTTTTACTGCAATCACAATCTCTTTACCAATACGGGTAAAGTTTTTGGCCATTTTATCCCAGCGGGCAAACATGGCGCTTTTACGAACTTCAAATATCCTTCCCATACAAAATTGAATATTGATTATTGAACATTGATTATTGAATATTTAATATTGAAGAGGTAATATTAATAAGACCGCTCAATGATTATGCTTTTCAGGCCAATTATTTTTTGTGGCTGCAAAAGTAAGGAAAAGGAATTTTTGGTAGAAGGGCTTATTTGCTAATTTTAGGCATAATGAGTACGCCGCTATTACAGGTAAAAAACTTACATGCTGCTTTTGACATCCATACAGCTGTTAATAATATTTCTTTCGATATACAGCCCGGCGAACTGGTGGCCGTAGTAGGGGAAAGTGGTAGTGGCAAATCGGTAACTGCCCTTAGCTTATTGCAGCTATTGCCTGAGCAAACATCTATAAACGGCGAATTAATTTTTGCAAAAAACAATGCCACACCTGTAAACCTGCTGGCACTGGATGAAAATAAAATAAGGGCGATAAGGGGAAAAGACATCGCCATGATTTTCCAGGAACCAATGACATCGCTTAACCCTGTATTTACCTGTGGCCTCCAGGTGATGGAGGCAATACAGCTTCATCAAAAAGTAAATAGTGATACCGCCAGGCAAAAAACCATTGAGCTGTTTGAAAAAGTACTGCTGCCCAATCCTGCACAAATCATAAGGCGTTACCCACATGAACTAAGCGGCGGCCAAAAACAAAGAGTGATGATTGCAATGGCGATGAGTTGCAACCCATCTTTGCTGATTGCTGATGAACCCACCACCGCATTGGATGTAACGGTACAGAAAACCATTTTAGAATTAATAAAATCACTGCAGCAGCAAAATGGCATGAGTGTGCTGCTGATAACACACGACCTTGGGCTGGTGGCTGATATTGCCGACAAAATAGTGGTGATGTATAAAGGAAGTATTGCTGAGCAGGGTACAGCAATAGAAGTGCTTAAGAACCCACAGCATGATTACACAAAGGCATTGCTCCGATGCAGGCCTGCGTTGCATGGTAAGGGAGAGCGTTTGCCGGTGATTGGTGATCAATTATCAGTGACGGGTAATCAGCTTGTAAGTGGCGATAAAAAACAGATCACCCATCACCCATCACTGATCACAATATTAGAAGTGCAAAATCTAAAAGTGCATTATCCCGGTAAAAAAACTTTATTCGGAAAAAAGCCTGAACCCTACAAAGCAGTAGATGGGGTGAGCTTTTCTGTAAGTAAGGGGGAAACAGTTGGGTTGGTGGGAGAAAGCGGCTGTGGTAAAACAACTTTGGGAAGGGCTATACTGCAACTGGTGCAGGCCACATCGGGCAAAATAATTTTGAATGGAAAAAATTTGCTTCAGCTGCCACATAAGGAAATCACAGCTTTGCGTAAAGATTTGCAGATAGTATTCCAGGATCCGTATGGTTCACTCAACCCACGCATTACCATTGGTGATGCTATTGCCGAACCGATGCAGGTGCATGGAATGCTCCATAGCAATAAAGAAAGAAAGGATAAGGTGGTGGAGCTACTGGAGAAAGTAAATTTAAAAGCAGAACATTTTAACAGGTATCCTCACCAGTTTAGCGGCGGGCAGCGGCAACGTATTTGCATAGCAAGGGCACTGGCACTTAATCCATCGTTTTTGATTTTTGATGAAAGTGTGAGTGCGTTGGATGTGAGTGTTCAGGCGCAGGTACTTAATTTGCTTAATGACCTTAAAAAAGAATTTCAGTTTACATCCATCTTCATTTCACATGACCTGTCTGTAGTCCGGTACATCAGCGACCGCATTATCGTAATGCAGCAGGGGAAAATTGTGGAAGAAGGATTGGCAGATGACATTTATTTTTCTCCAAAGCATGTATACACAAAAAAACTAATTGATGCAATACCCGGAAAGCAATTTAAAATATAACTGTTAATACCTGTAATTGTAATATGATTCAAAAAAGTATTTGGCGCTGGGGTGATAAGTAAATAAAATCTTTTTTAACTGTTCCTGCAGTTGTTCATCTACCGGTTTATCTTCTTTTAGCTTTTTATCTGTCATCCTTGCCAGTTTATCATCACTGCTTACCTCGTTTTCATTTTCGGGTTGCAGCCCACTGATGCCAATTTTCCAGCCGTCATCTTTTTTCTGGCGGTATTTAAAAAAATAAACCGTTCCTTTTTTGTTGTTGTAGGCTGCTTTTTGTTTTGCAATCAGTACTATTGAATCAGGCTTGCTGTAACCTCTCTCCATTGCTAAAAAACTCCTTGCCATCAGTTCCTGTGTTTTGTATGCTGCAGGAAATTTATCTGTTCGTTTTACTTTTTCTAATGCTGCATACAGTTTACCTCTTGTTTTGTCAGCGGCTGCAAAATTTAATACAATACTGTCTGCAACAGTTTTATTATTCTTTAGTAATACAATAGCGGTATTCATTTTCACTTCATCATCTTTGCTTTGCAGCAGCTTGTCAAAAAACTTAGGCACATTATTGTTGTCATCGTAAAATGGCACCAGCAGTATGCAATAGTTTTTCAGTTCATCGCTCAAATCATCACTGCTGCCGACAGCTGCAGTTACCGCTTCCACAGTATAGTCTATAGCATCCTCTTCCTCATCTTTCTTTTTGCTTTCCTCTTCCATTTTCTTCTCATCATTTGCTTTCAGCTTTTTCATGGCTATTTTGGCATCAAAGAAAATTTTACCAAACCAGCTTTCATATTGCTTTGCTTTTACTATGCCGCTGTCAACAAGGGTTACCAGCAAATCCATTACAGGTGCTTTATAATCATCTAATGTAGTAAGCTGTAATATCTCCGGGAATAATGTGGCTCCCAGCAGCAATGTATCATGGTATGGGTTAAAAATATTTTCGTAAGAATAGTCATCATCGTACACCGGCGGGTCTTCCAGTATCAATTCTTTAAATAAGCTGGTGGCAGCTTTGCTGCGGTGTGTGGCAAGCGCTTCCACCACTTCATTCTGAAACATACTGGTATCTGCTGTTTGCCGGTAAAGCATTTTAAGGTTATCAACCACCACAGCTTTTGTACTGTCATTTATATAACCAAGTTCAGATATTAATTTTGTTTTTACATCAAAGTAATTTTTGTAAGCAGGAGATATTTTTTGCAGCACACCCATTATTTTTGGCACATCCTCTTCGCTGTAGTTAATAAAATTTATAGCCTGTTGCGCTTTGGTAAGTGTGGCGCTGTCGCTGCTGAACAGGTGAGTGAAAAAACTGTCTAAAGGTTTATTGTAAATATTTCTTCCCTGTGTTTTGTCATCTGCTGTAAAGCTGCTGAAGAAGCTGTTGACAAAACTGCTTTCTTCTTTAAGTGTATCACCAAGCGTAGATACAATGAAGAAGTAATTATTTTTCAGCAATAGCAATACTTTCAGCTTTTTTGTTGAGCCTGTATCAGTAAGCGTTACCGAACAAGCCTGCAGGCCGCCAGGCTTTGAGAAAGTCCTTTTATCTGCCAGCACCATACTGTTTTCATTCGATAATTTTTCTATTTGTCTTTTCCAAAAACTGGCTGAGTCTTTTGAGTAAAAATAGTCCTGTAGTTTTTGCACTTCCACTAAAATTGTTTCTCCGGTGGTATCGCTGCTGAAAAGCGCTGTTTTGTTTGAAGGCAAGTAAGCATTGCCGGCAAAGTATCCATTCTTTGCATCTGCGGCTGCTTTTTCAAGCACTGCCCTGTAGCCGGAATCGATAACTGGCGCTACAGGGGTGTTTACAGTGAAGTGCATGAACGTATCTGTAAAAACTTTATCGCCAGCATATTTGTATGGCGAAAAACTGAATGAAGAAAAGAAATCATCGGCGCTGTGTTTGTTGCCTTTTACTGCCAGCACATAGTAATGCGGCCCTTTAATAATATACCTGGCTGATACAATACTGCTGTCTTTCATTTTTTCCTGTACTTCCAGGCATGGATAACCATTAAAAGAACAATGTTTTCGTTGCAATTGCCTTTCAAAATAATCGGGAGAACGGAATGACTCCTCCATTAGTTTCAATTCAAAACTATCTTCATCAAGAAAGTCAAAGTTGTACAGATCTTTTTTTATGATGAGGTAAGCATCACCAGATGTTTTATTTACTGCTTCGTATTCCCATGTATTATTATCATCTTTTGCCTTGGTATCGAAATATACAGCAGGCTGTTGCGGAAGGTTTACGCTAAAACCTCCATTTACAGG
>CAZBTD010000124.1:0-9100 GCA_964494815.1 uncultured Ferruginibacter sp. | reverse complement strand
TGGATTTAGTGATACCAGATATTGACCGATAAAACTATGTTGAATGATGAATGCTGTATGTTAAATGAATACAGCCTTCCTGATTGGAAACAACATTCAACATTTATCATATAACATTCAAAATAGAATTTGTTTAGTCTTTCAGCCATATCAAAATCAATTGACAGCTTTTTAAGAAGCCACATGAATGAAACATTGGCTACCATCATTGAAATGGTGATTGCAGGTATTTGTGTAATTACATTGTTTGCAGTGCTTGGTTTGGTATTGGTAATGATGGAAAGAAAAGTGAGTGCATGGATGCAGATACGTTTGGGACCAAACAGGGTTGGACCGAAAGGAGCTTTTCAAACAGCGGCTGATACATTAAAGTTGCTGATGAAAGAAGGATTGACACCAGATGGCGCTGATAAATTTTTATTCAATCTTGCCCCTTTGATTTCTATTGTTGTTGCTATGTTATTGATGGCGCCGATCGCTTTTGCAAAAGATTTTCAATTGTGGGATATTAATATTGGTGTGTTGTATGTTTCTGCGGTTTCGTCCATCATGGTGATTAGTATTTTGATGGCTGGCTGGGCAAGCAACAATAAATATTCTTTGCTGGGAGCCATGAGAAGCGGAGCACAGATTGTGAGTTATGAATTGTCGGCAGGTTTAGCCATCATGACAATTGTTGTGCTCACAGGGAGTTTGAGTTTGAATGATATTGTTTTATCACAAGCAAATGGCTGGTGGATATTTAAAGGACATATTCCTGTGCTGATTGCTTTTGTCATTTTCATTATTGCAGTAACTGCAGAAACCAACAGGGCGCCTTTTGATATGGCTGAGGCAGAATCAGAATTGACTGCAGGTTTTCACACAGAATATTCAGGGATGAAGTTTGCGTTGTTCTTTTTGGCAGAATATGTGAATGTATTTATTGTTTGTGCTATCGGTGCTACATTATTCTTAGGAGGATGGATGCCATTTCACATTGGCAATTGGGATGGCTTTAATCATGTGATGGATTATATTCCATCAAGTCTTTGGTTTATGGGAAAAATATTTTTTCTCATTTTTGTTATCATGTGGTTCCGCTGGACATTTCCACGTTTGCGTATTGACCAATTGCTGAATTTAGAGTGGAAGTATTTGTTGCCGATTAGTATGTTCAACCTATTATTGGTAACCATTATTGCAATTTTAAACTGGCATTTTTAATGGGATTAGTTAGTTACATAAAAGAAATAACCGGCGCTGTAAAATCAGTGCTGAAAGGCATGCGCCGAACAGGTTATTACGTAACGCATCATAAAGAGATTATTACAGAACAATACCCAGATAACAGGGCAACAATGAATTTGCCCGAGCGCTTTAAAGGTGAAGTGGTGATGCCGCATGATGAAAAGAATGAGCATCGCTGCACCGGATGTACCGCTTGTGAACTGGCTTGCCCGAATGGAACGATTAAGGTGGTAACAAAATTTGATATCACTCCTGAGGGAAAGAAAAAGAAAGCGATTGATAAATTGGTGTATCACTTGGAACTATGCACCATGTGTAATTTATGTATTGAAGCATGCCCGAGTGATGCAATTAAAATGGCACAGACGTTTGAACACAGTGTATTTGACAGAAGCCAGTTGACAAAAGTGCTGAACAACCCGGGGTCGAAGATTATGGATGGAGTGGAGTAGAATTATTTTAAATGTTGAATTATAAATTTTGAATTAAAGAATCACTAACATAAACACTGCTTGGCTGCTTCAACTGTTATATTTTATTTACTTGCATTATTAACGCTGGTTTCGGCGTTGCTTGCTGTTACCACAAGGCAGATATTCAGGGCTGCCATTTATTTATTATTCTCTTTAATTGGCATAGCTGGTATTTATTTCTGGTTGCAGTATGATTTTATAGCTGCTGTGCAGATTGTGGTGTATGTTGGTGGCATCACTGTGCTTATTATCTTTTCTATTTTTCTTACACAACAGGCCGGCGAATTATTGCCCAAGCAAAAAACATCCAAACAAATATTTTCAGCACTGGCGGTATTCTGTGCATTTGCATTGGTAATGCTGCAAGTATATAAATATAATTTCACTGTAACCACAGAACAGGCAACACAACCTGTTATTACAAACATTGGCGAAAAAATGCTGTCTGTCGATAATGGTTATGCATTGCCTTTTGAAGTGATAAGCATGCTGTTATTGGCAGCATTAGTTGGTTGTATTGTAATTGCCATGCGTTCAAACAAAACAGAAACAGTTCAAACAATATCATGACACCGGGATTACACCATATTCTTTTTTTAAGCACTGCACTCTTTTTTATTGGAGTGTATGGTTTTCTTACAAGAAGAAACCTGGTAACAATGCTGATGAGCATTGAGCTAATATTGAATAGTGTAAACTTAAATTTTATTGCATTTAATAAATACGTTTGGCCCAACAGGCTGGATGGACTTTTCTTCACCATATTTATTATTGCCATTGCTGCTGCAGAAGCGGCGGTTGCAATTGCCATCATCATCAATTTGTACAGAACGCATAATTCAATTGATGTGGAACAGGCTGAAGAAATGAAATATTAAAGTTTAATAGACAATGCCCAATACTACTTATGTAATACTGATTGCTCTGCTGCCATTGGCAGCATTTGTGCTGTTGGGTTTATTTGGAAGAAAATATTTTAATCAATCCTCTGGTATCATTGCAACAGCATTGTTGCTTGTATCAACAATTCTTTCTTTCTATACAGCCTATGGTTACTTCTTTCAATATGGAAAAGTTGATGGTGTTTATCAAAAAATAATAGTGTTCAAATACACCTGGCTGAGTTTTTCAGAAGGCATGTCAATTGATATGGGAGCAATACTTGACCCAATTACGGCGATGATGCTGATAGTTGTTCCTTTTATTTCTTTAATGGTTCATATCTACAGCCTCTCTTATTTAAAAGGAGAAAAAAGATTTGCTACTTATTATGCTTTCCTCGGCCTGTTTACTTTCTCTATGTTGGGCTTAGTGTTGTCAACTAATATTTTCCAGATGTATTTTTTCTGGGAACTGGTTGGTGTGTCATCATTTTTATTGATTGGTTTTTATTATGACAAACCAAGTGCAGTTGCTGCCTGCAAAAAGGCATTTATTGTTACCCGTTTTGCCGACCTTGGATTTTTAATAGGCATTCTTATTTTATCATCATGTGCTCACAGCTTTGATTTTGTAGTAATTATTGATAAACTGGCAACACCGGAAGCGCCTGAAGCATTAGCATCGGTAGCTTCATCCTTTATGGGTTTATCGGCTTTATCATGGGGTGTTGTTTTGGTATTTATTGGTGGCGCTGGTAAAAGTGCGATGTTTCCGTTGCACATTTGGTTGCCCGATGCAATGGAGGGCCCAACACCCGTTTCCGCATTGATACATGCAGCTACAATGGTGGTGGCTGGTGTATTTTTAATCGCCAGGTTGTTCCATGTGTTCAGCATGTCACAGCCAGTGATGCATCTTATTGCTTATATCGGTGCTTTCTCCGCTTTATTTGCTGCTGTAATTGCCTGTACACAAACAGATATTAAAAGGGTTCTGGCTTATTCAACCATGAGCCAGATTGGTTTTATGATGTTTGCTCTTGGGGTTTCTGGTGCCGATATGTCAAAGAATGAATTGGGTTTTACGGCAGGTATGTTTCATTTGTTTACTCATGCCATGTTTAAAGCATTGTTGTTTCTTGGTGCCGGTGCAGTGATACATTTTGTACATAGCAATGAAATGAAAGATATGGGTGGATTAAGAAAATATATGCCCATTACTCATATTACATTTCTTATTGCATGTCTCGCCATTGCTGGTATTCCTCCGTTTGCAGGTTTCTTTAGTAAAGAAGAAATTCTATTGGCAGCTTTTGAAAGAAATAAACTTGTTTTTTACATCGCCATATTTACTTCAGCGCTTACTGCTTTTTATATGTTCCGTTTGTATTTTAAAATATTCTGGAATAAAGAAGCACATCTTCATGGAGAACATCATGGTGAAGGTGGTTTTGCAATGATGCTTCCCTTAATTATTCTTGCTGTTGCTGCATGTGGTGCAGGCTTTATTCCGTTTGGAAATTTTGTTTCATCAGATGGAAAGGCATTGCACTCAGAATTACATCTTACTTTTTCTATTGCTCCTGTTGCGTTGGCATTGATTGGGATTTTTACAGCCTTATGGATGTATAAAAATGAAACAGGCAAGTCTCAAAAACTGGCTGCTTCATTAAATGGGTTTTATAAAGCGGCTTATCGCAAATTTTATATCGATGAGATATACATCTTCATCACACAAAAAATTATTTTCAATTTAATTGCCAAACCTGCAGCATGGGTTGATAAGAATATTGTGGATGGATTGGTAAATGCAACAGGAAATGGAACTAGCGAAGTGTCAGAAAAAATAAAAGGGTTACAATCTGGCAGAATACAACAGTATGCAGTTTACTTTTTGATAGGTGTTATCGGTTTGGCTGCATTGTTTATTTATTTATGGAAATAGAAAACACGGAATGAATTTATTGTTACTCATATTAATTCCTTTGGTAACAGCAATAGCAATATTGCTGATGCCTGGCAAAACACAAGTACGCTGGGTGGCGTTGCTTGGCTCCGTGGTGCAGTTATTTGCTTCCTTGAGTTTATATACCGCATTTAAAAGCACAAAAGGTGCTGCACAATTTGCTTTTGAAAAACAATACAACTGGTTTCCCGATTGGGGCATCAGTTTTCATTTTGGCGTGGATGGCATTGCCATATCAATGATATTATTGACTGCATTTGTTGTTATCGCCGGTGTGCTGGTTTCATGGAGTGTAGAAAAGATGGTAAAGGAATTTTATTTCCTTCTCATTTTACTAAGTCTTGGTGCCTATGGTTTCTTTATTTCGCTGGATTTATTTGTTTTGTTTTTCTTTTTGGAAGTGGCAGTTATACCCAAGTTTTTATTGATTGGTATCTGGGGAAGCGGCAAAAAGGAATATGCAGCCAATAAACTGGCGCTGTTATTAATGCTGGGCTCTGCATTGGTGTTAGTCGGTATGCTGGGTACATATTTCGGCACTGCATCGGGTAGTTTTGATTTGGTGAAATTGTCTCAATTGAACATTCATCCATCTGTTCAAAAGATTTGTTTTCCCTTATTATTTGTTGGCTTTGGGATTTTTACAGCCATCTTTCCTTTTCATACCTGGGTGCCGGATGGGCATTCTTCTGCGCCAACTGCAGGCTCTATGTTTTTGGCAGGCATATCAATGAAGTTGGGCGGCTACGGTTGTTTACGGGTTGCTACTTATTTAATGCCTGATGGTGCAAAGGAATATTCAAATATTATTATCCTGCTTTCAGCAATTGCTATTTTATATGGAGCATTCGCCACTATGATGCAGAAGGATTTCAAATACATCAACGCTTATTCCTCAGTAAGTCACTGCGGTTTTGTTTTGTTGGGAATTGGGATGCTGACAAAGACTGCTGTTACAGGTGCAGTGATGCAGATGGTGAGTCACGGCTTGATGACGGCTTTATTCTTCGCCATTATCGGCATGATATACGAACGTACACATACAAGACAGGTGGATGAAATGGGCGGCTTGTTAAAAGTGATGCCTTTTATTTCAACAGTGTTGTTTATTGTTGGGTTGTGTTCATTGGGCTTGCCCGGGTTAAGCGGCTTTGTTGCAGAGATGACGGTGTTTGTTGGTTCATGGGAACGTACAGGAATGTTTCATCGCATTGCAACAATTGCTGCCTGTATGTCAATTGTAGTGACAGCAGTCTATATTTTAAGGGCAATTGGTAAAGTGGCAATGGGCCCGATAAAAGAAAATTATGAAAACCTTAGCGATGCATTGTGGTATGAGAAGCTGGCAGCGATTATTTTAATTGCCGGCATATTGGTAATAGGTTTAATGCCGGGCTGGTTGAATGATTTAATAAAACCCGGGGCAGAAATTATAATGCAAAAAATTACGGCTGTAAAATAAACAGATGAGTGAATTTTTAATTTTAATGAAACCTGAACTGGTGATATCTGCTATCATCTTCTTTTTGCTATTTATCAAATTAGGGAAAGGGATAGGTAATGGCAGGTTGCTTGCATTGATACAGGTTTTATTGTTGGTAAATTTTGCCGCAGGTTTTATTGCAACAGAAGAGGGAAGTTTGTTTGGCAGCTTATATAAAACCAGTTTGCTCATCATCTATCAGAAGAATATTTTAAACCTCGGTGTCTTTCTCATTTCATTATTGTTTGCTGATTGGTTCAGGCAAAGCGACCACCTGGCAGAATTTTTTATTTTATTGTTAAGTGCTTTGCTTGGAATGGATTTCCTTTTGTCGAGCAATAACCTGTTGATGTTTTATTTATCATTGGAATTATCAACCATTCCTGTGGCAGCCATGGTAAATTTTGATCTGCAGAAAAAAAGATCTTCTGAAGCTGCAATGAAGATGATACTCACTTCAGCCTTTTCATCTGGTATTTTATTATTTGGTATTTCATTGGTGTATGGTGCCACTGGTTCCATCAGTTTTGAAGCATTGCCTTCCCTCATCAATTCAAATGCTTTGCAAATAATGGCATTTGTGTTTTTGTTTGCGGCCTTTGCATTCAAATTGTCAATCGTTCCGTTTCATTTATGGACAGCGGACGTATATGAAGGCTCGCCGGTTGCCACTACGGCATTCCTGTCAGTAATTTCAAAAGGGGCGTTTGCATTTATATTCATCACTGCTCTATACAAAGTGTTTCAACCGCTGCATGAGGTTTGGTATATTCTTATTATGCTTTTGTCAATCGCTACCATGTTGATTGGAAATTTATTTGCATTGCGCCAGCAAAATATCAAACGCTTTCTTGCATTTTCATCCATTGCACAGGTAGGTTTCATTTTGGTTGGCATTAGCAGCAATTCACCAGCTGGAGTAACTTCTGTTGTGTATTTTATCTTGATATACATCTTTTCAAACCTTGCTGCGTTTGCGGTTGCAGGCATTATTTCTTCGCAAACAAATAAAGAAAATATCAGCGATTATAAAGGCTTGTACCAAACTAATCCTTTCCTTAGCTGGATGATGGCATTGGCATTGTTTTCATTGGCAGGTGTACCGCCAACTGCCGGCTTTTTTGGTAAATTATTTTTGATAACAGCCGGAGCAAAAGGTGCCAGTTATGCATTTGTAATTATTGTTTCATTGAACCTTGTTATTTCCTTGTATTATTATTTGAAAATTGTGAGAGCAATCTTCATGGATAAAAATGAAGAGCCAATTGTATCTATAAAGATTCCAGGTTCTGTAAAAATAGGTTTAGTTATTTGTGCAGCAGGTATTGTATTGACAGGTTTTGTAAGCTGGATATATGATTACATTCACTCATTAAGCTAAAATGGGGTTAACTTATAACTCATCTCTTATAACTTATAACTTTCCTCATGGCAATAAATAAAAATCATGAATTTGAAGAACTCGATGGCATCAAATGCGGCATCGTGGAGAAGAATGCATCGCCGGAAAGAGTGGAGTTCTTAAAAAGAATTTTAGAATTTAATAAATATACAGTTGTAGTTGTTCCATCGCCTGCACCCAAAGCAGCGCCACCAAAACCTGCGGCAGAAGGTGAAGAAGCTGCTCCACCACCGCCACCTCCTGCGCCAACAACATTTACTGTAGGAGTTACAGATTATACTTTCAATCCTGTCAATGCCATCTTTGGCAGGTTATTAAAAACACCGGAAGGTTTTGTTGTTACACAGGCTTATTGGTATCAGCAGGAAAATTCTGGAAAGGATGAAGTGCCGTATTATGAACGGACGTAAACTATAAAATGAAAAAATTTAGCTCATTCAGATTTTTTATTTTGCTTTCAATAATTGGGATATTTTCTTTTATTAGTTTTCTATGTGCATTTGGAAAAGATGAAGGAACTCTTGGAACTAATTTGATTTTAAATTTTTTTGCAGCTTGCTTTTATGTTTTTCGTTTTCCAAGTCATGTGCTTTTCGGGGATGATATGAAAGGAGGAGTTTTCTTTTTAGGATTAATTGTAAATGTCGTTTTGTATGCCTTTATTGTTGAACTTTTCATTTCTAATTGCAACGCAAAAAATAAAAAAGGAGTTACCAAAGTAACTCCTTAAATTTTATTTTCAAATCAACGATTAACCAATCTTCTCCATCACCAGCCTTTTCACATCACTCAATTTAATCCTCTCTTGTACCATGGTATCTCTATAACGAATCGTAACAGTACCATCATCTTTTGTCTGGTGGTCAATGGTTACACAAAAAGGTGTGCCAATCGCATCCATACGACGGTAGCGTTTACCAATCGCATCTTTCTCCTCGTAAAAGCACATAAAGCTGCTCTTACATTCGTTCATCAACTCTCTTGCAATTTCAGGTAAGCCATCTTTTTTCACCAAAGGAAGAATTGCCAACTTGGTAGGAGCAATTTTTGCAGGAATACGCAACACCACACGGCTGTCTTCTGTTCCATCTTCTTTATTCCATTTTTCGTTTGCATAAGCCAAACTTAAAATAGTAAGGAACAAACGGTCGAGACCAACAGAAGTTTCTACAACATAAGGAACATAATTGCCGTAAGGCTTGTTTGTCGCCGGGTCAATATCATTATCAAAATACTGTTGCTTCTTCTTGCTGTATGTTTGATGCTGCGATAAATCAAAATCAGTTCTTGAGTGAATGCCTTCCAGTTCTTTCCAGCCAAATGGAAATTGAAATTCTATATCCAAAGCAGCATCTGCATAATGCGCCAGCTTCACATGATTATGAAAACGCAATTTATCAGCAGGTATGCCAAGGCTTTGATGCCATTGCTTCCTTGTTTCTTTCCAGTAGTTGTACCATTCCATTTGTGAACCAGGACGAATAAAGAACTGCATCTCCATTTGTTCAAACTCTCTCATGCGGAAAATAAATTGCCTTGCAACAATCTCATTGCGGAATGCCTTGCCTGTTTGTGCAATACCAAAAGGAATTTTCATCCTGCCGGTTTTCTGCACATTTAAAAAGTTTACAAAAATTCCCTGTGCAGTTTCAGGGCGCAGGTACA
>CAZBTD010000123.1:0-9176 GCA_964494815.1 uncultured Ferruginibacter sp. | reverse complement strand
AACAATTTTCTTGACAGGCGATATGTTGACACTAATTCTGAAACAATAAAAAGACAACTGGTACTTGCAGGCCTGCGCCTTGCTGCTATTTTTAAAGAGGTATTTAACCCGGAAGCGAAATTGCCTGGTTAAAATTATTCTCTTAGTAAAGAAGCTGCTGCCAACTGTAAAAGTGCAGCAGCTTTTTTTATGGCTTCCGTTTTTGAAACTCCTTCTTTTGTTAAACTTACTGCGGAATGCAACCCCATGTTTTTAATTTCTTTTTCAGCAATACAAACCTCTCCGCACAAAGCAATAACCGGAACTTTATTTTTTTTTGCAAGAAACGCAACCTGATGAACAACTTTTCCCTTGCTACTTTGATTGTCCAGCTTTCCTTCTCCTGTAATAATCATACCTGCGCCTGTTAAATATGCCTCTATGTTACTTACTAAAGTAATGTATTTTGCTCCGCTGATTATTTCTGTTTTGAAAAATGCTGACAACCCAAAAGCTACTCCGCCAGCAGCACCTGCCCCAGGAAAACTAGCCTTATCTTTTTTCGTTTGTGTTTTAATAATGGATGCAAAATGCCGTAGGCCATCATCCAAAATTTTAACTGCATTATCAACAGCGCCCTTTTGTGTGGCATACACAAATGCAGCGCCTTGCTTTCCAAATAAAACATTGTTTACATCTGCCGCTATAATAAATTCAACTGCCGGAATAAAAGATGGTGAAATAATTTTTTCAATATGCTGCAAATTTTCACCAGTTGGGTTCACAATATCTTCTGCCTTATTTGCAAACACAAAACCAAGCGCTGATAAAATTCCAATTCCTGCATCATTAGTAGCACTGCCGCCAAGGCCAAGGATAATTTTTTGTGCGCCATTATCAATTGCATGTTGTATTAAAAGCCCCGTGCCATAAGTAGAAGTTTTTAGTGGATTTCTTTCTTTTTCTTTTAACAGCATTAAGCCGCTTGCAGATGCTAATTCTATAATAGCCGCTTTGTTTGCCGCATCCCATTCATAAGTTGCAGTTATTTCTTTCATCAATGGGTCAACGGTTTTGCATTGTACAGTTTGGGTTTGTAAATAATATTTCAATACCGCAGCAAATCCATCGCCACCATCAGCCATTGGAAATATTGTAACCTCAGCATTATTATTTGATTGTAAAATACCTGCCTTAATATTTTCACAAGCCTGCAAACTGGTAAGGCTGCCTTTAAACTTATCTGGTGCTACAATAATTTTCATGGCAAAAAAATCAGTTCACCACATTTTGTGGTTTGCCTTTTAGAAACGCTTTAATATTCTCCAATGTAATATCCATTATCCTTTGCCTTGCTTCTTTGCTTATCCATGCATTGTGCGGTGTAATAATGCAGTTTGATAACCCAATCAACGGATGACTTTTCTCTGGTGGCTCCTTGCTTAATACATCTAATGCCGCACCTGCAATTTTATTTTGATACAGCACCTGCGATAAATCTTTTTCATTTATCAGTGCACCTCTTGCTGTATTAATGAGGTATGCTGTTGGTTTCATGAGGCAAAGCAGCTCTTTGTTTACAAATTCTTTGTTGGCATTTGTAAGTGGGCAGTGCAACGAGATAAAATCGCTTTGAATAAACAAATCAAAAAGGCTTACTTGCCGGCAATATTTTTCACTTGCCTTACCACCATTATAAACCACCTTCATACCAAAAGCATTTGCAATGGCAGCAACTTGCATTCCTATTTTCCCTAATCCAATAATGCCAATGGTTTTACCATTTAGTTCAATAATTGGCTTTACACTATAGCACCAATCTTTGGCACTTGCCCATTCGCCTTTATTTACACTTGCGGCATTTGCCCCTGCATTATTTGTAAGTTCAAGCAGTAATGCAAATGTGTGCTGTGCCACAGACTGTGTTCCATATCCAGGCACATTGCAAACAATTATTCCCCGTTTTTTTGCAGCCGCTGTATCTATATTGTTGTAGCCAGTTGCTGTTACTGCAATCATTTTTAAATGGCTTGCCGCATTGATTACATCTGCATCAATTATCGTTTTATTGGTAATTATTATATCTGCACCAAAAGTTTTTGCGATGGTTTCAACAGGCAGTATTCGGTCGTAATATTCCACTGTAGCTTCTTTTTCAAAAGCTGCCCAGCTCAGGTCGCCGGTATTAAGAGTGTACCCATCTGTTATTATAATTTTCATTTATCAGTTTTCATTTAAACAAAGAAAAACAAAATTTTTTCTGCACTGCACTAAAAATAATTTAATTTACCTTTCTTAAATAACGTTTGCCAAAACTCTTCCCATTATGAAAAATAAAAACCAAATTGTACCCAACAACTCAAGAAGAAATTTTATTAAAAACAGCCTTATCGCAGGTACTGGTTTTTTTATTGTGCCCAGGCATGTATTAGGCGGCAAAGGCTTTGTTGCCCCGAGCGATAAATTGCTCGTTGCAGGTATTGGTGCAGGTGGAAAAGGGGAAAGCGATATTGCTAATTTCTTTAAAAGCGGCAAAGCAGAAATTGCTTACCTGTGCGATGTGGACGATACAAGAGCGAAAAAATCAAGAGATAGTTTTCCAAAAGCAAAGTATTATAAAGACTACAGGGAGATGCTTGATAAAGAGCATAAACACATTGATGCTGTTTCTGTATCCACACCTGACCACAGCCATGCCATACAGGCCATGGCAGCCATGCAACTTGGCAAACATGTATATGTACAAAAACCATTGACACATGATATATATGAAGCAAGAGTGCTTACCGAAGCTGCTATAAAATATAAAGTAGTTACGCAAATGGGCAACCAGGGTGCCAGTGGCGATGGCACAAGGCAATTAATGGAATGGTACAATGCAGGTGTGATAGGAGAAGTAACAGATGTGTATATCTGGACAGACAGACCAGTATGGCCACAGGGAATTGCATGGCCTGCAAAAAAAACTGACATACCCCAGGACCTTGACTGGGATTTGTGGCTTGGCACTGCACCACAAAAGGATTTTGTAGAAAACTTAGTGCCTTTTAACTGGCGGGGCTGGTGGGACTATGGCACCGGTGCACTTGGTGATATGGGTTGCCACTTGATTGAAGCCCCATTCCGTGTGCTTGACCTTGGTTACCCTGTTGAGGCGTCCTGCAGCGTTAGTAACACTTACACAGGCATTTTTGTAAGAGGTTATTTTCCTGATGGGCCGCCTGCAGCCTCCACTGTGTTATTAAAGTTTATTGATAAAAAAACAAACAAGCCAATTAATATACACTGGAGCGATGGTGGCATTCAACCCGAAAGGCCTGAAGAGCTTGAAGCAAATGAAACAATGGGTGATGGTGGCAATGGCGTAATATTCGTGGGTACAAAAGGAAAAATGATGTGCAGCACTTATGGAGCCAATCCTAAACTGTTGCCGTTATCAAGAAACAACGAAGTGAAAATTCCACAAACAATAGCCCGTGTGCCAGGTGGCGATGATGGACACTACGCACAATGGGTGGAAGCATGCATCGCCGGTTACAACAGTAAGCAAATGGCGGCTTTAAGTTCGCCACTCAGCATTGCAGGGCCGCTGACAGAAGCAATACTGATGGGTAACCTGGCCATACGCAGCACCAACATACGCAAGCCAAGCAAAGAATATAAAGACTGGTATGATTTTCCAGGCCGTGGGATTAAATTACTGTGGGATGGCCCCAATATGAAAGTGACCAACTTTGATGAAGCAAATGAATTTGTAAAAAGAAAATACAGGGATGGATGGAATTTAGGAATCTAAGCCCTTATTCATTCCAATCGTTTTGATTAAATATTTCACCAGTTTTGGATGACTGCACCAAAGCAATCTCCATCGCTTTTATTTCGTCATTAGTAAAATAGCGCCACTTGCCCAATGGAATATTGGCCAGCGTTATGTGCATAATACGGATGCGTTTTAAAGTAACGACTTTATAACCCAACGCTTCACACATCCGGCGTATCTGCCTGTTGAGCCCCTGTATTAAAATAATCCTGAAACGATTTTTTCCTTCCTGTCTTACAAAACATTTTTTGGTTACACCTCCCATAATCTTTACTCCATTAGCCATCTTATAAATAAAATCGTTTGTTACTGGCTGGTCAACTGTAACTACATATTCCTTTTCATGATTGTTACCGGCACGGAGAATTTTATTTACAATATCTCCATCATTGGTTAAAAAAATAAGCCCTTCAGATGGTTTATCAAGCCGCCCTACAGGGAAGATGCGGCTCTTGTAATTGATAAATGAAATGATGTTTGTTTTATCTTTCATATCTGTTGTACAAGTAATACCAACAGGTTTATTAAAAGCGATATAAACTGTTTTGTCTTTTTTCTTTATTGGTTCTCCATCAATCTCCACCACATCACCAGGTTGTACACGATTGCCCTTTATTGCAACATTATCATTAATGGTAACACGGCCCTGGTCAATATAATTATCCGCTTCCCGGCGGCTGCAAAAACCAGTTTCGCTTATATACTTGTTAAGACTTTTATCCATGATGCTGCTAAAATAATTGATTTCTATATGCTGCTACGCCTCTATTGAATATTGCAATAATTTTTCTTCTCCTTCATCCATTTCTTTTTCAAATTTCATCCCCAGTTTTTCCAGCAACTTTATTGATTGCTTATTTGCAGGCAGTGTAATAGCAAGCAACTTTGGTAATTTAAATTGATTGAAAACAATTTTCATAAACGCAGCCGCAGCTTCGTAAGCATAACCCTGTCCTGCAAACAAAGGAAGAAATGCAAAACCAATATCATGACATGGCAGGTAGCTGCGTTGTATTAATGTAACCAGCCCAATGGTAACGTTGCTGTTCTTTATACTAACAGTCCAGTAATGTACACCTGCAGTAGTATTTATCCTGTTGATATATTCCTGTGCATCTTCAGGCGAATTAATATTACGGTTGCCGATAAATTTTATCCAGCCTTCTGTATTAAGCAGATCAAAAATAAATGCACTGTCTGCTATATTTAATGGCGCAATAGAAAGCCTATCTGTTGTAAATGCTGTTTGTGTGTTCATTGTTCTTTACGCTGTTGTTCACTTACTATCCTAATGCCACCGCCGTACTCATAGTAATACAAAATAGCTTTTGTGTTACTGCCTTTATGTTCCTCCAGCCACTTATTGGCAATCATTTTAAAAGCCCTTTCTTCAATGTAAGCAGGGGATTTCATTTCTTTCATGGACCACGACTGCACATTTACCTGCATTGCATTGCTGTCGCAAAGGTTTTTAATCCTGTATGCACGGGCATAGGGCAACAACTGTTTTATTTCTGTACTATCTTTTACACAAAACATCATTTGAGGCTGCACACCAGCAAACAATCTTGAAGAAAGAAAATTATCCCACCAACCAATAGTATGATTGAGCGCTGGCAAAAAACCCCAGCATATCAACACAACCATATTCCACTTTCGCATGAGCACAGGCAACTCTATTGCCGTTTCGGTGTAAATAAAAAGTAAATACAGATGTACCATCATCAGCACATTCCACGGCCATACACTTTCGTTGTAATTAAGCCCTGCAGGCCCGGCCATCAAAAGAATGATAACATGCATAAGAATAAGTGCCCATGCAAAAAGCTTTTGCGTTTTTCTAAACAACAGTCCTGCACCAAATATAAATTCTGCTAAGGCTACAAGATAGCCGCTATAATGCAGGTAAGGATTTTGAACTGTTTGCTTACTCAGGTGCAAAAACCCTTTTAAAAAAAGATTATCCCAAAAAACAACAAGAAAGCCCTGGTTAAATTTTCCACTGCCGCTGTATATGTAAGTGGAGACGGTTACAAAAGCAATGAGCAGCAAAATTCTGCGGTGCTGCCCATAATTTACAAGCGCAATAAAAATGATAAATACAAACTGGTATTCCCAGGGTTGCCAGCGGCTTTGATCAAACAGGCAGGAAATTAATTCCAGCACTAGCAATGATGCCAACAGTAATTTATTAGCCGGTTTAAATACAAGCGCCAGCAATAACAGCAACGACGGCACAAAAATTATCCAGTGCACTACTGCAGGTGCAGTTAAAAAATCAAATGGCGGGGCTGTTGGAAACAAACGTTCAATCGTCCACAAGCGCCAGGTAATAAGCTTGGTGATAAACCATACAACACAGGTTGTTTGCACTAGTAAGCAAGCAATGACGGTTTCCTTTTCGGCTGAGGTATATTGTTTTGATACTGTCATTATTCAGCAGCAGTAAAAATAGCGTATCAGTAAATGATAAATAAAAATTCCTTTTGGCAAAGAGAAAAAATTAAACACGCCGCTGCGCCGCTTACATATTACTCTTATTTTTACTGCACTTTAAAGAACAAAAAAATTATCATGAAACAAACAATGGTTTTAGTGCTGGCATTATTAGTAACATTCTTCACACAAGCCCAAAAAGTTGATCTTGACCGTTACAATTTTAATTACAATTTTCGCATGTTGCCTTCTAATCCACTGCCGCAGGATTATAAAACCTACAACTTTAATATTGCCGGTTCTTCTACAATAGAACAGGTATTTGATGATGACATGGTGGAAGGAAGTGTATCAATTGAAGGGATGAAAAAAGTAAAGGGCCAGGGACATATCACTATCAATGTAAGAATGGGTGAAGTATTTTTGAGAGATCCTCAGCTGAAAGAAAGAGAAGAAGTGACAAAAGATAAAGCCGGTAATGTAACGAGCCGCAAAAAATACTACTGGGTGGAAGCCATCTATACATGGAATGCCGATGCGGATGTAACTGACTACAAAGGCAACAAGTTGCACCGGGTAGTATTTGCCAGTGGCGAAGCCAACACCTGGAAGAGTAGTGAATATGAAAACAGCTCTTCACCCGGCGATTATTACAACAACAACCGCTATTCCATCCGCAGTGGATTAGCATCTACCCTTGCAAACAATGCCATGAAAACTTTAACCAGTACACTTAACAGCAGATATGGCTACCCGGCTGCCACACTACATGATATTTTGTGGGTGATGGACAGCAAAAAACATCCAGAACAGGATGGTATGCAAAACGCATGGTCGCAGTTTAAAGCTGCCCTGTCATCAATGAATGCATCAGACAGCCTTGGTGAATTCAGGACAAAAACAGCACCTGTGATTGCCTACTTTGAAAGCCTTAAAACAAAATACACCGGCTCTGATAAAGCGGATAAAAAACTACGCTATTCTGCTTACTATTGTCTTGCCAAAATTTATATGCTGCTCGACAATCCTGATGCTGCCATTAAAGAAGCCGACTTGCTTGCTGCAAATGATTACGATGAAAAGGATGGCAAATACCTGAGAAAGGAAGCAGAAGATTTAAAAGCTTTATTTGAAAAAAATAAAATTTATACAAGGCATTTTATGATTGACATCAGCCAGTATGCTGCGCCAGTTGTGAAATAAGATTTATATTATTCAACATAGTAAAAGCGCCGGGTAAATACCTGCGCTTTTTTATTTGTATTGTTTTACTGGTGCCAAACTCTGCCCGGTCCTGTTTTGTTAGTAATGCTTGAATTGATTGCTGAAAACAGGTGATGGTAATCATACTGTAAAATACTATTGATCAGTTTTTGAGCATCTATGCACTGCTACATTTGCACTCCATCAATTTCCTCTACTGATATTTATGTTTTATCTTAAACAGGAAAAAAATATTTCGCATGAAAAGGGAACAACTTATTTCTGCAGCGGAAGCAGTAAAACTTATACATTCCGGCAACAGGGTGTTTATACATGGCAGTGCAGCCACGCCATTGCATATTTTAAGGGCTTTGCAATCAAGATATGATACGCTTACAAATGTGGAGCTGGTAAGCATTACCACTTTGGGAGATATTAGTTTTAGCTCTCCGCTATACAAAGACAGTTTTTTTATCAACTCACTTTTTGTATCAGAAAATAACCGTGTCGCCGTCAACAGCAACCAGGGCGACTACATACCTATCTTTTTAAGCCAGATACCACAGTTGTTCAGGGAAGGCATTTTGCCACTTGATGTGGCCATTGTACAAGTATCGCCGCCTGATGCACACGGTTATTGCTCTTTGGGTACTTCAGTTGATATTTCAAAAGCGGCAGTGGACACAGCGCCGTATGTAATTGCACAGGTAAATACAAGAATGCCCCGTACACATGGCGATGGCTTTATACATGTGAGCAAAATAAACGCCATGGTGTGGCATGACGAGGAGCTGCCGGAAGTAAATTATAATGCAAAAAGTGATGAAACTACAAGACTCATTGGTGAGCATGTAGCTTCACTGGTGGAAGACGGCGCTACATTACAATTGGGTATTGGCGCCATACCCGACCAGGTACTGAAAAATCTCACAGCTCACAAAAATCTTGGCCTGCATACAGAAATGATGAGTGATGGCGTGGTGCCATTGATAGAAAAAGGTATTATTGACAATAGCCGCAAAAAAATTAACCGGGGTCGCTCTGTTACCGGTTTTATGGCTGGCACCCGTAAGCTATACGACTTTGTGCATGACAACCCGTCGATAAGAGTGGTGGATATTGGATATGTAAACGATACAAGTGTAATAAGGCAAAACCCTAAAGTAACTGCCATAAACAGCGCTATTGAAATAGACATTACCGGGCAGGTATGTGCAGATTCGTTTGGCACTTATCAATACTCCGGCATTGGCGGGCAAATGGATTTTATCCGTGGGGCTTCTTTATCAAAAGGTGGCAAACCTATTATTGCATTGCCTTCTGTTACATCCAAAGGTATTTCACGGATAGTGCCGTTTTTAAAACAGGGTGCAGGTGTGGTTACCACCCGTGGCCATGTACATTGGGTGGTAACGGAATATGGAAAAGTAAACCTGTTTGGCATGAACCTTAAACAAAGAGGAAAGGCACTTATCAGCATTGCACACCCCGACCACAGGGAGATATTAGAGAGAGCCTTTTTTGAAAGGTACAGATGTTGATTTGCTGGAGTTGTTATATTGCAAGAATTGAGGAGAAGCATCAACTGATCAGGAGATTTATTCGGTTCATGGGTTCAGGAAAATATTAGTTTTTTTACAGCAGAAACTGAAATGTATAAGTATTGTCAACGTTGTTTATAGCAGTACAACTGCCGATTGGTATTCCGTCCGCCAGCCTTGCGGCAAACCTTTTGTTG